>JBCBTQ010000057.1:0-28822 GCA_039818605.1 Cyanobacteria bacterium J06639_14 | reverse complement strand
AGCGTGTCATTCCGTTTGGTGCCATTGATATCAGCCCCAGGAGCCGTACTATCCAGCGAGATGTCTTGACTAGCCCCAATGCCATTCTGTTCGGTGCTATTCAGATCAGTTTCAGGAGCCGTACTATTTAGTGAGACGCCTTGACTAGCGCCAAAGACCTGTGTCCAATAGCGGCCATAGTTAACGTTGCCGGTATCGTTGCTCAAGGATTTATACCCCAAGCCCATATGGGTAAAGTTGGGATTCAGGATATTAGCCCGGTGGCCAGAGCTATTCATCCAACCCCTCACGACGTCCTCTGGTGTGCGTTGGCCCGCCGCAATATTTTCGCCCCAGGTTCTGGCTTGGTAACCCGTATCAGCAATGCGATCGCCCACCGAATCGCCATTTCTACTGGTGTGGCTGAAGAAGTCCTGATCAGCCATATCTTTAGAATGCTTATCGGCAGCTTGATCCAGCCTCTCGTTTAAGGTCAAGGGCTGTAAACCCCGCTGAGTCCGCTCCTGATTGACCAATTTCAGAACTTCTTGGTCAAAGCGATCCGTTTCGCTAGTGGGATTCGGTTTGGGAGTGGGGTCTGGCGTGGGGGACGGGTCCGGTGTGGGAGATGGGTCCGGTGTGGGAGACGGTGAACTATTCCCCACATACTTGAAGGCTTTGCTATTGAGATTGAGATTATTAACCTTTCCTCGGACGACGCCAATCAGTTCATCCTGACCTTCAACCTTCAGAAAAATACCCTTGCCAGAACCGACAGGTGAATTTCCCAAACGGTATTTGCTGGCATCGCCATTAAGCTGAATGACATCGCCTTGGGCCTGATTAAAGTCTTTAATCAGACCATAGTCTGATTTACCCAGGGTATTGCGTTTGCCATCGCGATAGAAGACCGTGTTGCTATTGCCGAGCACAAAGGTGTCAGCGCCGCCGCCCCCGGTCATCTCATCCTTTTCATTTTTACCGGAACGGCCTCGCCAAGTAGAGTTGCCTTGTAGACGATCCTTACCGTTACCGCCAAAGAGCTGGTCATTGCTGCCGCCGCCTAACAAGTTATCGTTGCCATTGTTGCCGTAAAGCTTGTCCTTACCTCCCAAACCGGAAATTTTCTCACCGACATTAGTCCCTCGAAGCGTGTCATTCCGTTTGGTGCCATTGATATCATCCTGTGCCAAAAAGGCCTCTTCAACGCCATCAAAACGGTTTTCAATGGATGGATTCATAGTGGCATTGGTGTCAAAATCATGATTATTAATTGAGGTTACGGGAGATGACATTGCTTACCTCCAAATCGCAGATTGTTCAGGGAAATGGCACTTTACAATTTCCGCCTAGAAGCAATTAGGCAAGTATCAACGGCGTACGGTTTAAGCTGGCAAACACCCATTGATAGGGAGTCAGGAGCCAGGAGTCAGAAGCCAGTGTCCTCCTGACTCCTGGCTCCTGACTTCTGGATTCTCTCGTTACCAGAATTTCCCGCTTTAAGTTGATAGCCGTATCAACTACTCATGTTTTCCTAACTTAAGTCTTATGGCGGCTTTGAATTGGCCAAATATTTATTCGTATCTCAGCTCAACTTGGTAGTCCTGTCTTCGAATCTCAAAGCGTAATATCCTAAGAACTAAACGGGCATTCAGGTAGCCAAAGGAGAAGAGGGCTGTGCATTGAGCCTAAGTACGATCATCAGGCTCAACTCTCCATTAGCGGATGTTGGAAGATCACGAATTGTGTCTGCAAGCTGTATTCCTGAGCTTAGAGTCTGCAGAATCACTGCAATTAGCCTTTTACACCCTTACCTGAGAGATTCAGACACGCGAGTACTACTAGGTGAACAGCTCAATAAGCTTGACTCACACTGCTTATTTAATAGCCCATGTCGTGTTCTGTCAGCTTGGAAAATTAACTAATTGCAGGACGTTGGAAGAAACTTCACCCTGAGGAATCGGTAAGGAAGCTGAGTGGTCGGAGACAATCTAGACTCGCTACAGATTCAGCAAATCCCTTGTTGTATAAGGCTTCTCGCGTACACAATCAGAGCTTGAAGACTCAGGAACATGCTGTAGGGTCTTGTTCTGAAGGCAATTTAAAGCAACATAAAGCACTATTCAGTGACTGGGAGATTCAAAAGCTACAGGCAAGGAATTACTTCCGTTTTGGCACAAGAATAGCGGCTAACGAAGCCTATAATCCACCTACGAACCGCTGCGTCACATACGGTTTGACGTGAGTTCGACAGCCTCATTTTGGCTTCGTTTACCCCCACCCGCAGTTGACTCGCGGGCAGGCTATCAGCGAAGACAGGATCGGCGTCGAATTCACGTTATTTGGCCTTCTCAGCGCAGATTCATGAAGGTTCTTCTTTGACCGCGATGCCTCGGTAGAAATAGCCGCCAACTTTAGGAATGCCCTTAGAATAAAAGGTCTCCAGGCTTTCTAAGGTGAGGGATTGCTCAACTAACTCGGCGATCGCCCGATCCAGATGACAGCCATCAGCGATACATTTTTGCAGCGGTGTGAGGCGATGCTGCCAGATCTGTAATTTAGGATCGGGACTCAGACCATGTTCAATAAACACAAATTTGCCACCGGGTTTCAACACCCGACGAATTTCGCCTAGCGCCTGCTCCACGCCCTCGATGCTACAGAGGGTCCAGGTACTGACCACCCAGTCAAACATATTATCTGCCATGGGTAAGGATTCTCCCCGCAAAGATTGGCTGACAATTGGCAAGGACGTCGCCTGTAGGCGAGGATGGGCGATCACGGCCATGCCAGGATTAGGGTCAATAACCGTCAGCGATGATACGGTGTCGGGATAGTAGGCCAGATTCAAACCCGTGCCAAACCCAATCTCCAAGACCTGGCCCGAGACTGCCGACAATAATTGTTTGCGATAGGTCGTGTACGGCTCCCCAGAGAGTGACCAATCCAGTAATCGAGGCAAAACCCAACGCTGATACCAGCCCATTGATTGCATTTCCCAAAGGTGTCATCTGCTTTGAGAATACGCGGTGGTCAAAACCAACGCCAAAAATCTGATAGTTTTATAGTTTCTGAACAACTGACAGACAGGGAAGATGACAGTTCTAAAGGGTCGAGATTTTCTCAGCATGGCGGATTTGACGCCACAGGAGTTAGAGCACCTGTTGACACTCGCGGTGCAACTTAAAGCAGGAACAACGCCGCCAGCGTGCGATCGCAAAATATTGGGTCTCCTGTTCCGTAAATCGTCTACCCGAACTCGTGTGAGTTTTTCATCAGCCATGTGGCAGTTGGGAGGACAGGTGCTCGATCTGAATGTCAGCATGACCCAGGTCAGTCGAGGCGAACCCATCAAGGATACGGCTAGAGTTTTGGACCGCTACTTGGATGTTTTGGCTATTCGCACCTATGACCAGGCTGAGCTGCAGGAATTTGCCGAGTATGCGGAGATTCCCATCATCAATGCCCTAACTGATCGCGAGCATCCCTGCCAGATTTTGGCTGACCTGATGACGGTGCAAGAAAGCTTTGGTCCTCAGCTTGCTGGGCTGACAATGACCTACCTGGGCGACGGCAATAATGTAGCTCACTCCCTCATCTTGGGCTGTGCCTTAGTAGGCATGAATATTCGTGTAGCAACACCCGCAGATTATGCACCTCAGAATGAGATTGTTGCCCAAGCCCAAGAAATCGCAGGCGATCGCTGTACCATTACCCTTACCGAAGATCCCAAAGCTGCTGCTGAAGGGGCAGAAGTGCTCTATACAGACGTGTGGGCCAGCATGGGACAAGAAGATGTTGCCGCCAGCCGTATTCCCATTTTTCAACCCTATCAGGTGAATGATGAATTGCTTGCAGTAGCCGCGAAAGACGCGATCGTGCTGCATTGTCTGCCAGCTCATCGTGGCGAAGAAATTACCGAGTCTGTCATCGAGGGGCCACAGTCCCGCATTTGGGATGAAGCAGAGAATCGGATGCACGCTCAAAAAGCACTATTGGCAGAGTTGCTGAGTGGTGCATAAATTTCAGTCTTCCCGAGAATTTCCCGTTCTCTTCCCAACCTCTTCTCGCTTGAGGTTTATTGTCGTAGACATGCAGATACTTGCAGTGCTTCACACAGCCCCTGGTCTTCGTGGCCGGGGGCTTTTTTTAGCGCACTGCTGACGACAAACAGCTGACGCAGAAAATTCAACTCTTTAACAGTCATAAGTAAAGCAGTCAAGCAGACTTCACAAGAAATTACGTCTGTGTTTCATCTCAATAAGAACCCAGGCAATATTCAGATTTCGTCGCTACACTTACCCCCAAATAATAGAGTCGATAAAAACTCGCCAATGTTGAGCAAAGGTGGATTGTCACGCATGAGCCAGCAAACCAAACTGATTGAATTTTTAAAGCGGGAGCTGGCGATCCCGGCAGATGCGATCGCGTTAGGGCTTCGTCACTCAGATGCAACTCCCAACTTATTGCCAATCGTACTTTGGCAATATGGGCTGGTAACCACACATCAGCTCAACCAAATCTTTGACTGGCTTGAAGCAACCGCTGGTTAAGGAGAAAACGCATCAAGTCATCCTGAACAGCCAAAGAGTTTCTGACCACGAAATCAATCGCTAGGGCAGGTTCTGATTGCGACATCCAGAATATCGACAGGCGATTCTGGCTGAACCTGCCCTAACAGAGTCGATATATTTTTTCCTCTTCTCTATCCTAAGTACAAGGTAAATTAAGTTTTCCACCATTGGCGACGGCGACTTGATCCCTCCAATTCCCCTTGAGAAGTAGGGCAATACACTGCCAAGATTTGCATAGCCCCTTTTTAAGGGGGCGGCGACAGCGGGGGATCAATCTGACACGGCTGAGATGCGGAAATAAATTTAATTTACAGGGTACTAAGCACAGCATAAATTAAGTTTCATGCCACTCGTGATGGAGACTTGATCCCACCACCATCCTTTGCGAAGTGGGGCAATACACTAACGAGGTTTGTAAAGCCCCTTTTTCAAGGGGGCGGCGACAGCAGGAGATCAAGCTGTCACGGCTGAGATGCGGAAATAAATTTAATTTACATAGCACTAAGCTTGTAAGGACCTATTCCGGCTCTTGCAAACGGATTAGCTCTTGCTGAATCTTCTCAGACAGCACGGTATCGTGTTGATGAGCACTTGTAATCTCATTAAAGCGGCGAGGACTCAGACCATTGTCCCGAACAATTTCTTGAGCTTGATTACAGTACCCAAACAGAATCTCGCGCACATCGCGGCGGACCGATCGTGGCACAGCCGAAATATCCTGATTATCTGAGCAGCTCATATTGACTTCGCCGATATCCACGGGTATGGGCAGCGACAGCAAAATGTCCTTAATCTCGGTGTACGCTTCGATCCGGTGGATATCCATATCCAGAACCGCTCGCGCATATTGGGTAATCTCTTCAGACGTAAAGCCCTCATCTGTCTGAGCGATCGCGGCCTGGGTCACCAAGGGCAATGGGGTCGGCACCCAGGACGAGGGGACACCCAGTGTCCCTAAAATCCCTGCCAAGAAACTGGCGGCTACTAAATGTCGAGACATTCTAAAACGTGGAAACGGTTGCTGCATTGATAGACTAACCATAAACCTGAGACTCTATGGATAAAGGCAATTGATGTAACAGTAACTTATTCGACCTCTTATTTTAATCAGGATTTTAATCGATAATTTATGCATATCGAGCATGCACGGGTGGAGATTTTTGAAAGAGTTGAGTAATCTCAATCACTTTTGTTTGTAAAGTCGCGGTTTCATCGCGTCCTCGCTTCAGGGCCGCCTCAAGCTCTAGTAGATGCGTCATAGCTTGTTTGAGACTATTTAGTGTGATGGGTGCAACTTCTTTTTGAAGGAAATAGATCCGTTTAGGATTCCCGACTTCGGCAGCCCTGGCAATTGTTTGGAGGTCGCGCTCTCCTGAATCAGCCATGACTTTTACCCAAAGCCAGATGCGAAACTGGCCTACAAGTGTAGAGACGATACGGAGTGCTGGTTCGTTCCGATTCAGCAGATCGGCTACTAGCCCCAAAGCTTGTTCTGTCTGACCTTGTCTGATCGCGGCGGCCAGTTTAAGGCTACTCTGAGTGCTAATCGTTACTAACAAAGCAACCGTTTCGGCATCAATAGGAGAGGGGCGATCGCCCCAATATAACGATAATTTCTCCAATTCCAGCATGAGTTGTCGCGTCTGATTGCCCACAGCTTCTACTAACAAATCAGTCGCGTCTGAAGTCAGCGAAAGCCCTTTTTCAGCCACCATTTTTTCAACATTTTTTAAGAGTTGATCGGTTTTCCAGGGTGGAATTGTGCCAAATTCTTTGATTTGGCCGTATTTTTGCAGTAACTTTGTGAACTTGGCACGTCCGTCTGGTTTTTGGCGGCTGCTCAGAACAAGTACGCTTGTTTCAGGTAGTTGGGGTAACGTCCGCTCTAGTTCATGCAACACCGCTTCGGCGCAGCGCTGCCCCAACGTTGTATTGACCAACCACACAAAGCGTTTACCCGTACCAAAGGGGGGCGTCATGGCTTGATTAAGCGCTGTCCTGGAACCTTCTGCATCGTCACCCGGAATCTTGTCATAGTTAAAGCTGGCCCAGTCAGCATCTAACGTGCGATCACGCAGGGTCGCGATCGCCTGATTTAGCTGGAAATCATCATCACCCCAGAAGAAATAGAGACTCACAACACCGTCCACCAAATTCCAAATTCCGTAGGGCGATGCCCTTCTCGTGGAGTATTCCGGATGCCGAACTCCGAATTCACCCCATCCCCCTCACTTGTCACTACTACATGACAAAAGCGTCTTAGAATTATAGGGCTTACCTTCGCTCCGGAGCTATGCCACCCTTACCCCAACATCCCATTCTCCAAAAGAGTTTCGCGCTGATTGACCGGGAAATGGGGGATCACGGTTTTGCCCCTCAGGAATATGCCTTGCTCCGGCGGATTATCCACAGCACCGCTGATTTTGAATTTGCTCACTTACTACATATTTCTTCGAATGCTATCGAGCAAGGCATAACAGCCCTGCAGTCCGGCAGCCCCATCGTGACTGATGTGGGGATGGTGCGTCAGGGCTGTCAAGGCATGGTAAATCGGACCTTTGGCAATTCTTTGATAGCAGCGGTGGATTTGGCGACGGTGGCGGAACCCGGTAGAACACGCACGGAGACGGGACTACTGAAGGCCTGGGCCGACCATCCTGACGCCATTTACATCATCGGTAATGCCCCGACGGCATTACACGCCCTCTGCGATCGCATCGCGACCCAAACTATTTATCCACCGCTTGTTATTGGCGTCCCCGTTGGATTTGTGGGCGTCCTGGAAGCTAAACATCAATTAGCAGCTCTGCCAGTGCCACAAATTCGCGTCGATGGTCGCAAAGGAGGCTCTTCAGTGGCGGCAGCCATCCTCAATGCCCTGTTGGTGCTGGCTTGGGAGGCACAACCATGACTCCAATTCAGGTCATAGGAATTGGTCTGGACGGTGTCGAGGGCCTACCGCGACCTCTACAGCAGTTGATTGATCAGGCAGCGGTCTTGGCAGGGAGCGATCGCACCCTCAGTTATTTTCCCCATCACCCGGCTCAACGATGGTCATTGGTAGAGCTAGAATCGCAACTGCAAGCGCATCTGCAGCAGCCAAATCCTGATTCCGTGGTGATACTCACCTCCGGCGATCCGCTCTTTTTTGGCTTGGGGCGGCAGCTCCTACAAGTCCTACCGGCAGACGCTCTGACATTTCATCCCCACCCCAGCTCAATGCAATTGGCCTTTAGCCGTATCAAGCTACCCTGGCAGGAGGCGGCATTAGTGAGTGCTCATGCGCGATCGCTAGAACGTTTGGCGCAATGTTTGAAAATAGGAGCTGATCCTATTGGTGTATTAACGGATGCGGTGAATACACCCGCCGCGATCGCCCGTCTTGTAAACGACCTCGATTTGCCCACCCCTTATCAGCTCTGGGTTTGCGAAAACCTGGGTGGGGCCGAAGAGCGTGTCCAACCGTTTTCGCTCGCCGCTGTACAGGACAAAACCTTTGCGCCCTTAAATGTCGTTGTTTTGCAGCGGCTAGAACATCCCCCGGTGCTGGAAACATTACCGTTATTTGGAATTCCTGACCACAACTTTCTGAGCTTTCGCGATCGTCCTGGTCTGATGACGAAGCGGGAAATACGGGTGCAAATTTTGGCAGAACTGGCCCTGCAACCGCATCAGGTCATCTGGGATGTGGGCGCTGGCACGGGAAGTGTGAGCGTAGAAATTGCCCGTTTAGTACCTGCCAGCAAGATTTGGGCAATTGAAAAAACGGCGGCAGGCTGTCAGCTAATTCAGCAAAATGTCAGTCGCTTTGAGACACCCCAAGTTACCGTAATCTACGGCAAAGCGCCTGATGTGCTAGTAAGTTTACCGCCCCCTAATCGAGTTTTTATTGGCGGTAGCAGCGGTCGTCTACTGGAAATCCTTAAGCAATGTACCCAAACACTCCTTCCAGAAGGACGCATTATCGTCGCTCTAACCACGCTAGAAAATTCAGCTCAGATGACCGAGTGGTTGAGGGAACACCCTCATTGGCAAGGACAGTTTCAGCAAATAGCCTGTTCGCGATCGGCGGCAGTGGGTTCCTATACGCGCTGGAATCCCCTCAACCCAGTAACGCTAGCGTGTCTTACGCATAGACATTAATAGACTCTAAATTAAGATACTGTGACGATATTAAATCTGACGTTCAACTGGATCCAAATTCGATATACCAAGAAAGCTTTGTGGTTACCGTCAATGTCGCAAAAGCAACATTGCGCTTTTCCCAATTAGCGTCGAGCTAAGTAGTCATCCTGCATATACTGGGACAAAACATTCAAACCCGACAGACGCATGGATACCTTACGCTGAAGAAACCCACGTGACAAGAGGATGAAGCCGAGCCGCATAAAGGAGTCTGGAATCCTTGGTTAGAAGGGCTTCTGGCTTCTGGGCTGGGTTCAACCTCAGGAAAAATGGATGCCATGATATCAGTGACTGATATCATTCCCCGTTATCCAACATATGGCAATCCGGAAGATAGGATGTGGGCCGAGAATAAAAATTCCCAAAAAATTCAGCGATTTCCCTGCATTTCTGCTACATCGTTTACTTCTACTGATTCAATATAGTTGCAGACTCAATATACTAGGAACCTATAGGAATAAGTACGTACAGTACTAGATACGTATGCTCCTAGGGTGCATCCCACGTGCAATAATGCCTTAAATCTTTTAGAACAGCTCGAGTGAGTAATCTACCGTCCACACCCACAGCAAGACTTGTCAAATTGATGACAGTAGATATCGACTCGGATAACTGTTTGCTGTTTTGCCTACTGTGGAAAACGTATCACTAAAAAGCCATAGGAATCGAACCCATACAACACTATGTCTTTGCGCACCGCGGCTCTTCCCCTGGTAGATCTGAAATCGGCAATTGTCCAGAATCCCTTGGTCGTCTCGCCCAATACCTTAGTAAGCCAAGCGATCGCGCAAATGAGTGCGCTGCATTCTCATGATGAAATTCCTGACACAGCCGATAAACAACTGGAGACACTCCACTTGACCGTGCGATCAAGTTGTGTAGTGGTCGTTGAAGAGGAGCACGTAGTCGGGATACTGACTGAGCGCGATGTCGTGCGTCTGAGTGCCCGACAAGAGCCATTCAACGGTTTGCAACTCCAGCAGGTAACGTCGTCTCCCGTCATAACGCTCAGGGAATCGGCATTTGTAGAGGTGTCCTCTGCGCTTAATTTGCTCCAAAAGCATCACATTCGTCATCTATGCATCCTGGATGACCAGGATCAGTTGGTGGGTCTGGTCACGCATGAAAGTCTGCAGCACATTGTCATGCTGCATCAGTTGCAAACAGAAGTGGATATTCGGCAACAAATCGAAGCCCGTTTACAGGCAACTGAGGACCGCTACGCCACCTTAGTGGAAGCAGCTCCAGCGGGAATCTTCCACACTAACGTCACTGGCGATTGTACCTATGTGAATGACTACTGGTGTCAGATTACTGGACTCACCCTAGAGACAGCTCTTGGGAAGGGGTGGCAACAAGGAATACATCCAGAAGATCGGCCCAAAGTTACTGCCGCATGGTGTCTATCAACCCAGGAAAATCGCCCCTTTCAGCTCGAATATCGCTTTCAACATCTTGATGGTGAGGTGCGATGGGTCCATGGCAAGTCGGTTGCGTCTGAGCACGGTGCTAACGGACAAGTCATTGGATATGTGGGTGTGATCACTGATATCAGCGATCGCAAACAAGCCGAACTGGCCCTGAAACAAAGCGAACTAACCAACCATGCACTGATTGAAGCCATTCCGGATTTGCTCATTCAAATGGATCGAGAAGGCTATCAACGACGTGTAGCCGGACGGAGTGCTGTACACATTAAATATCTATCAGAATCGCTCAGTGGACCCGAGGTCTATGACGTTTTACCCCGAAATTTAGCTGAACAGCGGCTTCATTATGCCCATCAAGCCATTGCAAGCAATAGCCTCCAGATCTACGAACAAGTACTGGATGGCGATGGCACGCCCCGTTATGAAGAAATTCGCATCGCACCGCTTAACGATCAAGAAGTTATTGTCGTCATCCGCGATATCACTGACCGCAAACGAGCAGAAGTCGCTTTGGAAGCAAGCGAACGACGATTTCGCCAGTTGTTTGAAGCCACTCCTAAAATTTCAGTCCAGGGGTACGACCAGCATCACAAGGTGATTTATTGGAATGATGCCAGCGAAGAACTTTATGGCTACACTCGCGCCGAGGCCATTGGTCAAACCCTAGAGGACTTGATCATTCCCCTCGAGATGCAGTCATGGGTCAATACTTCATTACAGACTTGGATGAGTGGTGGGCCTGCAGTTCCTGCGGGTGAACTGAGCTTGAAGCATAAAGATGGTTCTAGAGTAGCCGTCTATTCCAGCCACATTATGTTGACATCGCCGACGGGTGAACCAGAGATGTACTGCGTTGACATTGATCTGAGTGAACTCAAACAAACTGAAGCGGCCTTAAAAGAGAGCGAAGCCCGTTGGCAATTCGCGCTCGAAGGAACCGGCGACGGGGTCTGGGACTGGAACGTTCAGAGGCAGACGGTTTTCTATTCCCGACAGTGGAAAACCATGCTGGGCTATACCGATGATGAGGTAGGCAATCACTTCAATAACTGGGCAAATCTCCTTCATCCTGAAGACAAAGATCGGTGCTACAGCGATTTAGAGAAATATTTTGAGGGTGAAACAAGCACTTACTACAACGAACACCGCTTACGCTGCAAAGATGGTCGCTACAAGTGGGTGCTGACACGTGGCAAGGTTATCGAATGTACCGCTGAAGGCCAGCCCCTCAGGATGATCGGGACTCATAAGGACATCAGCGATCGCAAACAAGCCGAAACGGCTCTGCAGAATCTGATAGCCGGGACCGCAGCAACCACGGGGGAGAATTTTTTCCCTGCTTTAGTTCGCTATATTGCGGAAGCCCTCAATGTGTCCTACGTAGTTGTCACTGAAAAAGTTGAGGACTCACTTCATACATTAGCCTTTTGGGCTAATGGTGCACTACAGCCTCTGTTTTCGTATCAACTGGCAAACATGCCCTGTGAACGAACATTACAGGAGGGGCAGTTTTATTGTGAAGACTCCATTCAACAGTGCTTTCCCGCAGCTGCAATGTTGGATTCAATGGGCGTCAATAGCTACCTCGGTATTGCTTTATGTGATGTTCAAGGCAATGCGATCGGGAACCTGTGTATTCTCAATCCGCACCCCATCGCCAATCCTCAACGCGCCGAACAAATTCTGCGTGTATTTGCAGCCCGAGCGGCAGCTGAATTGGCGCGCCAACGGGCGAGTACATCGCTAGAGCAACTCAATAATGAACTCGAAACCGAAGTTGCGGAACGCACGGCAGCACTCTGCGCTAGCGAAAACCAGATCCGCAGCATGATTGAGGCTATTCCAGATTTATTGTTACGGGTCACCCGCGACGGCATCTGTTTAGAAGCGGTTAAATCGCGCCAGCAAGCGGATGAGTTTCTCCCAATTCAGCAGCACCTTTCGGAACTGCTGCCACCCGCCTTGTTACAACAGCAGTTGCATCGGATTGAGGCCGCCATTACCACCGGTAACTTACAGGTATACGAGCATCAGTTATTAAAAGACGGTCGCATGGCACACGAAGAAATTCGGATCAGTGCCATCAACCCGGATGAAGTCCTCATCATTGTGCGCGATATTACTCTTCGCAAACAAGTCGAAGCGGATTTGCGTCGCTATGAGCGTATTGTTTCGGCAACCGTAGACGGTATTTCACTGGTTGATCAAGACTATATCTATCGGGCAGTCAACCAAACCTACTTGGAAAGAACCAGTAGAACTCGGAACGAAATCATCGGTCATTCTGTTGCGGAGTTAAACGGAGAAGAAGCATTTCTGCAACAGATTAAGCCCGAGTTTGATCGCTGTTTAGCGGGCGAAATTATTTACTACGAAGACTGGTTTGACTATCCCAATATGGGACGCCGGTTTGTGAGTGTTCGCTACGTTCCTTACCGTGAGGTCGATGGCACCATTTCAGGTGTCTTGGTGACCACGAGTGATATGACGGAACACAAACATGCCGATCTTGCCTTGCAGCAATTGGCCCAAGAATTGGCCGAATGGCGCGATCGTTATGACATTGCCGCACGAGCCAGTGGTCAGGTTCTCTTTGAGTATGACTTTGCCACCCATCAAGAAACCTGGGGTCCCAATAGTGAAGTCGTGTTGGGTCCAACAGCGGATGTTTTGCTCCAAAGACGACAAGAAAATATCGATAACATCCATCCAGATGATCGAGCAGCTTTTTTACAGGTTATCAACAACAACCGGACGACAAAAACACCCTATCGAGTTGAGTTCCGTTTGCAAAACCCGGATGGAACTTATCGCTGGTTAGAAGAGCGTGGCATGACGCGGTTTGATACTCAAGGCAATGCTGTTCAAGTCATTGGTTATTGGCGCGATATTAGCGATCGCAAACGAGTCGAAGTTGAGCTTGATGCCAACCGAGCTTACTACCAAGGAATCATTTCTGACCAAACAGAACTCATTTGTCGCTATTTGCCTGATGGCACGTTTACCTTTGCCAATGATGCCTATTGTCAGTTCTTCCAGAAGGCCCCTGATGAGCTGATCGGTCATCGGTTCACCCCATTGATGCCAGATGAAGACCGAGATATTCCTTCCCAAAATGTCCGCAATTTATCGGTGGATAATTCAGTTGTGACGTACGAGCACCGAGTCATTGCCCCTAATGGCAGGGTTGCGTGGCAACAGTGGACCGAGCGGGCCATATTTGACTCTGACGATAACTTTATTGAATTCCAGGCCGTCGGGCGCGACATTACGGCCCTCAAAGAAGCTGAAGAAGCGTTACGAGAAAGTGAGCAGCGCTTCCGTTTGGCCATTGAGAACGCCCCCTTCCCTATCATGATCCATGCGGAAGATGGTGAAGTACTACAAATCAACACTACTTGGACCGAATTGACCGGTTACACCCTGCATGATATGCCAACTATTGAGGCTTGGGCCGAAAGAGCCTATGGCGATCGCGCGGAGGAAATGCTCACCCATGTAATTTTCCCCCAATACACGCTTCAGTCTCCCCAAGGCCCAGGGGAATTTACGATTACCACGGAAGATGGCAACAGTCGTATCTGGCACTTTAGATCGGCTCCTTTGGGGCGGTTGCCAGATGATCGCCGAGTGGTCATTTCGATGGCAGCCGATGTCACACAACAACGTGAGTTATCTGGTCGCCTGAATTTAGCTTTAGAGTCTGCGGCCATCGGCATTTGGGATTGGGATATTACCAAGAACACGCTTGTTTGGGATGAGCGGATGTACGAACTCTATGACAAAGTACCCGACCAATGCACCAATGTGTATGAAACGTGGTTCGATAGTTTGCATCCTGACGACCGCACCACAGCCGAAGTAACTTCTCAGCAGGCCCTGCAAGGTGAGAAGGACTACGATACCGAATTTCGGGTCATGCATCCTGATGGCAGTATCCGATTTATCAAAGCCAATGCCTTGGTGCAACGGAATGCGGCAGGGGAACCTCAGCGGATGATCGGCATTAACTACGACATTACTGAGCGCAAAGAAACAGAAGTTGCGATGAAACGGCAACTCGCAGCCATTGAAGCCGCTATCGAGGGTATCGCCATTCTACACGGCGATACGTTTCTCTATTTGAATCAAGCTCATCTCGACCTGTTTGGCTATGAGTGTGCGGAAGAACTCGTGGGTAAAACCTGGTATAACCTCTATTTACCCAAAGCTGTAGAGTGGTTTGAACAAGAAGTTTTCCCCGTTTTGGAGCAAGAGCGTGCCTGGCAGGGGGAAACCACTGCCGTTCGCAGCGATGGTTCTACTTTCGCTGAAGAGCTATCACTCACACTAACAGAAGATGATTTACTAATTTGTGTTTGTCGCAATATTGACGATCGCAAAGCAGCCGAGGCTGCCATGCGACGCCAGTTGGCAGTGATGGAGGCAGCGGTTGAGGGCATTTCCATCCTTCAGGGAGAAACCTTCCTCTATGTAAATCAGGCCAAACTAGTGATGTTTGGTTATGAACGCTGTGAAGAACTGATCGGTAAAACATGGCGCTCGATGTATCCTCCAGAGGAAATCAAACGATATGAAGAAGAGGTGTTGCCAGCTTTAGATCGCTATCGATCTTGGGAAGGCGAAATTATTGCCACCCGCAAAGATGGCTCGACGTTTATTGAAGGTTTGTCTCTAACCGTCTCGGAAGAGGGATTGTTAATTTGTGTCTGTCGCGATATTAGCGATCGCAAACGGACCGAAATGCAAGTACGATCCTTGCTCAACCGCACTCAGCTACTCAATCGCATTAGCTCTAAAATTCGCCATTCCCTGCATCTCGATATTATTTTGCAAACGACGGTGAATGCAATTGTGGCTGAACTTCCCGCCGACATTTGTACATTTGCCTGGTATTACAGAGAAGATAGTTGCAACATTTGGGAAATTGCCAAAGAACAGAAAAAGCCTGAATTATTAAGTTGGTTGGGCTCTCACCAGTTAGAGGACTTTCCCGCTATTCTTGACTGTATTCTACAGAATCAGCCCTATCGGGTCGATGACCTATCACTGGTGGAAGATGAGTCATTCAGGGCTTTTTTAGCAAGAGCTGGAGTCACGGCTTATCTCTGCCTGCCAATTCATACGTTAGGGGGCAGAGTCGGCACTTTACAGATGGGGCGCATTGCACCCGAATCTTCCTGGCATATAGAAGAAATTAGACTCTTGCAAGATATTGGGGATCAAGTTGCGATCGCCATTCACCAAGCTCATCTCTACGAAGAGTCCCAGGCAAAAACTAAAGCCCTACAGCAGTCTTACCAAGAATTACAGGAAACTCAACTACAATTGATTCAATCGGAGAAAATGTCTAGTCTAGGACAGTTGGTTGCAGGCATTGCCCATGAAATAAATAATCCCATGAGTTTCATTTATGGCAATCTGGAACCGGCTTTAGACTATACTCAAAGCCTCTCAAATTTAATTCGCATCTATCAAGAAACCTTTCCTGATCCACCCAAGGCGATCGCTAATTTCATCAAACGAGCTGACATTGAGTACATCCTTGATGATTTCCCTAAACTGCTAGCCTCGATGGAAACAGGGGCAACGCGCATCCAGGATATTATTCAGTCTTTGAGAACATTTTCCCGTTTAGATAGAGCCGAATCCAGGGCTATCAATCTGCACGAAAATATTGACAGCACCTTAGTGATCTTACAAAACCGCTTGAATGGCCGGGCCGGAAAACCAGAAATTCCGGTAATTAAGAACTATGGCGATTTACCTTTAGTTGAATGCTATGGCGGCTTGCTCAATCAGGTGTTTATGAATTTGTTAGTCAACGCAATCGATGCCATTGAAGAACGCCAAATAAATGCTGCTCCTGACTATCTAGGATGCATTACGATTACGACGACAGTCGTTTCCGATAATAAGGTGACGGTTGCGGTTCGAGATAATGGTCTGGGGATACCGGCAGCCACACAAGCCAAAATTTTTAACCCCTTCTTTACCACTAAACCTGTAGGCGTTGGCACTGGCATGGGGTTGCCGATCAGTTATCAGATTGTGACGGGCAACCATCAAGGACAATTACGCTGTCATTCGACACTAGGTCAGGGCACTGAGTTTATCGTTGAACTATGGCAATCGTTGCACCAGTCGAGCCTGGAAGCGTAGGTTCACCAAGGGCGCAAGGCTTGTCCCCATGCTCATAGGGCACAAGCAAACGGAATTCGTGTCAGTCTGATTTACCCTTGTCCAACCGTCAAAAGGCCCCACCTCAAAGCCCTAGGACATCACATCCAGTCAGTTGCCACTAAGTTGCCACATTATGGCTATAGGATGCGCGTGTACTTAAATAGCATCCAAATCAATGAGGCAAGTTCTGCCAATGGAATGCGAGATATCGTCGATCAAGAGTCGCCAAAGACGCGATGATTTCCAACTTGATATCGACACCAAAATTGCAATTGACATTCTCAACAGAAGCACCAGAGATTTTGTGGCATTTGCCAACTTGAAAAGCTTCTTAATCGCTTCACATGATTCAACTGCAATAGAGAAGATTTTGGGAACTGCGATACTACATTTCGCAGCGCACAATTCTTCTGTTTTTGAGTGGATGATCGAAAATAAAAATCTGCTTCTTCCAGAGTTTAACGTGTTTGCATTCACGAAGAATCTAGTCATTTCTCGTTTAATTTATCAGAAATCCGATTTCGGGAAAAGCTATCGATTCGATTGGGAAAAAACTCTCTTCACAGACAAGACAGCTATGACTAAATTGGCGACTTATTTTAGTGAATCCGAGATGCTTTTAATTAAAACTGTTTTTGGTATTGATTTCTAATCAAACTCTGGGGGGCAAATACCATGAAAAACAATGACTGGTTAATTGGTTTTCTAATCAGCATTAGTGTAATTCTTTTTGAGGTGGGTTATCTAGTCCATTGCACGAGTGTCAGTAATTCCGTTTCACATCGCGTCGAGGCGCTACTGGCAACTGTACTTGTTAGAAGATAGTGGCTATTAGGCAAGCTTCATAAGCTCGTTCAGATGTCGAACCGGCTCAGCTATCGAAGCGATCGCCAATAGGCCCTACCAACATTGCTGAGCCCAAGCGATTAGTCCAAACTGATATTCGCCGAGGTTTGGCTATGCTCCCCTCTGAGCACTCCACCTAAGGCATATACAATCGTTTCAGTGGTCCGTCCCCGCAATTTGAGTTGTCCTTTTTTTACTACCATGCAGCGATCGCACACGTGCTCATAAGTCGCCTCACTCATCAAAATCGGGTAAGGATCCTCTTGAGTGAGTTGCTTTGTCATGTCTTGCAATCGAGCTGCCACATTTACGGTATCGCCAAAGAGCGAATAGTTAGCCCGGTGGCGGCTACCGACCGTACCGGCCATCAAAGATCCTGTGTGCAGCCCTACCCCAAACCGAACTGTGGGTAGCCCCTGAGCCGAGAACTCCTGATTTAGCTCCTGTAACCGCTCTACCATGGCAATACTGGCTGTGACTGCGGCTAAGGCATCATGTTGGATGGCAGTGGTTCCCGATTGCGATACCGGAGCCCCAAAAGCTGCCATGATCGCGTCACCGATATATTTATCGACAACTCCACCGTGGGCCATGATGCAGTCAGTCATCACCTCAAAGTAGCGGTTTAACCAAGGCAATAACACCTGTGAGGGCAATGTTTCGGTAATCGTCGTAAACCCACGAATATCAGCGAACAAGAGGGTTGCCGTCAGCTCGTGAGCGTGAATCCGCCCCTCAACCAGCAGTTCTCCCTTATGCTGCCAAATAAAATCGGCCATCTGGGGGGAAAGATTAATCGTGAACAGATCGATTAACTCTTGCCGCTCTCGCTGTTCCGCAAATTGCAGGGCAATGACCCCTAACAGACTGGTGCCAATGGGGGCAATGACCGGCATCCACAGACCACTGAGAAAGCTGGCATAGGCAATGGCAAACCAGCCCGGAGTCAGCCCCAAAACAAAGATCAATCGTCCCCGCAGATCAAGGATTTTCAAAAGTAAAATACTGCCAACACCACTGAACACAATTAGCCCTAAGGTCCCGGCCAAGGGCAATCGCGTTAAGAAGCGATCATTTAAGAGGTTATCTAAGATGGCTGCATGAAGATAAACCCCAGCCGTCGGGATGCGTCGTTCAAAGGGGCTTCTGAGGGAATCTTCGGTGTTGCCAACAATGCCTACGGCGGTATATCCAACCAGGACAATCTTGTTCTGCAGTTGCGCAAGATCAATACGACTGTCATCAGCCATCACTTCAGCAAACGATAATGTAGTGAGGCCATCAGGCGATCGCAGACTATGGAGCGACGCAGGGCGCGTGAGTCCGGGCCAGTTGATCCAAACAGGACGGTTTTGGTCAAAGCGGGCAGGTTCTTTGAGGAAGGCTGGGTTAATCGTCGGGAGTTCGACTGTGTCCGCCCGAATAAGACCCGCAAGATTGCGTTGATACGTTTCCAGCAGGGCGATCGCGAAACTAGGCGCAACAGACGAATCATGCCGCTCGTAAAGAAAGCCCTGGCGACTGATACCGTCGTCATCTGGCGTATGCTTGACATGACCAACGCTTAAAAAGCCTTGAGCTGGTTCCGTTAGGCTAGGCGTCACTTGGATAGCATTGCCACGGCCATCATCACCCGCTGCTAACACCACACTGCCACTAAACTGGATACTCGCAGCAAATTGGGCATCCTCGGCAGTTGCTTCGGGCATAAGCATATCAAAGCCCACAGCGGCAGGCTGTACAGCCATTAACTTGTCCAGCAGGGCCGCATAGCGATCGCGCGACCAAGGATACGGACCATAGGTAGCCAAACTAGCTTCATCAATCGCAATAACGACCAAGCGATCGTCCCACTGGTTATCGCTGAGGCGATTGTGGGTTAGAAATAGCCATGTATAAGCAATCCGTTCCAGAGGCTCCCAAGCTCCTGTGGCAAGTAGCCCAAAGCCCAAAGCGATTGCTACCAGACTGGCTCCCAGAGGCATTTCCAGTCGGTGCACTTGCCTGCGCTTCAGGTAGGCAAGAAACCGAGCCCTAGCCTGTCCCAAAATCTGTTTCATAGTAGACCCCTGAATTTTCTCAGGTCCCTAAAAATCAATGTGAACGATAGAGGTCAAAGACTTTTAATCTTCTGCTGGCTTAGTGCTGGGTTTTCTCAAGATGCGATACGTGGCGTTTCTACATCTACGTGTGCTGCATCTACGTGTACTGCATCTACGTGTACTGCATCTACTTGGTTCAGTACGCTGTAAATTAAATTGCTTGCCGTGTCACAGCGATGCAGCTTGATCCGCCGCTGTCGCCGCTCCCTTGAAAAAGCGGCTATGTAAGACCTGGATTAGAATACTTTTTTGCAAGGGAATTGGGAACACGCTTCTACCATCTTGTACAGGTATTTTATTTTCACGTTGATCCCTATCCCTTACTTGTCACTGCCTCCCCCAGCCAAATCAGGTATCTGCCAAGGGCGAATTCTGTGAGTGCGCGATTCTCCAAGGGGATTCTTCACGGTCAAAACGGTACTACGGTTGGGGCTCGCGAGAGAAACGACTAACTCGAAATAGCCAGTGCGACTGACGGCAATTTCGGTCTCGTTCCGAAACAAGGCATTCGCAGTATTAATGCGCCCAGATATATGGAGTCGACGGCCCCGCCGCTCTTGCGTTTGCCATTGGATAGCCAATTCTCGATCCAACGGACGAGCAGGGGTAGGGGCCTCCCCTGGATGCACAATCGAAACAAATCCTGCATTCACAGGCACTGTCACCGACTGGGCACTGGCTTCAACTTGTCCCTCTAATGTGGCAATGCTGGTTTTTCCATCCTCATTAACGGCCACTCCAAATTCGGTACCTCGTACGGCAGCGACTCCAGCAGGGGTATGAAGTTCTAAGCGTGAATTGGGATTGGAAAAGGGGCGAACCTGCATGCGAACCTGACCTCGCGGGACATCCAAAATGGTTACCCGAGCGCCATCAGACAAAGTGGCTAGTCGCTGGACCGTCATTTGGGTATTTTGAGCAACTGCGAGTGAGCCGATGCCACTATCAATTGCAAAGTTAGCGCTGGATTGTCGGCCCGTAACAGTACCATGACCAATAGCCGAGAGGCGATCGCCCACCTGTGCTTCGCGCTGGCTATTCGTTTGGATCGTCACATCACCAGCAATCCGCTCCACTTGCAACCAACGCCCCTCAATGGCTTGAACCTTGAGGGCGACAAAAGAGTAGGCCCCGATAGTTGTTGTCACAAGCAGAGAGCCTAAGGCAAATCGCCTTAAATTCCCCAATTGTTTTAACGACAATGTTTTCATTGGAGTTCTTGAGCTTGATAACGAACGTTAAAGTAGCAATCTGTAAATTCCTAATCCATCTTCCATGCCATATCGGTATTTTCCCGGAATCATTCAATTTTTTTTGATTTACTTTATGTCAGGTATGGGGGGGTAAGGGCAGTCAGTGTTTTTGCCATGGCTTTAGGCTAAGCTTGCAGGCATGTACCGGAAACTGCTATGGACCCCATTACAACCCTTCATCTGTGGGTGCTCCACGAAACCTCCGAGGTTTCTATATCAGAGGCTCCCACAAGCTTAGAGACTCCTACAAGCGATGCTGCATGGAGGCAGCCACGACTGTTCTGGAATCGGCCAATAGTGGCGGCGTTTCTCAGTGCGATCGCGCTCCTTCTTGCTAGCCAACCCTTGCCAGCCGAAACCTGGCCCGATGCTGGCAAAGCTTATATAACCTCTTCCCCAGGGACGCGTGTGAATATTCGCCGCGGCCCCGGTACAGAATATGCGGTAGTCGACACGCTGAGTCGAGGGACCGAAATCGATATTACTGGAGAATACGAAAACGGTTGGGCTGAACTAGAGGACGGCAATTGGGTCGCTGGCTACTTGATCAATGCCAATCCGATTGATGGCACCAGGGTTCGCGATCGGCGTGATCGAGACGATCTGTTGACGGTTTATATCAATACCCCTGACACCAACATTCGCAGTGGTCCGGGCCTCGAACACGACATTGTCAGAACCCTGGCTCGAGGCACTGCCATCAACATTACGGAGGAGTATGAAGATGGTTGGGCTGAACTGGAAAGCGGCAACTGGGTCGCGAGTAACCTAATCGATGCTGACCCTATCGCTGCCCCTGCCCCTCGTGTTACGGCTGCTGCCACCGCCTACATTGCCCCGCCTCCTGGCTACAATGTCAACATTCGTAGGGGGCCGAGTACTCGATATCAGGTTACCAACACCTTGAGTTCAGGGACTACTATTCGGATTAACGGCAGATATCGTAATGGCTGGGCGCAACTATCAACCAGCGATTGGGTTGCCGGCAACTTGATTACAACCCGTCAATTCGATGTTCCAACATCGCGCCATTCAGTGGCCTCTAATGCCGTTGTCAATACCCCGACTGGTTACAACCTCAATGCCCGTCGTGGCCCTGGTACTCAGTATCGTGCGGTGAATACGCTGAGCCGTGGCACTGCCATCAAAACAACTGGACGATACGAAAATGGTTGGGCACAACTCGATGACGGGAGCTGGGTTGCCGATAACTGGATTCAGCTTGGGCAAGCAATTGCACAGGTTAATCCAAAACCTGCAACGTCTTCCCAGACAGGCTATCTCCAATTTGGTAGCCGGGGAAGGGGGGTTACCGAGTTACAAAGACAATTGCGCGCATTGGGATACTTGCCATCCAATTTTGTTCCTAACGAGGCGTTTGGTCAGGATACTCGCAGCGCCGTGAGACGTTTTCAGCAAAACAATGGCCTTAACATCGATGGGGTTGCTGGTCCGAATACGTTGGCACGACTCTACAGCGACTCAGCCCAACCAGCAACCGTGAACGAGCCTCAAACCCAGCCATCACCACCGACACCGGAACCCACACCCACACCGGAACCCACACCCACACCCACACCCACACCCACACCGGAACCCACACCCACGCCGACGCCGACGCCGACACCCTCGAATCAGGACTCCTTCAGAGACGCACGGGTAGTTACCGAGGACGGTTTAGATGCATTAGTCTTTTCAGGACCCGGCACTGAATACGAATTGCTACGGTTTATTCCTAGTAGCACTGCGGTCAGAGTGAGTACGCAAACCAATGGCAACTGGACGCAGCTAACAGATGGTGGCTGGATTTATTCTGAATGGCTAGAGTTCTAGAACGAAGTCTGAATAATTCAGAGCATCAGACCAAAAAACCTCGATGTATTATTCTGCTAACTGAGGTATCAACTGTGTGCAGTATAAACTCAAGCGAATTATTAATTGAAACCACAGTAGGATAAATCGCATCTATTTCAGTAGTTTTGTGACAGCTATCCAATACAACGACTTTGTTTACCCTTCGTGATTTACCCAAGTATGAGGCGCTGCTAGAACTCGCGCGGCAATACCCCAACCTCAATATTCAAGCGGTTGAAACCTGTCTCATGTTTCTGAGAACAGCGACCGATGTTTACGGGGTGATGGATACTCATTTTGATGAGTATCAGCTATCCATGGGGAAATTTATCGTGCTGATGCTGTTGCATTGTAGTGGCGATGGTTTAACGCCCTCCGAGTGTGCCGATCGCGCGGGTGTTACCCGAGGCACTATTACCGGATTGCTGAACGGCTTAGAACGATCGCAACTGGTAGAAAGACACCCTCATCCGAGCGATCGCCGACGCACCATAATTTGTCTCAGCAAAAAAGGATGGACCTTACTGGACAAAATGCTGCCGCATCATTTTCAACTCAACAGCTGTTTGCTCTCCAAACTCACCCCCACAGAACAACGGCAGCTTTTTGAACTCCTGGCCAAATTAATGGACAGCGCCCGTCATATTGCCGAACATCAGTCCACAGGATGCGATCGTCTGGGTGAAGGGCAATGACAAAGGTAGCCCTTTACCATCAGCCCTTGCGGGCCTCCTTATTCACGACCCTAATCGTGAGATGCGAAATTTTCTCTAAGGTCGCCAGCAATTGTTCGAGCTGTTCCGGTGTGTAATGTTCTAGCTTCACATCACCGGATTCCAGCCTGAACGTTGCTCCGGCAATGCGCTCCTGCAGCCAGCGCAAAACGGCGGCGATATTCTTAAGGTGGACTTCCGCCTGGATAATCCCCAGATCGAGACCCGCTTGTCCCTCTCTGGCCCCCTCCGGTACATCGGTAGCGCAGGCAAATTTGGCATCTTCAGCTAAGCCATTCTGCAGATCAATCACCCAATTGCGCGAGTAGATTACCAGTTCGTCAGGATCCAAATCATGCTCGACTCCATTCAAATCGATAAAAAGTTCAAGAGTATCTGACATGGTTTGCGGGAGCCACGGCTCATTATTTATCGTCTACAGAGCGTATTTTTGCAATCACAATGCTCGTTTATAGTCTATTCCTTGGGGAGATATTGCTGCAGATAATCTTCAACTTCTTCGGCTAGAAATTGTTGGGCATATCTTTGAATGGGTTCAGCAAAAGCGGTAAAGGCTGAGTTCTTTGCCATGAGTTGAGCATTCTCTTCACGAAGGGCTTTAATGTTGCCCTGTTGGGCCAGTCGCAATAACCGTTCCAGCGTTTGACGAGGAGGTAAAGTAACTCCCTGGAATTTGGTGTCATCAGTAGTTGACTTGGATTGTGGGGTTAGGAGCAATTGCTTAGGCAGTTCTTGAGGTTGCTCTTCATATAGCCAAACCAACTGCAAATGCTTAGACAAAATCCGCTGGAGTGCTTTGGCATCGATCGGTTTGGCCAGGAAATCATCCCCACCGCCATCTAACGCTAATTGGCGATCGGTTTGCGCGACCGAAGCTGAAGAAACAATGACCTTAGTCTGTCGTAAATCGACATCAGCCCGGACGTGTTCTAGAAATTCATAGCCATCCATAACGGGCATCGCCAGGTCGGTAATAACCAGATCCGGCAATGCTGATCGCAATTGCGTTAAGCCAACTACACCATTGTCGGCTTCAATAATCTTGAAGCCGAGGGGTTCGAGGATATTCTGCAGGACGGAGCGATTTTCCCAACGGTCATCAATGACGAGGATAGTTAGACGTTGGCCTTGATAGCCGATAATGCGATCGCGGTGTTCGTTCTCCAGTTGCTGGACCCAATCCTCAGTCGGAGGCAGTTCAATGGTGAAACTAAACTTACTCCCTTGTCCCAAGACACTTCTAACCTCGATCGTCCCCCCCATTAGCTGCACAATACGCTGGCTAATGGTTAATCCCAACCCCGTGCCTTCCGCTTGTCTTTGGCGATCGCCCATCTGCTCGAAGGCGGTAAATAGCTCGGTGTAGTGCTCTTCGGCAATCCCAATCCCTGTGTCGATCACCTGAAACAACACGGTTATTTGAGCATCTGAGGCGGCTAAGACATCGATTCTCAAGGTCACTGAACCATCATCAGTAAACTTAATCGCATTGCCCAACAAGTTGAGCAACACCTGTCGCAAGCGTTTTTCATCCGTAATCACCCCTTCCGGTAACCGAGGGTTGGGTTGATAGATAAAGTCAACGCCCTTGTGTTCTGCCTTGATTCTGCACATTTCCACCACACTTTGAAGCAGAGAAGGAAGATGCAGTGGCTTGGCATCCAGCTCTAGTTTACGGGCCTCAATTTTGGCGATATCCAAAATGTCATTGATCAACGTGAGTAGGTGGGAACCACATTGATGAATAATGCGAATGCCATGGCGTTCGTTACCTGCTACGATAGGCGATCGCTGCAAGATTTGGGCATAGCCCAGGATGCCATTGAGGGGGGTACGCAGCTCGTGGCTCATATTAGCCAGAAATTCGCTCTTGGCCTTATTGGCAATTTCGGCTGCTTCTTTAGCTGTTTTCAATTCATTGGTGCGTTCTTCGACCCGTTGTTCTAATTCTGTAAATGAGGATTTGAGCTGCTTTGCCATCTGGTTAAACGACTGTCCTAAGCCCCCCAGTTCACGCACAGTGGATGGATCGACTTTTTGATCTAACTGACCATGAGCAATCAAATCGGCAGCCTGATTGAGTTTGATAATGGGCTGGGTAATCCAACGGGAGGTATACAAGCCCAGGATTGAAGCGATCGCCAGCGCTGCTAAACACAACAAAATCGTGGTGCGTGTATTGGCATCAATACGCGCCGTAAAATCGGATTCCGGCACCGTCACGACCACGAGCCAATCCAGTCCTTGTTGATCCTGCAACGGACTCACCTGGAGAAACTGCCGTTTACCATCAATCTCAAAATGCAGCAGTTGCTGATCATTAACTTGAGCAAAATCACCAAATTGTTCCACCAAATAGTTGGCGGCTGCTCGGGTGATGGGATCTTGGCTAGCGATCGCGGCCAGACGCGCCGTTTCCTCATCATTACGGATGAAGGGAAGTTCTGACGTGGAGGTGGCCACCAATGCCCCCGAGCGTTCAATAATAAACGCCTGCCCTGTCTGCCCAATATCCAAGGATTGTAAAAACTCACTCACCAACTTGAGCTGCAGAGTGATAAACAAAACCCCTTCTAACTGGCCAGTCGCATCGTAAACGGGCTGGTTAGCAGGCAGTAACAGGGTGGGATTGAAGAAATGGGGAAAAATACCACTCCAAGTGGCTTGTTTCGCGTTTTTGCCAACTTGATACCAGTCCCGAATCCGAGGATCATAATCATCCTTAGATTGAATTAACGCCTGTCTGGAACCAGTCTCAGTCGTTGAATAGGAATTGAGCGTGTAGTTAGACGCTTGACTCGCCACCCGAACCACCAATGATTTATCTTGCAGACGATCAAGTGCAATAAACTCTCTAGCTTCAGTTCCGACACTAATTTGGGTAACCCCCTGAAAAACCTCAATCTGATGCCAAAAGTGACGTTCTAAGCCGTCTAAATCTTGCAAGCTAATCTGCTTGAGTTCCAGTGCCGCAGCATTGAGCTGATTAATTTGATGAGGTGTGGTGAGGAATGCTGTCAGGTTTTCGTTGATGCGATTATCAATTTCTGCATTGAGTTGGGTGGCTAAATCATTGACTGCCCGTTCGCCATTTTGAATCGCAAAGTATCCGGTAAGCCCAACTGCGGCAAAGATCTGAAGTAGAAACGGCCCCAACAGAACTAAGCGGAGGGGCAACTTGTAAGCCGTCAGTTGCGGATCGGTTGATTGGGACATAGAGGAGCCTCAGTGGGCAACGGTGAGAAGATGCTAGATGCCTAACAATTTTATTGAGTGCTGGATATTCTGAGACTCTGCTAGGAAGCAAGATGCCGGGTTGGGAACGCCGAGACACATCTGAAATCTACGGGAGAATGGCATCTTTATTGATGAGCCTACAGGTGATTTCTAACAAATTGGGTGAAGTCTTCTACAAGCAAAGGTTTACTGAAAAGATAGCCTTGAAATATGTCGCAACCCAATGCCACAAGGCGTTCGGTTTGGAGTGTTTGCTCAACGCCTTCGGCAATAATCTTTAGATTCATCGATTTGCCAATCGAAATAATTGCTGCGACCAAACGACGATTCATTTCTATTTCCATTTCCTGAATAAACAGTTTGTCAATCTTCAGAAAATTGACCGGCAATTCTTTAAGATATGCCAATGAGGAATACCCCGTCCCAAAGTCATCGATGCCGATCCTCAACCCGTATAATTTTAAGGCAGTTAAATTCTTAATGGATTCTTGAAGATCATAGAGTAAGGCTGTTTCCGTTAACTCAATTGATAACGTCTGCGGACTAATGTTATAAGACTGGATGATGTTGCCCAAATGCTCCACAAATCCTGGACGGGCAAATTGCCATGGCGAAACATTGATAGAAACAGGCCCAAAATAGCTAAGCCCAGCCCTTTCCCACGCCAGAATTTGCTTGCATGTCTCCTCAAACACCCATGTTCCAATACTGTGAATTAGGCCTGTTTCTTCAGCCACTGGAATAAATTGTCCTGGCGAAATACTGTACTCCTTTTCCGGATGATGCCAGCGGAGCAAAACTTCAGCCCCTCGCACCCTTCCCGAAGCATCCATCTGGGGTTGGTAATAGAGTTCTAATTCATTTTTTCCCAGCGCTTGACGTAAGCCCTCTTCTATCTGGAGGCGTTCTGTTGCCACCACTTGCAGCGATGATAAGTACAGCTGCGCTTCGCCTCTTCCCAAGCGTTTAGCCTGGTAGAGTGCCATATCGGCCTTCCGCAAGATATCCTGCCCAGTTTCATCGCCCTGGGGAAAGAGCGTAATACCGATACTGGCCCCGACGCTAAAAGCCCGTTCCTCAACGAAAATAGCCTTGGATAGTTCTGCCTGAATTTGATGCGCGATCGCTTTAGCCACATCGCCGTTAATGGCCTGACTATTAGAGATTTCTCGCAAAACGACAACAAACTCATCGCCCCCTAAACGAGCAATCAGGACAGATTGGTCTGAAAATTGCTTTAATCTTTGCGCAACGGCCTCCAGGATTTTATCGCCGACATCATGGCCCAAAGCATCATTAATCGTTTTGAAATGGTCTAGATCAATCAGTAGCAAAGCTGCGATAGATTGTGAATTTTGCAGGGTTATGAGGTTCTTTTCAAACCACTCGTATAGAAACGCTCGGTTCGGCAACCTGGTGAGGTAATCTTCATAGGCCATCTGTCGAATCTGAGCTTCTCTTTGGAGTATCTGCTGCTGCGAATTTTGCAGTGCTTGAGTTCTCAGCGCCACTTGGTGTTCTAAATTTTGGGTCAAATGGTAAAGTTGCAGATGATTTTTCACGCGCGCCAAGACTTCAAGTTCGTGAAATGGCTTAACAATATAGTCAACGGCTCCCGATTCGAGGGCTTTCACCTTACTTTGTAGATCAAATACAACTGTCATAAAGATGATGGGTATGGCACGCAAACGTGGATCCTGCTTGATGCGTCGGCAAGTTTCATACCCATCAAGTCCCGGCATCATCACATCTAATAAGATCAGGTCTGGAAGTAGCTGCTCCATTTGTCGTAAAGCACGTTCGCCACTCGTCGCAATTGCGACGTCAATTCCAGCTGAACTTAACGTTTCAGACGCAGCCTCCAAGTTTGCGGGGGTGTCGTCAATGATGAGCACTAAACCTGTAATATCTTCACTAAACATTGCCAATCATTAATCCTATTTTCTTGATTGAGTTAGGATACCAGTCTCTAGATTTGCAGTCAGAAAAGCGAGTGAATAGTGCTTGCGAATAGAGCAATATTAGCTCACTAATGATGAAGTGACTGATGCTCAGTTATGGCGTCTGAATTTGATATCTACTTGGCATTATTGATTTCCTGAGCGTCAATATAAGTCTGCAGCAGTTCTTCAATATCTTCAACTGCATATTGCTTAGTGAGTGTCAGAATCTTATTGGTGAAGGGAATATATTGATCATCATTGTCCACTAAAGCTTCGAGATGGTCTCGGAGCTTCGGAATATAGCCGTGGTTTGCCAATTTTAGGAGTGTTTTGAGTGTTTCATGAGACGGTACCACGAAGGGCAGTTGGCTTTGCTCACAAGAGCTATCATTGGATTTACCTTCTTCATAAATCCAAGTCAAAGCGAGGTGATTTTCTAATGTTTGGAGAAGCGCTTGCGTATCAACCGGCTTGGGTAGAAAATCATCACCCCCCGAAGCCA
>JBCBTQ010000056.1:0-28972 GCA_039818605.1 Cyanobacteria bacterium J06639_14 | reverse complement strand
CACTAGAGATCAAATGGAGTAGAAAGCTCAAAAACAAAGGTAACCTTGTCAACGCAGATTAAAAGTCTGTTAGCTTACCCGCAATTTAAAAGAAGGGCTAGGTGTTGCTGTGGTGGAATGCTCTGATATTTCAATCATTGTTCCTGTGTATAACGGTGGTGAGGCTTTCAAGCAATGCTTGGAAAGTTTGCGACCAGCCCAAGCTGATGGTTGTGAAATTATTGTTGTGGCTGACGGTGATACGGATGGCTCACGGGAGTTGGCCCAAAATTTTGGGGCGATCGTGCATCAGTTCCCTCAGCCTGGAGGTCCTGCACGAGCCCGGAATGCCGGGGCTCAAATTGCTCAGGGCCAAATTTTATTTTTTGTCGATGCTGATGTTGTAGTCCATCCAGACACCGTAAGCAAGGTTATGCAGGCCTTTGCCGCCGATCCCGATCTAGCAGCTCTCATGGGTTCCTATGATGACCAACCCCAGGCAGCCAATTTTCTGTCTCAGTATCGAAATCTGCTGCATCACTACACGCACCAAGTCGCCAATCAAGAGGCCAACACCTTTTGGGGCGCGTGTGGTGCAATTCGGAAAGCAATTTTCTGGCAAGTCGATGGCTTTAGCGAAGCCTATCGTCGTCCCATGATTGAAGACATTGAACTAGGCTATCGCTTAAAAGCAGCAGGCTATAAGCTTGCCCTTTATCGTGATATTCAAGTCAAGCACTTGAAACGTTGGGAGGTACAGTCCATGATCAAAACCGACTTTTTCTCCCGAGCCCTGCCATGGACAGAGCTTTTGCTGCAGCGCCGTCATCTTGATAATGACCTTAATTTGAAAATCTCGGCCCGACTCAGTGTTGTGGCTAGCTATGGCTTCTTGCTGATGTCAATGTTGGCCTTGGTTGGTCTTTTTGTTAGCTTTAGCCTCTTTGCGATGACTGCCGTCCTCGCTTTAATATGCGCTGCTTTGGTCATGGCCCTGAACTTGCCCCTGTATTGCTTTTTTAACCGCGCCAGAGGATTTGGCTTTATGCTCCGATGCTTACCCTGGCACTGGTTTTACTTTCTGTACAGTGGCTTAGCGTTTGGCATTGGTAACTTCAAGTTTTGGTATGGGAGCTGGAGCCAAGCGAATCCAAATGAGGCATGAGTTGCTTGAATGTAAGCTGATTGATAGCCGCATAACGGCTCGAAAATACTCAGTTCCAGAGACATGTTTTTTTAATAAAGGTTTTGTATGTTTTTGGTATGCTTCTGAAGCTGCCCCTATCCTTTGCAGCGTCGAAGAATTAACCTTTTGAAAGGAGACAGGTGAAAATACTGAGCTCATTATCTGAGCTTCGCGAGTAAAGTTTGTTGGTATGGGTTAGTACGGATGCTGATTTCGGAACGATTCTATCAACATTCCCTAGAGCTGGGCTGTTTGATTCTATGAATGGCCTTTTTCTAGTAGTTAAGACTTTGCCAAACTCATATGAGAAAACAGTATGCAAAGCTCACCCGTTTTGGTTGTCGGTGCTGGGCCAGCTGGCCTGACCGCTGCGTATAAGCTTTCTCAACATGGTGTCCAATCGATCATCCTGGAAAAGGCCGATAGGGTCGGTGGGATTTCTCGAACCGAGACTTATAAAGGATATCGCTTTGATATTGGTGGTCATCGTTTCTTCACAAAGGTTAAGCCGGTAAAACAGCTTTGGGAAGAAGTTTTAGGGGATGATTTTATTCAGGTTCCTCGTCTTTCCCGCATTTTCTACAACGGTGATTTTTTTCAATATCCGTTGGAGCCTTTGGATGTCCTGAGTAAGATTGGTGTCTTTCACAGCACGCTGATGATGGCGAGCTATATGCGGCGTAAGTTGCAGCCGTTAGCCGTGGAAGAAAACTTGGAGCAATGGGTCACGAATCGCTTTGGCGATCGCTTGTACGAAACCTTCTTCAAGACCTATACAGAAAAAGTCTGGGGCGTACCGTGTACCGAGATTTGTGCCGATTGGGCGGCCCAGCGGATCAAAGGGCTTTCGCTGAAAAAGGCGGTTGTCAATGCCCTGTTTGGCAGCAATGATACCAAGACGCTCATCAAAGAGTTCAAGTATCCTGTCCTGGGTCCGGGCATGATGTGGGAGCGCTTTCAAGCGAAGCTCACTGAAAAAGGATCCCCTACGTATTTAAATACCAACGTTATTCAGTTGGAGCATGAAGACAGGCGAATTACCCAGGTGATTGCTGAGCATGACGGACAGTTGCTCAAGCTGCAGCCTGAGCAGGTGATTTCCAGTATGCCTGTGAGTTTGCTGTTGCAGCGGTTAAGTCCGCGACCGCCTAAAGATGTTCTGGTGGCTGCTCAGAGTCTGAAGTACCGAGATTTTCTGATTGTCCCCCTCATTGTGAACCAGGCTCATCTCTTCCCTGACAACTGGATTTATATTCACAGTCCAGAACTGAAAGTGGGTCGTATCCAAAACTTTAAGAATTGGAGTCCGGCAATGGTGCCTGACCCGAGTAAGACCTGCTTGGGTATGGAGTATTTCTGTAATGAAGGCGATGCCCTCTGGCAGATGTCCGACGCTGAGCTGGTCCAGTTTGCGGCTCATGAAGCCGTTAACCTGGGCGTGGTGAGACGCTTAGAAGATGTTGAGGATGGCACAGTCATTCGGCAGCACAAAGCCTACCCTGTGTACGACGGTGAGTATACGCATCATCTGAATGTGTTACAGAACTATCTCTCACAGTTCAAAAATCTGCAAACCGTGGGGCGTAATGGGACACACCGTTACAACAATCAGGACCACTCCATGATGACCGGGTTAATGGGGGCGGAGAACATCTTAGGGGGAAATCATAATCTCTGGAATGTCAATACAGAGCGTTCTTACCACGAAGAATTTATACGAGCTCAGCCGACACCCAAGGGCACGTTGAAGGCGCTTCCGGCTCCTGGCTAAGGATGCCCCTGGATTTTATTTGTAGATTTTCGCTAATCCGAGGGAGAAATGTCTCAAATGAAGCGGACAATCCTGGTTACCGGGGGGGCTGGATACATTGGTACTCATGCGGTTAAGAACCTCCAGCAGCAGGGTTTGCAAGTTGTTGTTCTCGACAATTTGGTATACGGGCATCGGGAGTTGGTGGAGCAAACGCTCAAGGCCGAGTTAGTGGTGGGTGATATTTGCGATCGCCCGTTACTCGACCGTATCTTCAAGACCTATGCGATTGATGCCGTCATGCATTTTGCGGCCTTTGCTTATGTGGGGGAATCGGTCAAAGACCCGGGTAAGTACTACTGGAACAATGTCACCGGGACGCTGACGCTCTTACAGGCGATGCGTCAGGCTGGGGTGAACAAATTTGTGTTCTCTTCCACCTGTGCGACCTACGGCGTGCCAGATACGGTCCCCATTGCCGAAGATCAGCCCCAGTGTCCGATTAATCCCTATGGGCGTAGTAAGTGGATCGTCGAACAAATTCTGGCTGACTTTGGTGCTGCCTATGGCTTGAAGTCAGTCTGTTTTCGGTATTTCAATGCTGCCGGTGCGGACCCAGAAGGCGAACTGGGAGAAGACCATAGCCCGGAAACCCATCTCATTCCGCTGGTGTTGCAAGTTGCTCTCGGACAACGGGAGTCGGTATCTATTTTGGGGACTGATTATCCCACCCCAGATGGAACCTGCATCAGAGACTATATCCACGTTGCCGATCTGGCTCAGGCGCATGTTTTGGGTGTGCAGTATCTGTTAGCAGGGGGCGATAGCCAAATCTTTAACCTCAGCAATGGCAATGGCTTCTCGGTCAGAGAGGTCATCGAAACGGTGAAAGCGGTGACCGGGCGTCCTATTCCGGTTGTGGAAAAAGCCCGCCGACCTGGGGATCCGCCGGCCTTGGTTGGTAGTGGTGCCAAGGCTGAGAGCGTGCTTGGGTGGCAGCCTCAGTATCCTAAATTAACTGACATTATTAGCCATGCCTGGAATTGGCATCAGCAAAGGCATGGGGTAGGTGTGCTGGCGGCGTCAGGCTCGCAACCTCAGGTGGCGGTGGCATCTGAGAAAGCTATGCCTTTGGTTTCAGTGGTAATTCCGGCCTACAATGCAGCGACTTTTCTGCCGCAAACGTTGGCCTCGATGAAGGCTCAGACGTACCCCCATTTGGAAATCCTGGTCGTGGACGATGGGTCGCGCGATCGCACCCCTGCGATTGTGCAAGAATTCGCCCAGCAAGATCCCCGCATTCGTCTGCTGCAACAGGCAAATGCCGGAGTGGCGGCGGCTCGTAACTGCGGTATTGAAAACGCCCAAGGGGAATTCATTGCTCCCATTGATGCTGATGATCTGTGGTGCCCTGATGCCATTGAAAAGATGGTCAACCAGTTCCAAAAGAGCGACTCAGATGTGGGTGTGGTGTATGCCTGGTCCATGGACATTGATGAACAAGACCAACCGACAGGGGGCTTCCACGCGGCGACGGTCGCGGGCAACATTCATAAAACGCTGATTTGCCATAACTTTTTAGGCAATGCTAGTTCGACATTGATTCGCAAAGCTTGCTTGGATCAGGTGGGTGGCTATGATCCACGACTGAAAGCTCAAAATGCTCAGGGTTGTGAAGATTGGGACTTATATTTGCGGCTGGCGGAGCGCTACAAATTTGGGGTAGTGCCGGAATTTCTGGTGGGTTATCGCAAAGTAACCAGTAGTATGTCTGGGGACTTTAGCCAGATGGCGCGATCGCAGCAGTTGATGCTGCAAGGGGTCGCCCAAAGACATCCAAATCTGCCCAATTTTCTTTATCGTGTCTCTTCCAGCAGTTTTTATTTATATCTGGCTCATCAGTGTGATGTGGGTGGTAATAGTAGCGCTACGCTCTTTTGGCTGTGGCAAGCGGTCAAAGTTGACCCGATCACCCCGATGGGCCGACTGGGCCTCTATGTCCTGCTCATCAAAAGCTTGATGATGCAGCTTGATGAGGTGTTCCAAGGGCCTCAATCGAGCCCACGTGACGATACGCCTGATGCCATGGAATCGCCTTTCATGGCCTATGCATCGGCGGGCTTTGCCCTCGAAACCCCATTGCGTATTAATCCCTTCAAGCTATGGCTCAAAGTGCTTGTCGGTACTTTTCTCCATCAGTCATTGTTGCGAATTCAGCCAGAGAGTTAACCAATGCTCTATCCCATTAAAGTTGTTGATATAGAACTAAGTGAAACGATCCCGTCCTTGCAAGGATTGCATCAATACTATGCCTTGAAAGGACTGGTGCGCCTTCATGGCGTGCCCTTGGGATATGTGCAAGCACCGATTAGTTTGGGGCAGTGTTCGGCTCAAACGCTCTCTAAGTTGATTCTGGAGCAATATAGTTGGGCCATTATTTGCCAGTTACTCAAAAATGGCTTGGTGTCCTCCCAGCGCCCTGAAGACTTAAATTTAGAGGATTTGGTCAAGCTGCCGGCGGCGGATTTTGATGGGGCGATGCCACTGGTGACCGTTGCTGTGTGTACACGCGATCGCCCCGAAGATATGAAGCTTTGTCTGGAGGCCATTAGCAAGCTGGACTATCCCCACCTGGATATTCTGGTCATTGACAATGCGCCGACAACGGAAGGTACGAAAACCCTCATTGATGAACACTATCCCCATGTACGTTACGTTCGGGAACCGCGTCCGGGGCTAGATTGGGCTCGCAATCGGGCTATTTTGGAAGCTCAGGGCGACATCATTGCGTATACCGATGATGATGTGGCGGTGGATGCGGGGTGGGCCAGGGCGATCGCCCAAACCTTCGCCGAAAACCCTGAAGTTATGGCCGTTACCGGGCTCGTGGTGCCCTATGAGCTGGAAACCGAAGCGCAGGTTTTGTTTGAAGATTACGGCGGCTTTGGGCGGGGATTTGAGCAAAACTGGTATCAGCTTCAAGCGGGGCAGTCTTTCCCGTGGCAGTGGCTCGGGGCGGGTCAGTTTGGTACCGGAGCCAACATGGCCTATCGGCGGTCAGTGTTTGAAGAAATTGGTTACTTTGACCCGGCGCTAGATGTGGGTACCCCCACTAACGGGGCCGGAGACCTGGAAATGTTTATTCGGGTTCTGCAATCTGGTCATGCCTTGGTTTATGAACCCCAAGCGATGATTCGCCATCGCCATCGCCGTGAGTATGCCAAACTCAAACGGCAAATCTCCTTTAACGGTAGCTTGTATGCGCTGTGGGGCTGTATTGCGTTTGCCTATCCTGAACACTTTTGGCCCTGCCTGAGGATTGCCATTTGGTGGATGTTCTATTGGAATGTGCGCCGTACTCTGTTTGGCTTCCTGCATCAAACGCAGTTCCCCATAGAGCTGATACTAGCGGAGTTTCAAGGGGCTTTTGCGGGGATGACGGCATACCAGAAGGCCACTAAACGGGTTGCCGAAATTGTTGAAGAACACGGTTGGCAGACAGCAGAGCCCTTGAACTTTCGGTATCGGCCTGCGGCTCATCAACCCGCTAAAGTCGCGGCTAAAGCGGGCGCGATCGCCATTCGCCAAGTGGAACTTAGCCAACCCCTGCAACCCCTCAAAGATCTCTCAGACTACTCATCTGTGCGGGTATTTGTGAGCTGGAAAAATAGTCCCCTGGGCAGTTTCGATTACAACAATCGCACCCAAGATGTGGCTCCAATCACCTTAGTCCGCAAGATTGTGGAAACGATGGCTGGCAAGCTGTTGGATCCCACAGGTTACACAGCCTGGGATGTTGTCTGGACCAAAGCCGTGGCAACGATTACGCGGGGCTATGGCTTGCAAGCAATGGATATCCCAGAGCGGGTTCCCGATACCGTTCCAGTTTCAGTGATTGTCGGAACCTTTGATCGACCCGATGATTTACGCAACTGTATTCGCCACCTTCAGGCTCAGCAAACGAAGCGCAAGTTTGAGATTGTGATTGTGGATAACCATCCTCAATCCGGATTAGCGCGACCAGTGCAGGAAGAATTTCCCCATCTAGTGTGGGTTGAAGAGCCGAGGCAGGGCGTTGCCTACGCCCGTAATGCTGGCGTTAACGCCAGCACGGGTGAGATTATGATTACGATTGACGATGATGTCACTGTTCCTCCTGACTGGATGGAGAAGTTGATCACGCCTCTGACGAAGCCAGGTGTGATGATGGTGACCGGGAACATTCTGCCCCTTGAACTAGAGACGGAGTCGCAGCAGTCATTTGAAAATTATGGGGGCCTGGGCCGTGGCTTCGAGTCCTTTGCAGTTGACGGTAGTTGGTATGATCTCTTCCCCCATAAGCCTTCGCCGATTTGGGATTTGGGCGGAACGGCGAATGCTGCATTTCGGGCTACGATGTTTAGCCATCCTGCAATAGGGCTCATGGATGAAGCCTTAGGACCTGGTATGCCGTCTGGGGTGGGGGAAGATAGCTATTTGTTTTACAAAGTGATCAAAGCTGGCTACACCATTGTTTATGAGCCGAAGGCTTGTGTGTGGCACCAGCACCGTCGAACCCAAGCAGCTCTGCGGAAGCAAATCTATAACTACAGTAAAGGGCATGTTGCTCATAATCTCACCACGTGGTTACGAGATGGCGATTGGCGCGGCTTGGCTCAGGTGTTACTGGGGTTACCCTATGCCCACTACTATAGGATTAAGGAGCGCCTACTCGGTCGCAGCGATTATCCGATTGCGCTGATTTTCTTAGAAATGCGTGGCAACTTGGCCGGTCCTTGGTCGCTGTGGCGATCGCGATTAAGGGTGAAACGACAAGGATTCAGTGCTACCTACCAGGGGCGTAATGTTGCTGCCATCGATATGAACGCATCGGACGCATCGGTCGCAACTAAGGGGTGGTTAAATGAAGGCATTCGAGAACTGAGCCAGCAAAGGAATTGAGTGTTGACTTGCAAGACGTTGGGCTCAATCCTTTAACGGATGACTTAATTGGCAAGGCTTGTGCGGTTCGGATTGTGTATTGAGACAACGGACTACGATGCTTAGAGGCGTACTTCACACGTCATTTTTTACTCATGTTGAGTGTTTTTAGTGGAGCTTTTGTCAATGTCTAGTGTTGAATCTACTCACGACACGCTACGACCAGAGCATGATAAATCTCCAGCAAAGGAATTTGGGTCGTACTATGCCCTTGCTAAGGAGTTAGCGAGCTCTGATCCGAATCAAGCGATCACCTACTATCGAAAAGCGTTGGCGATTGATGCAGGGGATCCTTGGGTTCACTACGATTTGGGCATCTTGCTATTGGAGCAAACGCGTTTAGAAGCTGCTCAAAAAGAATTCCTTGAAGTTACCGTCTTAGAGCCTACCTACCATTGGACTTATCAACACTTAGGCGATATTGCCGTTCAACACAAGCAATCTGATGTGGCTCAAAAGTATTACCTTAAGGCTATTGAGCTGGCAGAGCAGAATCACGCAACAGGCGACTGCTTATGGACATACTATAAGCTGGCTAAGGAATTAGAAGACTCTGATGTCAGTCAAGCGATTAACTATTATCAGAAAGCATTGACTCTCAATAAAGGGTATCCCTGGATTCATTATGATTTTGGTGTTTTCTTAGCGAAGCAAAACCATCTAGCCAGAGCCCAAGAGGAATTCCTCAAGGTTGCTGAATTAGAGCCTAACTATTATGGAACCTATCAGCATCTAGGGGATATTGCATTTCAGCAAAATCAATCCGAAGATGCTGAAGCGTTTTACCTGCAAGGGATCGAACTTGCCGAGCAGTATGATTCTCAAGCCGACTGCTTCTGGATCTACTATAAGCTGGCGAAGGAAGTGGAAGGCTTAAATGCTGAGGGATCACGAAAGTATTATCAGAAAGCATTAGATATCAATGCAGGTTATCCCTGGATTCATTATGATTTTGGTGTTTTCTTAGCCAAACAAGGGGATTTAGAGGTTGCGAGACAGGCATTTTCCCAGGTCGTTGAGTTGGAATCGAACTGTTATTGGGCTTATTATTGTTTAGGTGATCTCGCGTTCCAGGCAAAACAATGGCGTGAGGCTGCTACGTTTTATATGAAGGCAGCCGAATTAGCACTGGAAGATGAAGCCAATCAAGACAGTAAGTTTGCGGTTAACAACTATTTTGAAGCCGTCAGAAATTTAAGATTGTTAGATGATCTAGACGGTGCGAAGCGAGTCTGCCAAAAAATTCTGACTCTGGATTCTGAGCATTACCAGACGTACTGTGAATTGGCTGATATTTTGAAGTATCAAGGCAGGCTGAAACAGGCCTGTGAGGTGTATAGAAATTTGTTGGTTATCAAGCAAGATTTTGTTTGGGGGCATAATTTACTGGGTGATACACTCACTCAACTCAAGCAAATTCAAGAGGCTCGCCTTTGTTATAAAAGTGCTTTAAGGTATGAAATTTTGGAATCCAAGCCTTACTTACATGCCAGTGTCGATGGATTTTTGGGAAAACCTGCAAAACCCCAGTTTATGGTGATTGGATTTGCGAAATGTGGAACAACTTCTCTATATCGTTATCTGGTGAAGCATCCTAAGATTTTGCCGACAGCCAAGAAAGAAATTATGTTCTTCTCGGAAAATTATGACAAGGGCATGTCTTGGTATCTAGATCACTTTCCATCCATTCCTGACAATGAACCTTTTATTACCGGGGAAGCATCGGCCCATTACATTGATCATCCTGAAGTCTGCGATCGATTAGTCAAAGCGTTTCCCGATCTGAAGCTGATTATTTTAATTCGCAATCCAATTGAGAGAGCGATATCTGACTACCAAATGTGGGTGCGTCAGGGTTTTGAAAAACGTACCCTTGGAAAAGCCATGACGATGGAAATGGCAAGAGTAGAAGCCGAGCAAAACTTCTTCTTTGCTGGGGAAAAGGGATTAGAGGCTCCTAGCTATATCTCAAGCAGTGTATATTATGGTCATATCGAACGGTGGATGACTGCCTTTCCCGCAGAAAACATCTTGATTCTCAAAACAGACGACTTTAGCAACTATCCAGAAAAAGCCTTAAATGTTGCATTTAATTTTCTGGAGATTGGGGAATTAAAATTAGACAAGTATCCTTGTCATAACTCTGGTAGCTATACGAATAAAGTAGAAGATCATACTTATAGGGCTATGCAGCAATACTTTACTCCTTACAACAAGGCTTTAGAAGATATTTTAGGCGATCGCATCGATACAACATTTCTGTGGAATTAAGGCACTTCGAACATGATGCAGCGTAAGTATAGGCCAAGGGGGCGATACAGAAAAAAAATATTTGACAAGCGAGTCGTCTCACAGCGCTTTGATTTACTGCGTGAATTGGTTGGACGCGACCTAAAAGTTATGTACAAACGCTCGATTTTAGGCATCGCTTGGACGCTCATCAATCCAGTTCTGCAGTTGATTGTCTTTGTGCTTGTATTTAAATTCGTACTCTCCATTGATACGCCCAACTATCCATCATTTGTCTTTACTGGCTTATTAGTTTGGAACTGGTTTCAGACTTCTCTATTTCAATCCGCAATGGCGATTGTTGCGAATCGATCGTTGATTCGGCAGCCGAACTTTCCGCCTGCCATCTTGCCAGTATCTACCGTAACTACGGGGTGGATACACTTGATTTTTGCGATGCCTGTGTTGTTAGGATTTCTCCTTCTTGAATCGACTCAGATACATCCTCTATTCTTATTCATTATTCCTTTATTAATGGCGCTTCAATTTATTTTATCTACCTCATTAGGGTATCTGTTAGCATCACTGAATGTCATGTTTCGTGACACACAGCATACGATAGGCGTTATTTTGCAACTGCTTTTCTATTTGACTGGGGTTTTCTATGAAATTAAAAATGTCCCTGAAAAATATGAGCTACTCTACAATATGAACCCTATGGTTCACATTATTGGAGCCTATCGTTCTATCTTGATCACAGGGACTTTACCCTCACCAACCCCGTTGATCATAATTGCTATTTTGAGCCTGATTCTTCTGCCGCTAGGATATACATTTTTCTGTAATCAGAGTACTCGATTTGTTGAAGAGCTTTGATCTATGGCCAAGGCAATTATTGTAGAAAGTTTGGGCAAACGCTTTAAGCGTTATCATGCCGATCGCCCCAATACAATTATGGCGGCTGTTCTCGGTGGCTTTAAGCGACTCAAGTCTGTAGACGTGTTTTGGGCATTAAGGAATATTAGTTTTGCTGTAGAACCAGGCGAAATGCTAGGGGTGATTGGTAGTAATGGTGCCGGTAAATCAACACTTCTACATCTTGTTGGAGGCATTGGCCAATTAGACGAAGGTTCGGTTGAGGTTCACGGCAAAATCGGAGCTTTATTAGATTTAGGTGCTTCATTTCATCCAGATCTGACGGGCCGAGAGAATGCTTTTGTCAGTGCCTCCATTGGTGGTCTATCGCGTCGTGAAGTTAAAAGGCATTTGCCTGACATCATTAATTTTGCTGAGTTAGAACCTTTCATTGATAATCCAATTCGGACCTATAGCACGGGCATGAAAATGAGATTGGCTTTTGCCGTCGCTATTCACACAAACCCGTCTGTGTTGCTGATTGATGAGTTTCTTTCGGTCGGTGATATGCGTTTTCAATCAAAGTGTCTTGATAAGATTAAGGAGTTGCAAATAGGTGGCTGTGCTGTCTTATTTGTGTCACATAATATCAATCAAGTGAAAAGCCTGTGTGATACCGTTCTTTGGTTGAAGTCAGGCGCGATCGCAGCGATTGGTCCCGCTGAAGATGTAACTCAACAGTACGCTGAGTATATGAGGGAAAATGCTGCAAAATCACCTACGTCTGAAAGACAAACTCAGGTGATGCCCTTATCACAGTCCTTAGCACCACAAGCAAAGCAAGGAAATTTTCAGTCTCAGGATATTGTGATTGAAAGTATTCGCTTGATTCCTGGATTTGAAATTGAAAGTGGCCAATCCATGACGTTAGAAATTGGCTATTTACCGCTTAAACCGATTCATAATGCTCATTTTGGGATTAGCATTAGCCAGCCTAATGGCAATATATGCTTTGATACGCATACGGCTCAGGCAAATTTTAAGACAGGGACTCTACAAGAGCCAGGCACCATACGACTTGTCATCGAGCGACTTGATCTGGCGGGTGGTCAGTATTTTATTGACGTCGGAATTTATGAGGCGACATGGTCTTTTATGTATGACTACTACTGGCATATGCATGAACTCATTATTAATAGTTCAGCGAGTAAGAAAGGAATTCTTAATCCTCCACTTGTCTGGCAAAAAGTGTGAGATTTCCTCGCTCAATGCAACTCATTCATTCGTCGTGTGAGATGTTAGGTTGTTAATCGATGCAACGACTCTTAGATTGTCCGTTAGAACTTCTTCTGCTTCGATTTAGTCGGCGTTTCATCATTCTTTGCTTTTTAGCTCTGTTGCTTTTTCTGACCTGGGACAAGTTGGGAGGAGTTGCCCAGTCAGCTCCTAGCCTGGCTCATGTGAAGGTTTACGGTGGTTTTACAGGGCGCAGTACTCGTTACATTGGTACGTGTGAGGGCAATGTCAATTTTGACCAAACGGACATTGTTGACTTAGGCATCAACACGTATCGACTTTATGGCGGGATGTCTCGCTGGGAACCGCAAGATGATGATGGAGTTTACGGTTTACCCACCATTGATCAAATTAAAGCAGATCCCGATATTATTCCCTGGAATCGCTGGGATACCGTGATGACGGTGCCTGACACAGGGACTGACTATGCTTTTTCGGGCGTACCTGGGAAACTATGGCAGGGCAGTGCTGAGACTCTCTTCGAGACCCTGAAGCACGAGCATGTACGCTCGGTTTTGACGATCCGTAATGTTGATAGCAGTTGGAATCCTGAGTGGGCGCTGCAACTGAATCCGCCTCGCACAGAGGCAGATTGGAATGAGTGGTGGGAACATGTCTTTGCCACGGTGTACTGGCTAAATGTCCGCAATGACTATCAGGTTAACGATTTCGAAATTCATAATGAACCCGATAATCGACTGCAAGGTTGGGGAGGCAATCAGGATGATTATTTTGAGCTATTACAAGTAGCTTCTGATGCGATCGCCCATGTCTATGCGACATACTTACCCGATCGCGAATTTCATATCCATGCGCCTAAGACGCTTGGCGGCAGTCACTGGCCTGGCGAACTCTCGGATACTGTTCCAGCCTATTTTGATATCGTCAATGTTCACAATTATGACTGGGATATTACGTCCTATGTAAAGCGGGTAAGGCGTTGGATGGGCAATACCTTGCATGAGCGATCGCCTCTGTGGATTGGTGAGTGGGGGACTTATACCGGCGGCTATGACGATTTAGCATTTGCCTTAAACCTGATCAAAAATATGATGCGGATGTCTCAACCAGGGGACTCCTACGTGTATGGTAGTCATCTTTTTTCGCTCTATGACTGGGGTGAGAAAGTGGAGGGCCTAGTGAGCGCAACGGGCGATCGCCGCCTCAGCTACTATGCCTTTCGCATGGGCATTCGCGCTTTGCAGGGAGGGCGATCGGTATTACTGACCACCATTTCTACTTCTAACGTGATGGCTATGACCACTCAAGATACGGAGGGAAATCTTTCGCTGCTGCTTGTCAATGACCAACCTGAGGCTCGGCGTATTATCGCTGATGTATCATCTTTATTCACTGAAGGCAGCGGAACTATTTGGGAGTTTAGTGCGGCAGCTAACGATGAAGTTGTGGCCGATGTCAGCATTGAGGAAGGATCTGTGATCCTTGAGTTACCCGCTTATGCCAGTCATCTGCTGAGCCTATCGCCAGAAATGCACACTTAGAAGAGCTTACTCTATGCTCCAATGGTTGAATATAACGACCGCCTGGCAAGTCTATATCTCCTACACGTAGAAAAGGCTATGCACTCACACGTGATATATCGGGAGCCAATATATTGAGGATAATTCAGTTTTCGACAAGCCTATAAGGATGATACTTATTTTTGTTCTTCCGTCTTCTCTTTTCTGTCTTTAGCCATAAAAAATAAAGGTATTAGAAGTATATGAATAGAAATTTTTCTGAAGATGAGAAAGCTTCAATAGTTTATGCCATCCCTTATTTAGACGCGAATGAAGCTGCAACTACTTTTTTCAATAATGTTTGTCAGGCTGACAGCTTTGATTTACTGGATGAACATGCAGATTATTTCCGTGATGTCGCCCTGAAATTAGAGCCATACAACATTGAAGCTGCTCATTGCCTAATGTCAATAGCTGCAGAGATACGTCCTAGTGGTGGCTTCATAAAGGGAAAACTGTCAAATTACAATGCTTGGCTTGATATTTATCATAAAGGGTATTGTTACATTGGTGGAAAGGAAATATTTTTTCCGCCTAAGCCTCCTTATGAGCTTTTGATGAGTTTTGTTAGGGGCTATTATGAGCGTGAAGAAGTTAAGCTTCTAGAAAATGCGTTAGAAGATGGTGATGTCGTTCTCGAAGTCGGTGCCGGGATTGGATTCATGGGCGTTAATGCTTCAAAAATGAAGCGTTTATCGCGCTATGTTGCTTACGAAGCCAATCCTCAATTGATTCCGTATATAAAAAAGAATATGGTTCAGAATGAGGTGTCATTTGAGGTTGTTAATGCAATCTTGTTTGATCAGGAAACCAGTTGTAAATTTTATGTTGCTCCAGATTTTTGGGTGAGTAGCTTGATTCAACCAAATACAAATAACTATGAGGTAATCGATGTAAGGGCTGTGAATAAGAATGCTGTAATATCTGAGATCTCGCCTAGTTTACTGATTGTCGATATTGAAGGTGGTGAGATAGATTTTTTCAAGGATTTAGATCTAAGTTCTGTAAAAAAAATACTGCTGGAAATTCATCCATTTGTACTCTCTAATCGAGACCTTACAAAGCTTTATTATGACTTTTTTGAATATGGATTTGAAATTGATTTTATGTCTTCATTTAAAAATGTTGTACTTTTCAATAAGGTCTTGTAGATCTGACCTCAAATTGCGATTAGCCGTAATGCAACACTCTTGATAGCTGGATCGCATAACCCAAAAGGGCAAACCGGATGGCGCTCAACTTAAGGCGGGAAATGTTGGTTGGGACAGAATCCAGAATCCAGGAGCTAGGAGTCAGGAGAACACTGGATTCTAGCTCCTAGCTCCTAAATTCCCTGCCTGACCAAAGTTTCCCGGCTTAAATTACATGCCAACTGGATTAAGTATGAGTCTTAAAAAAAGCCCGTGATGCTGCTAGCAGCATCACGGGCTTGCAATTAGAGAACCGGGATTATGGCGAAATCACAGGTTCCTCAACCGACTGAGCGGCAACCCCCTAGGCAAAGTCAGTGACATCAATCCCAATGACATCGATGAGAACCGCTAACAGTTCACCGTTCAGCAAGATTTGAGTGTCGGTACCATCATCGGTAATGGTGAGGTCCCCAAAGGTGAGGCCGCCACCCAGCGACAACAGATCTTCGCCGCGGACAAACTGCTGAACCTCAGAGAACCCATTGCCGCTATTCAGCACAAAGGTTTGTTGTCCACTCTGGCCAACGGCCACATCGAAGGAATCATTGGTGCCCAGGTCAATGACATCATTGCCGAGACCGACTTGGACAAAGTCGCTACCGGTACCGGCGTTGACGGTCTTCGAGCCCGCATTGGCCACAGTGATTTGGAAGATGATGTCATTCCCACCGCCTGACTCAACGGCATCGGTGCCGCTACCCAGGTTGATTTCATCGGCATCATTGCCGGTCGTAATGGTGGAATCGCCGTTCTCAACGAAAACGGTATTCTCGCCATCGCTCAGGCGCAGGATGTCCGTCCCGCCGCCACCGTTGACGCTGTAGGCAAAGTCATCACCGGTACCGGTCGTCACGTCGTCATTCCCGGTGCCCAGGCCGATGTTGTTGTCCCCATCACCGGCGACAACGGTGTTGTTGCCGCTTTCAAACCAGAGGATATTGTTGCCATCGCCCACGGTGACGGTGTTGGTGCCGCCATCGCGGAGCGTGCCTTCGACACTGTAGACAAAGTTGTTGCCATCGCCCAAGGTCACGGTGTCATTGCCACTGCCGATCCCGACATTGTTGTCCTCATCGGTGAGGTCGCCGTTGGCATCCCGAGCGGTAATGCTGTTGTTCCCGCTCTGTAACCAGCCGATATTCTCGCCGGTCCCCAAGTTCACAGTGTTGGTGCCGGTAATAGTGTTATCGAGACTGTAGACCAAGTCATTGTCAGCACCCGCATTAATGGTGTTGTTGCCATTGCCGACCCCGATTTCGTCGGCCCCGGCCCCGCCGAAGACCGTGTCATCGTTGTTGCCGGTCACGATTCTGTCGGCCCCGGCTCCGCCGCTGATAGTCATCCCCACATTGGTGGTGGTATCAGCAAAGAAGAGGATGTCGTCATCGGTGTTACCGGAGACGTCAATGGTGCCGGTGAGGGGATCGCCGACGGTGATGGAGCCGTCGAAGGCAATGCCACCATTCACATCGGCATCGGCGTTACCGCTATCTACCTCAATCACAACATCGCCACCCGCACTAATGGTGGAATCGTTCGAGGCGACGAAGTTATCCCCGACGAACAGATTCACATCGCCATTGGCGCTAATCGTGCCACCATCCATAAACAGGTCTTCGCCCTCAGCGGCGGTATCGGGGAGGCTTAAGGTGACATCCCCAGCAGTCGAGATGACCTCTTCAACGGTGAGGTTGCCGCTGACTTCGGTGAGGTTTACATCGCCGTCGACGTTGATCGAGAGGGAGCCGGTACCGTCTTGGTCAGAGTCAGTATCAATGAAGCCGCTGACGTTGGTCAGGTCAGTATCGGTTTCGGTGGCTGTGATGGTGATGTCGTCACCAGCGGTGAGGCCAGGAGCTGCCGTCAAAGTACCCAACTGATAGGTGGTATCAATGTCAGTACCGCCAGAGGCAAACACACTGGCATCAATGGTTGTGGACTGGGAGCCGGTATCCGGGTAGAAGAACTCGAAATATTCACCAGATAGCGGATCGGTTGGATCATCTTCAATGACCTCGACATCAACGCTACCTACAGAACCGTCAATAGTTGTTTGCAGCAGACTGTTTTCTAATGTCAGGTCGATATCACCACCAGCGGTGATGTTCTCCAAGTTGATGGTGAAGTCGGTGACCGTCGAATCTCGCAAGAGTCCTTGGAGATTGAGATAGATATTGCCATCGGTGGCATCAGCATCTAGGCCAGTTGCACTGTCCTCGGTTTGTACCAACTGGGCATTGATACGGCTGGTATCGTTGTCACCGATATTGCCTGACGCATCGAGATCTAGGGTGTTGGTTTCGATAAAGTTTTGGGCATTGGAGGCCAGGATGCTGCCGTCTTCATTGGTAATGGTGGTAGAGCCAATGGGATTTTGAATCTGACCATTAACGAAGATGTCAGACGTTCCGGTGTTGTTGACCGTAATGGCAATGGGGGCAATGTCACTTACGTCGCCGGAGTTAATTCTGAACTGGAAGTCTAAGGGGTCAGCTTCGCCCGCATCATCAATAACTACCGTGGGCTGGGTATTTCCAGCGCCAAAGACGTCATTAAGAATTAAATCCTGGTCAGAGGCATTGTTGATGGTGATATCAGAGGTGTTGCTTTGACCAAAGATAAATAACGGGGTAACAGTACCAAAAGCAGGGTCACTCAATCTGCTGACGGCGTCGTCAGCCTTAAAGACAATGTCACCTGAGGGGCCACCAATATCATCGATAGAGATATCCCCGATGACAGAGCCACTGGTCTGGCCACCGTTAACGCTAATACCTTGGGCCGTAACTATCTCGCCATTTTCATCAATTTCTAAGATGCGTTCTTCAACACTACTGTCAGATTTGCCGACAGTTGCGCTCCATTCAATATTGCCGTCAGCTGACGAACCACCATCATCTTCGCTGGAACTGCCGAATGGAATAAGCGCTGTGACCTTTCTAGAGGCATCGGCATTGGCAAAGTCATCTTCCTCTGGATTAGAGGCCTCGACATAAAGGGCAAGATCGTCCACCTTTCCGTCTGGGTTATTTTCGACCTCATCGACAGGGGTCAGCGGGCCACCCTCAATTCGAGGGCCAGCATTAACGGTGGCAAAACCGGAGGTCACTAACGCTGTCAGTTGTGTCACATTATCAGCATCAGCATTCACTGAGCCGCCGAGGGCCAGCAGTTCGCCTCTGGCATTGGCATCGGTCTGTATTCCCTCAATCACATCCGTGGTAGTGGGATCGTCGGCGTCGAGATGCAGTGCCTGAATATCAACCCCCTGATTTCCATTAATCGTGGCCTGGCGAGCTTCAGTTAATTCACTGATGTTGGTTGCGACATTAGAGGTAATGTTTACATCGGCATTCGCTCTGGAAAATACCCCCAGTGCCGTCGCCTTGGTCTTGGCATTGGCATCGACGCCCAATTCAGACACCTGAGATTTGATAGCCACCGTATTACCGGTTAAATCGGTACTCCGTTCAACATTTACCTGGGTATCATAGGCTCCGTTAATTGTGCTATTGGCTTCGGCACCAGCACCGCCGCCCGATGCTTCGACTTCTCCTCGACTGGCCAAATTAGCGGCGGTATCAGCCAGGATACTGAGGTCACCATCGGCAATGATTTCACTACCTCTACTCACCACTACATTAGTGTTAGCTTCAACATCAGTGACGGAAGGGGTAATATCAACGGTCAGACCAGTGACGTTGGTGATGACCGATTCGATGGTGTTGGTATTGCTTTCGGTCAAGAAGTTGGCTGTCCCGGCTACACCCAGGCCCAAGGCCTCGACATCAGTAATGGCATCGATTTCCTCGGAAGTGTTTGCTGCCACGTTAACGTCACCGCCAGCCGTAATGTCAGTATTGATAGTAGTCGTGGTGTTTTGGGTAACATCAATGCCGACTTCGGCGACGCCAAGGGCGATCGCACCGCCACTGCCGTTAGCTCCGAGGGCCGCCAGGTTACTAATTGAGTCGGCCAGAATCGCAACATTGCCTCCAGCGTTGATGGCACCGTCAATCCGGGTTGATACGGTGTAATTCGCTTCAACATTAGACACGTTGGCGTTGACTGTGCCGATAATGCTGCCAGAAGAACCGGTTGTGTTGGCTGTGGACTTGCCATCTCCCAGAGCCGGGTTAACCAGATCTAAGGAAACACCACCGGAGCCTTGGAATAGATGGATTTGGTTGCTGTTGCTGGTGTTCAGGTTGGAGGTATCCAGATCAATGCGCAGTTCCTGGGTGCCGATCGCCGTACCGACCAGATCCAAACCTTCGACACTGAACTGATGATTGCTGCTACCGAGATCGGTGACATCCAGCTGGATAACGTCAGCCACCGTATCGCCCTGATTAGCCACTAGCTGGAAAGAATTCGCATCAGCACTGATGACATAGTAGGTTTGGCCATCGACGAGGCGGTTGTCGGGGTCGCCATCGTCAATGTTAATGGGCTCATCGGTGGTCAACCGGAGGGAATGGGTTGCCGTGGCCTCTACATTTGCCGGATCTAAGTCAAGGGCTGAATTGCCATTCGTTGCAGCCAGCTCGATCACATCGCCATTAATGGACAAGATCTTATAGGTTGTCCCATTAGTAAGCTCACCCAGAGCCGATCCACCCTCGACTCGATAGACGACCTCGTCATCTACGTCAAACAGGTTCGCCGCGTCGGGAATAAAGATGGTGTCCGCCCCTGCATTGGCAACAAAGGTCGTATTTCCATCCGAGTCAGTGGTGGGAGTAACATCGACAACATCGACACTAAACTCGGTAGCTTCAGGTGCCCGATAGGTCACTGCATCCCCATTACTAAAGGTATTGGCCGCGTTGATGGTGTCATTGCTAATATCATCGGCCGCACTAAAGGTCACCACGGCGGGGGTCAGGTCAGCTTCAGTCTCAACCAGCTTAATGGTACTGTCATCAATTACCTTCACAAAGAAGGTATTTTCCTGATTACTTGCTTGGTCAATGTCGGCAAAGATATCAGTGCCAAAGCCAAAGCTATAGACCACCTGATCGCCATCTTGCAGATTATGAGGGGTATCAAAGGTGATGGTGTCGGTGAGGGCATCGACATCGGCATTGGCGTCAAACTCAACTCCAAGTTTGATGGTATTGTCGTCTACCTCGATAACCTGATACTCGCGGAGTTCTTGCTCAATAATGGTGTTACCGTCTTCATCGACTGCTTCAACATCAATGGTTTCTTCTAAGCCACCGATGGCGGTATTGCCAAAGCTGTTGTAAACCACCGTATCGCCGGTATTCAAGTTGTGATTTTCGAGCAGGGTAATGGCATCGGTATCGTCATTAACGCCCTCTTCACCATCGGTATCGGCAAGGGGAGTAAACGCTCCCGGTAGGGTATCGTCGTCCTGGACCGAGCCAGACTGGGCTTCGATAGTCACATCACCCGTTGCCGTGATGCTGCTGCCTGAGTCAACATAGCTTTCAACGGTCGGTTTGACTGTGGACTTAACCACCGAGGCCCCCACACTGATAGCACCATCACTGCTGCCTTGGGCATCGACGTCAGCCTCCGCATCGCCGACGGCGTTAACGGTGACATCGCCAGTGACATTGACGGTCACCGATGCGCCAATATAAGCCTGGGTGGTGGGGCTGGATTCGACATTCGCAAAGTTGATTTGACCGGCGACTAATCCCCCTGTTGCGGCTTCGACATCGGCCAATGCCCCATTAGTAGAATCAGCCTCAATGATGAGTCCACCTCCGGTCAGGGTTGTGGTGCCGGTTGAGCTTGAACCGTCAGCTGGGCCCGCATAAGCTGACGTCGTACCATTAGACGTTGCTAGCGCTATGGTGTTACCCACACCCACAAGGCCAGCAGACGTACTGTCGACAATGGCCTGAGAGGTATTGTCAGAGGCTGCCTTAACCGTAATGCTAGAGGTTGCCGGATCGGCATTTGGAGCCGCGATTCCATCGGAGTCGGCTGTCACGGTGGAGCCTGACCCAATGTAGGCCGCGACATCGGTCGTAATGTCAGCGATCGCCGTTGTGCCACTAATCGAAGCCCCAATGCCTGCAGCCACAGCGCCCGCAAAGGCCGTAGCTGTGTTTGCGGTCACCGAGCTGGCATCGACATCGACGCTATCGGTGGCTGCCACCGCAGCACCATCGATATATGCCTGAACCGTGTTGTCAATTGAGTTGTCAGCAATGGAAACACCCACTGACCCTGCAACTAACCCTGCCGAGCCGGCGAAAGAACTGACCTCTGACCCAACACTAGAGGTATCCTCAGCGGTCAGAGCGACACTGCCAACCGTCGCCGTGACGTTGACATTGGCCCCCCCCTGGATGCCCGCCTCAATGGTTTTGGTAATCGTATTGGTCGACTCGGCCCCGGCTCCAGATAAACTGCCGCCCAGACCAATCGCACCGGCAAGGGCCGCCGCCACTGAGAGGGAATCAATGGTTGATTTTGATAGTGCATCCACCGCAATGCTGCCAGCCGTGACTGACGTCGTATCGTTAGTCACATCAGCAGCCCCAATGTAAGCACGGACATTGCTGTTGATGGTGTTATCCGCCAACGAAGCCGCCACTGCGATCGAACCAGCGAAGGTACCGCCACTAAAGGAAACGGCCAAACTACCATTGGTGGCATCGATCAGCGAGTCCTCATCCGTGGCGAGGAGGCTAACCGCTCCAGCCGCATCGACATCCGCATTACTTTGGATGTAGGCATCCGTCGTTGTGGTGATATCGTTTGTGCCCTGGGCCACACCCAAGGAGACGGCTCCAGCAAATTGCCCGCCTCCGGCTACAGCCCCTGCAATCCCGAGTGCAAAGGCTTCAATATCGACATTGTTTTGAGCGACCAGGCTGATATTGGTATCCGTGGCTTCAGCCTTAGTTTCAGTACCTTCGATGGAGGCGCTGACTGTTCGATTAATCGTGTTGTCGGCGAACCCGCCACCAATGGCCAATGACCCGGCGAGAGTGCCCGCAGCTGAAAGTGCAATAGCGGCTCCTGCAGTATCGGACTTAATGGTTGAATCATCGGTCGCTGTGAGGCTAATGCTGCTGGCCGTGACCGTGGCACCGTTCGCAATGTGGGCGGTGATGCTGCCGTCTGTAATATTGTCATCGTTGCCGTCAATGGTGTTCTCCGCGATCGCACCAGCACCGGCAATTCCACCAGCCGCGTCACCATCAAACGCGCCAGCAAAGGAGCCCGCGATGGTTAGCGCATCGATTGTCGCCGTCGATTTAGCCGTTTGCGTCAGTGCCCCTCCTAGGGTCACGTCTGAGTCATCAATGACAGATTCAATGTTGCTAGCAATATCATTGAGAGCAACCGAGATGCCTACTGACGCTGCCACATTGGCATCGGCAGCCAAGGCCAGGGCGAAGCCGCCACTGTCGGCAATAATCTTACTCTCATCGGTGGCTGCCAGTTTCAGCGCTGCCGCGCCGACGATCAAACTACCATTACTGATAGTGGCTGAAACGTTGCTGGAAAGCGTATTGTCGGCGATCGCACCAGCACCAGCAATCGCGACATTGCCACCAAAGCTACCAGCACCAGCAGCACTTACCGTCAGTGCTCGAATGTCTAAGTTCGCCTTAGCATCGACGTCAATATCACCTGTGGCCTGGATCGCTGTCTCATCCAAATAGGCCTGGGTGTTGCTGATAATTTCATTGGATGCAAATGCCACACCAAAGGCCCCGGCCTGATCCCCCAAGGCAGCCGCCAAGGCTCCCCCATAGGCGCGGATTCTGGACTCGTCGTCGACATCAATGGTCACATTCGCAGCCGTCGTCGAGAAGATAGTTTCATTCGTATTTGGATCCGTTGAGGTGTCACCCACACCGATGATGAAGCCTTCGGTGGTGTTATCGATGTCATTGATGGCAACATTGCCTGCCAAACTGATCGAAGTATCACTGCCAACCGTGGCCGAACCACTAATACTGCCGGTCAGCAAATCACCTTTGCGTTCGGCCTTAATCGACATATTCCCGGTGTTCAAGCTCAGCTTTTGTGTGGTTCCAGCTGCATTGGCATCTTTCCCTCGGATGTAGGCTCGGGTATTGCCGGTTGTCGTGTTCTGGCTATAGGAACCGGCAATCCCAACGGATGTCCCCGTTGAGGTAATAAAGGCCGCGGCCCCAGAGAACGCCCGGATATCAATATCACTGAGCGCTTCCAGCCCCACACTGCCGCTTGTAATTGAGCCCGCGTCATGAATGTAACCATTCACATCATCAGTGACCGTATTGATGCCGACATCCCCTGAAATGCCGAGACCGAAGTTATTCGTCTGACTGGAATTATCGGCTGACATGGTGGATAGTGCACCGGCTGCCGAGAAGGCCCAGAGAGCACCATCGGCATCAGCCAAAATATCAACCCCTTCAGTCACATTGATGGTGGTATCCGTTGCTGGGGTTGTGCCATTAGCGTCCACTGCAGGGTCTAGGTTACCAATCACAGCATTGACATCGCGATCCAGGGTGTGTACTGATGCTGCAGCACCGACGCCAACGGTATTGCCACGACCAATGCCACCCGTCAAACTGATGTGAGTGCCTAAGTTGCCACCGTAGACATAGACGTTTCTACCAGTGACATCAACGCCACCCTGAAGCTGAGCCAGCGTATCACTCTCCTGGTCAACCAGCGAGAAGCTGCCGCCCACGGCAAACATCCCCGACTGAGCACCTGCCTGCGTAAAGTTGAAGTTGAGGATGGCCTCCTCGGCTTTCATGTTGAAGCCACCACTACTGCCCGTATTAATCGCCACGTCTTCTTCGACAATGGCATGGGTGGTGTTATCCAGGAACATTAAGAATGCAGCCCCACCAACGCCACCTTTACCACCGCTGGAGCCCACGGGAGAAACATCAAAGTCGATTTCGATTTTGCCCCCCTCAAAGGAGGGGAAGGTAAAGTCAAAGACCCCAGCTAAGTTCAGCGTTTGCATATAGTTGGTAGCTTCGACCGAGAGCACCTGCTCCTCCGTCAGGGTGATGGTGATGTTACTCCCCCCCCCATCTGGATCGGCAAAGGTAACCGTGTCACCGGCGGCATATCCCGTGCCATTACTTTCGAGCTGAACGGTGGGTGCCCCGTCCTCATCAACAAAGATGCTAACCGCCATGCCCGTACCCGCACCACTGGTATTATTCGGGGTGACGTTGGTATAAGTCTCATTAGCGGTCCAGTTAGAGGGCGTATCTTCTTCATCAGGATTGTTGATGAAGAAGAGGAAGTCACCATCCTGATTGATCTGAGCCCCAGAGCTAACAGTCGCCTCAGAGGTGTTATTAAAGTCCAGGAAGTTAACTGCTCCAGCGACACTCAGCTCTTCAGCCTGAGCTGTACTCCGAGCCCAGGTATTCAAGTTATCCTGAACACCCAGAGTGCCATCAAAGAACTGTCCTACTGAATTAAGCCCTTCGGTCTTGAGTAAATCAATGAATTCACCACTGGTCGTAGGAATAAACTCATCCGGGCGTGTCAAGAAGGGATAAGAGACATCAGAGATTACCCGATTGGCTCGCACCGCATCTAATTGGGCATTCTCACTTACTATCGCTCTGGCGGTGTTGTCAAATTCGCCCACAATGACCGCTCCACTCAGGGCACCCGTATTCGGTGAGCCACCCATGGCCGGATCATCAGCATCGATATCACTTTCCGCATTGAGCTGTAGTTCATCGGTGATGGTGGCGGTAATTTCTAAGTCTTCACGCGACTGCAAGACTGCGTTACTGCCTACCAAAGCCTGAACAGTGTTATCGACATCCGTCAGGGCAACACCTCCCGCTAAATCCAGTGAAGTGCTGAAGTCGAAGGGAATTTTGGGAAGTTTGGCTGTGAGTTTACCCAAAATTGAATTCCAGAAATTCCCAATCTTGTTAGGAATTCCAAACGTCAGATCGAGTTCTAGGGTGGTGGAGCTATCAATGGAAGTACTACCCGTAACGTCTTGATTGCTTTCAAGATCAGCAATGATGCCAATACCCGTAGCAAGTCCTGAATCAATCACGTGCAGCGCTGAGAAGCTATGGTTAGAACCCGTTGTATCATCTAAATCAATGTCAATGCCGATCCCAGCACGGGCCTCATTTTCCGTTTCAGACAGACCGAAAATCTGACGGTCAACAAATCGGTTATCTCCTTCTAAGTTATTTTCATTGGTACTAGCTGCGATGTAGTATGTGCCGCCATCAACGAGGCCCCCGATCGGTTCACCGCCACCCGCATCATATTTAACAGCCTGCCCCAGTTCAAACGTCGATTCAACTAAGGAACCACCCGCCCCATCTGGGAAAAACTCATTCCCTAGGGTGATGGTATCTTTATCTTCATCAATTATGGCTTCGCCATCAAAGGTGCCATTCGGATCAAACTCTTTGCTGTTTAGTACACCAGGGAAACCAGAGGCATCCGTTCCAAAGTCAATTCCTTCACCGCGCAGAGCTTTGATTTCGGAACTGGCCAGAAGAATCTTCTCGGGGTCGGTCGGGTGAAGGATGACGTAATAATCAGTGTCATCGGTTAGGCCATTGAGAACATTGGTGGTTCCGATCGAATCACCCCGACGATTGCTGTAGTTAATTTGATCACCCGTAGCCAGGGCATTCTTGCCGACTTTAATGGTTGAACCCGAGAAACCAGCTGGTAAGGTCGGATCAAAATCGATCACGTCCGCTTCTGTGGGGTCAAATTCGATCTTGACGACGGAACCTGGAATCTGGTTGGCTGTCACCGAGCCTTTGACATCAGTGGTAATGTTCGCTTTGGAATACCCTAAACCGAACCCCAGACCGACCGCCTTATTCTGATCGGTTCCAGATTCTCCCGAAGCATTGGTTTCAGTACTCCCCGTAGCCAGAATATTAGCCGTTTTACCAGACTCGATCGTCACACCTTCTGCAACGGTCGTCGTGGAAGTGACATCCGTAAACGATAGACCCAGCGCTAAAACAATGTCTCCCTTCTCTTGGTCAATCGAACTGGCAATGTCAGCGGTGGCGTTCCCGTCCGAGGAAATTACAACTGCTTCGCCAGCGGTTACATCCACACCACCTTCTAAGAGAACTGTAGCGTTAGCGGTAGCCTCGGCGTAGCCCAATGCTACAGGGATAGCATCGGTGCCTGTGAAGGGATTATTGCTGGCTCCCCCACTGCTTATAGACGTTGCCGTGGCATCAATGGTAACCCCAGCTGCACCTGTGATTTGGGCGTCGGCATTAATGTTGACCGTCGCTTTTGATTCCTTCAGTAGAATCTTTAACGGAATGTCGTCAAATGACTGTACCTGGTCGTTCAAAGGCCCCAAGAGGACGTTATTCAAAGTCGTGGAACTCTGATCAGCGGCTAACAGGTCAAGGAAGGATAGATCTTCCGATTGGGCCTTAAGAATGATGTTCTTACCTATGACCTCAGACTCTTTATCAATGGTGATCGCTGTTTCTTTGAGATCGGTGCCCAATATTTCGCCGTCAGCCGTAACATCAGGAGGGGCATTATCCACTTCAGTCACATCAAGGCGGGCAGCATTCAACGTCAGATCCCCATCCGTGCCCGCATCTAAAACAACCGCATTGATAACATTCCCAGCCGCATCGACTTCACCGACTGTAATGGTCTCACCGGTAACAAAGAGATTGCCGCCATTGGTGGAGATGTCATTGTAGAAATTAATCGTATCGCCGTAGTCAAAGCTCGGGAGATCAAGCGTGATCCCATTAATATCGAGGGTTGTGACCCGAAAGACCGCTGGATCTTGATCGGCAAGGGTTGGATTCACCTTAAACAGCCCACCTTCGGTGTCGACGACGGTGTCGACGGTGAACTGATCATCCCCACTCCCCAAGTTAATGTCGAATGCCACCGCGTTAGCAAATTGATCGAAGCCAGAGCTGAAGGTTACAGTATCGTCCCCTTCACCTGCGAGCAGGTTAATGCTTGTAATATTGGCAATTAAAGCGGTTTCCACGACGGTACCGTTATCCGTTACCTGCAGTGAGTCGCCATTAACCAGAGAGAACTCAAGGACATTGTCTTCACCATCCTCATCCACGACGGTCAACGCCCCTCCAGTAAAGGAGCCCTCTGCTACCAACGTGCCCTGAAAAGCTGTACTTGCCAGAGTCGCTGACTCGATCGCGCCCGTTTCGACCTCCAGATCCCAGTCAGCTCCCTGCGCGGCATTCCCCGTCAAGTCATCCGAAGCCGCCACATCAGCCCCTGTTAGGGTTGCCACCTCGCCCATAAACAACAGTCCATCGGGAGAAGCTCCCAAGTTACAGCCGTAGAAGAGTAAATCAGCATCTTCCGCGAGGGCGCTGGACCAATCCTGCAGCGCTGCGCCATAGCCCCCAAGCGTGGACTGGTTGAGGGTAGCATTCCCCAACTGCAAACTCCCCGCATCCCCGTGGGAGAAGATATGCACTGAATCCAGATCACTGTATTGCGACAGTACCTGACTAATCTGGTCAATGCCATCCTCCTCCGAGTTGAGGAGGTGAACCTGACTCCCAGGCTGCAATCCTCCGATTAGAGCTTGATAATCACTAATGCCTGAATCGACAAAAATAATTCCCTGGTCACCATCAAAAGATGATGTGTTGTTAGTAGCAGACATGAACCTTACCTCTGGAGTTGCTTGGTGCTAATTGGGCTAAAACGAAAGGGCGAGACACACGCTGAAAGGTGACGATCGCATCCATCACCCTTAAGAGGGCGTAACCAACCTTGCGATCGCGCGATCGCCGATTTAAAAGAGCAGATGGATCCGAGCGATCATGCGATCGCCCCTACTCTAAAAACAGCCTTTCTGTTGATCTCAAAAAGGATGAAATAAACTGACGGAAAGATTTTTGAGAGCCTAATAAGGCCCATGGCTAAGGCCAGCTAATGACTCTTGTAAGGTCAGTTTATGAATATTTTGTGATGTGAATCAAAACAAAAATCTGGATTTCCAGACAAAATAGCCTCTTATTTAACAGTCATTTCGCTTCTAAATTTGTAAGACAAATCAGCAAGCGATACTAGAATCGCGACGTCTATATACATGCTTATTGCAGCGCAGTCATATAGCGTGCTTAACTTTCCTTGACCCTATGGGCTCACCACTGAGGAATCTAGCAGTCCTCCCGGAATATACGCAAGGACTTTGCATAAGCTTTACAGTAAAACAAGAAAAACTTTACTAAGTTTAGGCTGTAATGCTTACCTCTAGAGATTTTCGTGCCTCTGTAGAATTTCTAGAACCAATATGGATGCGAACGTTGAAAGAGTAGGGTCATCGTGTGGAGAGTCAAGACCTTGATCCGTTTCAAGTGTCGATTCACACATGACTATTACTGAGAAGGTTTGCGAATTGTTGCTCGGTATTTCATAAAATCTGTCGAAATAATTGAGTCACTGAACGCAAACCTGATCAAGATTAGGATGTGATTGATATCCAAACTTGAATTTTTTGCAAAGGTTTTTCTGGAAAAATCTAATGATTTTAGATGGCAAACCCCCTATTGATAGAACATCAGACCCTTCTTAAGTGAAGATGGATTCCTGGCTGGAGAAATTTCGACTGAGGGAAAATCTGATTGCCTCAGAGCCCATCGCTCAAAATATGCAGCCGCAGCTATAAAAACTATCGTGAAGATCGAAGATATAGACAATTCCTAAAAGTTCAGGTTTAGTCACATCTTGATTTGGATAGCTGTAAGCGTAGGCTGTGATGCATGCTTGATGGTGTGTTGACGTTTCTTTTGATTGGGAGTAAGAAGAATTCAAGGGTCGTCGTAAACGCCAATACACCAATGGGTTGAAAAAGCAATCCCTAATCATTCAGGTTTGGTCACATCTTGGGAAGCCAATATTGTGATGAATGGCGTTAGGCATGGTTGTGATGTATGCCTGAATGATTAGGGATTGCTTTTTCAACCCATTGGTGTATTGGCGTTTACGACGACCCTTGAATTCTTCT
>JBCBTQ010000055.1:0-28982 GCA_039818605.1 Cyanobacteria bacterium J06639_14 | reverse complement strand
GAGCAGCAGGAGCCAAGCCACGGCAGTTACGCTGGATTTGCTGAGCAATGACACAGATGTCGATGAAGGGGACACCCTGAGCATCACAGCGGTAGGAACAGCTAGTAACGGCGCGGTCGAAAATAATAACGACGGCACAGTGACTTACACACCGAATGCTGGCTTTAACGGTACCGATAGCTTCACCTATGTTGTCAGCGATGACAATGGTGCTACAGATACCGCCACCGTGACGGTTAACGTTCTTGGTATCACCCCTAATCCTGAATTGCGGGACGATGGTTTTGGTACAGATGAAGATTCGGAACTCACTGCCAACGTTTTGGCTAACGACACGCTTCCCCCGGGTGAATTTTTATTAGGTGTCGCTACCGATGTTGAGAACGGCAGTCTAACGCTGAATGCCGACGGGAGTTTTATCTACATCCCTGATGCCAACTTCAACGGCACGGATAGCTTCGTCTATGAGGTCAGTAATGGTGAATTCATGGACGAAGCTACGGTTAGCCTCCTGATTGAGTCAGTGAATGATGATCCGGTAGCCCTCGACGATAGGGGCAATACGGCAGAAAACACACCCGTTACCCTCAATGTTCTGGAAAATGACAGTGACGTTGATGGGGACACTTTAAGCATTAGCACTGTCGGTTCAGGAGCCAATGGCAGCGTTATCGATAACGGTGACGGTACGGTTACCTATACGCCTGATGCTGGTTTCAGTGGTATCGACAGCTTCACTTACACCATCAATGATGGTAGTAACGGGACGGCAACCGCAACCGTTGAGGTGAATGTCATCGGTAACGCCAACTTACCGCCTGACGCAGTTGAGGATGAATTTGACCTGGACGAAGACGCAGTCTTAGATGGCAATGTCCTGCTCAATGACAGCGACCCCAACGGTGATGAACTGACGGCCAACTTACTGACGGATGTCAGCAACGGTAGCCTGAGTCTGAATGCGGATGGTTCCTTCAGCTATATCCCCAACCCTGATTTCAATGGCAGTGACAGCTTTACCTATGTCGTTACGGATGGGCGCTTTACGGATACAGCGGTTGTGAGTCTCGCGATCGCCCCAGTTAACGACGACCCCGTGGCCGTCGATGATAGCGGTAGCACGACCAAAAATAAGCCAGTCACCCTGAATGTGCTCGACAACGACAGTGACGTGGATGGGGATAACCTGACGATTACCGCTGTGGTGGCAACGGGTAACGGGAATGCTGTAGCCAATGACGATGGCACAATCACGTACACGCCGAATCCCAACTTTACGGGCTCTGACACCTTTGTCTATGAAATCAGCGACGGTAACGGTGGCACTGCGACGGCTGCGGTCAATGTCACCGTTAACCCCATAGGAACCGGCGCTGATCTCGACATCGGGATCTACGATGCCAACAGCGACAAGCTGATTACGCTGCTTCAAGAAGGGGACGAGATCCTGGCTAGTAAGCTCCTGGGCAAGAAGGTCACCCTGGCGGCGTTTGTCCCCGACGACAGCCCGTTTGCCGATGTGGAAAGCATGTTCCTGGACCTCAACGACGGTCAGTTTACCCGCACCGAGAATTTTGAACCCTATGCGCTCTTTGGCGACATCAAAGGTGATTTCATCGGGCAAACGAACGTCTTTCCTGAAGGAAAAAACAGCATTGTGTTTGACCTCTACGACAGGGATAGGCTGAAGGGTGACTTGCTGGGAACCGTCACTCGGAACTTCACGATCGTTGACGATATTTCTGGGTCTGCAGAGCTTACAGTTGGGCTCTTTGATGCCGAGAGTGACACCTTAATCACTGAGATTGACAATGGGGATGAAATTTTGGCCAGCACGCTCGCTGATCGCAGTGTCACGATTGCCGCATTTGTGCCCGATGATAGCGTCCTTAAAGGTCAGGTTGAAAGTATGTTCTTTAACCTCAATGAAGGTGAAATCACAAGAGTGGAGAATTTCGAACCCTACGCGCTATTTGGGGATATCAAGGGGGATTACAAAGGGGGGACATTGCCCCTGGGTGACTCAACAATCGCCTTCGATCTCTATTCCAGGAATAGGCTCAAGGGCGAGTTTTTGGGAACCGTTACCCGCGACTTCACGATCATTGATGATCAGGGCTAATCTAGCGTCAGGTTAGCTGACCTGGTAATACGGATTCTGTAAGTAATATCGAATCCGTATGCTGACCCCATGATGGGAAATAGATGATACCTGTAGAGACACGACATATCGCGTCTCTACAGGTTCGGCTTTAGAGCAAAAGTGATAGACCCGCAGGGGTTAGGGATACGCGGGTTCATAACGAGACTTGAGGCTCACGCCCAACCCTAACGGCTCGGCAACTGAACGACTTCTAAGCGGGACGTCATCAGGCGATCCATCCAGTAGGACAGAAACGCCTGATTTTCGCCTTGCTCTTGTGGATCTGTCGTGTCGCGACTATGGGGCAGCAACCCTTGCAACGCGGCCGAGGTGACACAAAACATGGATTTCTGGAAGCTTTGAGTAATTTGTACGCGAATATCATCATCACCCCGTAGGCCTTGACGGTAGTAGTTAGCCAAATAGTCAGGTAGGAAGTGTCGCATATCTTGCATCAGTAGGGTGGGAGGAATCCCAGCCCCACCTACAGGTAAAGGATCAGCATAGAGGGCACCGTAGGCAAAACGGCTCTGATCAGCAGAAATCTGTAGCGCTTGAGCATTATAAGAAACGGTCCCGAGGAACGGCGTGCCTCGGAAGAAGACCGCTTCCACATAGGGGACAGCCGTATCCATCAGGAAAGTAAGTCCAACCGATTCAGGTAAGAGATCGTACTGCTGATCTTGAATCGCTACGCTATAGGTAATGGGATTACCGGCAGCTGCGACAAGCCCAGCCTTGACATGGGCGACCACTTCAGGGATGGACTGGATCTTGCCCTCGTCATATAAATCAGACAGGGTGAGAAAGATCTCACTCATCACCGTCCAAAACTGTCCTAGGCCACTGCAATAGGCCGACTGGCGTATTTGTTCAGGTAAAAAATCCGGAAAGAGACGATGCAGTGCCTGCATCAGGAAATTACCTTTGAACTTAGCCTGGATGGCAGCTTCACACGCCTTCTTAAACTCGGGTGTATCGAGATAAGCATCTAACCCACCGCCACCATGCCATAGCATGGCCCGCATGCAGTATTCGGCATATTCGTAATTGATGCGATCATGCCACCAGTGTCGCAGTAGCTTCCCAACACTAAACTCCCCATTGAAGTACTTGAAAAAGGGAAAGAGTAAAAGAAACTGCTCATCGGCGATGTAAGTCAGATTTTTGGCATAGGCATCAAGCACCACACCATAACTTTTCAGGATGCCAACAACTTCCAATAAATTGGTTTTGTTATCTGGCAGTAGAGCCTCCGCCCGCAAAAGCCGATCAATGTATGGCTGCAGGGGATGAGATTGGGGGACCGTAGGGGTTTGGGTGAGGGTATTAGTCATAGGGCAGAGGTCGGGTCAACCGAAACAGGAGAGAAAGGCAAAGAAGATACCTGGGCAATTTCTGTGGCAGAAGCAGGTAATCGCATCGCCACAGTTGTCACTTCACTAAGTCGAGCTAGCCAAACTGGCTGCAGCCCTAGCACCACGATGACAACAGCTAACACCATGGCTGGGATGCGATCGCGCCACTCCACAGGCGGCAAGAGAATATCCGGCGTCACACCATCACTGGGAGGAGCCACAGCCAAACGCCCAAAGAAAGCACGGTTCATCAGTAGCAAAAAGTACACAGCTGTTAACCCTGACCCCACCATACAAAGCAAAGTCTGGGTCGGGAACACCTCAAAACACCCTCGAAACACCACAAACTCTGAGATAAAACCCACCATACCAGGCGTTCCAGCACTTGCCATCACACCTAAAATCATCAAGCTACCGATGATGGGAAAGCCGCGCTCGGGATTCAATAGGCCACGCAAAATGTCCAAATTGCGGGTCCCCGTCTTGGCATAAACCACGCCCACTAACAGAAACAACAGCCCTGAAATCAAGCCGTGACTCACCATCTGCATGATCGTGCCTAGTATTGCCAAAGGCGTTGCCGCTGCTGCTGCCAGCAAAATGTAGCCCATATGCCCAATGGAGCTGTAGGCCACCATTTTCTTCATATCCTTTTGCGCGATCGCCGCCAAAGAGCCATACAGCACACTTACAACAGCCCAACTCGCTAACCACGGCGACAAGGTAGCCCAAGCATCAGGGAAGAGCTGCAGGCCAAACCGAATCAGCCCATAGGTTCCTAGCTTCAACAACACCCCCGCCAGCAACACCGATACGGGCGTAGAAGCTTCTACGTGAGCATCCGGTAGCCAAGTATGGAAAGGAAACAGCGGTATCTTAATCCCAAATCCAACCAGGATGGCCCCCAAGAGAAGACACTGCTGTAACAGCGTTAGCGACTGCGCCAAAGTCGGATCGTAATTAAACGAACTGGCATTGCTCAACCAAGCCAGTCCTAGAAATCCTCCTAAAATAAGCGCTCCCGACAAGGATGTGTAGATCAAAAACTTGGTGGCCGCATAGCCGCGTCTGGCCCCGCCCCAAATCGCAATCAACAGATAGAGCGGGATGAGCTCGAGTTCATAAAAGATAAAGAACAACAGGAAATTGTGAGATAAAAACGCCCCCGCAACCGCAGCGTTAATCAACAACACCAGGCTGTAATACAAACGCGGTCGTTTAATGGTCTCAGGACTGGCATAGACTGCCACAGCCCCTAACAGACTGTTCACAATCAGGAGGGGTAACGCCAGACCATCGAGTCCCAGGCGATAGGTCAACCCCAGAGCATCAATCCAAGGAAGCGACTCGACAAACTGTAAACCGGTTTGCTGAGTATCAAATTGGACTGCCAAAACAATTGCCCAAAGCAAGGAAAGTCCTTGCACCGTCAGCGAAACCTGCCAAACTCGTTTCCCCGAACACTGCCCCGGCCAAAGACTGACCATTAAAGCCCCCACCAGGGGAATCAGGATTAAAGCACTCAACATGACCCTATTCCCCTTACCATATTGTCCACGTCATCAAAAGCCCGAGCAGGCTAACCCCGACCACAATGGTCAAAAGATAGCCCTGCGATCGCCCAGAAATGCTGTACTTAAGACTCTCGCCGCCCATCAGAGACGCTAAGCCAACGCTGTTCACGACGCCATCAACAACATAGCGATCGAACCAGCTACTCGCGAGCGACAGCTTGGCCACGACCCAAACAACGGTCGATTGATATAGCTTTTCGGTGTAAAAGTCGTAGGACAACAGATCTTGCAGAATCCTGACCGGACGCTGTGTTGAGCGAGCCAGAGTTTTACTCAACGGCATAAAGGCCCCAATACCAACGCCTAGTAGACCAGAAACGACTAACAAGACTAAGGCTGTTTTATTGATATAAACCCAGGGAGGCAAGAGGTACAACCGCTGCATAAGCAACGGCACCATCAGCGTGAATACCGTCAAAAAGACCATCGGCACTGCCATCGGCCAAGCCACCTCGGGGGCACGGCGTGTTTTGGGCTGCGAGGCCCCTAAAAACACCAAGCGAAATACCCTAGTTAGATTTAGTGCAGTTAAGGCATTGACTAGCAAAAAGACAACCACCAAGGCAGGGCGATCGCTCCACAGAAAATCGACGCCCATACGATAGCCCCAAAAACACCCGAAAGGCAGGAGTCCCACCATTCCCAGGGCAGCAATGGCATAGGCCAGCGTCGTAGCAGGCATTTTCTTCCCTAAACCACCCAGCTCGGTAACATCCTGGCAGTTAGTGGTCAGGATAATGCCGCCAACACTCATAAACAGCAGTGCTTTAGCGACCGCATGGGTCAGCAAAATCATGAGTGCCACCCCAGGCCACTCGGTACCCACAGCGATAAAAACAAGTCCCAAATAAGCACTCGTAGAGTAAGAAAAGGTCCGCTTGATATCAACCTGCGCCAGAGCTACAAGAGATGCCCCGATCGCCGTGATAGTGCCAATTAACACCAAAGCTGATAAAGCTACAGGCGACAACACGAAGATGGGCTGTAGGCGAATCAAAATATACGCACCACAGGTAACCACCGCTGAATTTCGCAAAATCGAGGCTGGATTCGGTCCTTCCATGGCCTCGTCAAGCCATAAGTGGAGCGGGAACTGAGCACATTTGCCCGTTGGCCCCGCAATCAAAGCTAACCCTAGTAAAGTTGCCGCCCAAGGAGCCAGATCAGCAACCTTCACCCACTCATATAGCTCGTTGAACCTTAAGGTTCCAGCCAACACTGACAGGGTAATAACCCCCATAAACAGCAACATATCGCCTATGCGCTTGGTTAAAAAGGCATCGCGTGCAGCGGTCACTACCAGTGGTTGGGCATACCAAAAGCCGACCACCAGATAGGTGGAGAGAGTCAGCATCTCTAACAGCGCATAGGCCAGGAATAAAGAACTGCTAAGGATAACGCCGCTCATGGCAGCCTCAAAGAAGCCCATCAAGCCAAAGAATCGAGCTAGCGCCCAATCCTTTTCCATATAGCCCAAAGCATAAATCTGTGCGAGCAAACTCAGGCCCGTAATTAGATCTACTGCACCGAGGTTGAGGACAGAGAGATCTAAAGACACATGCAGATCTAAATCAGCTACCTGAAACCAGGTAAAACCCAGGGTTTGCGATCCTTGGTTCCAAATCCCTGAAAAGGCAATACTGCCATGCACCAGCGTGAGCACGGTCATAAAAATATTGATATATGCCGCTGGCCTCGAGCCTGTGCGCCGGATCAATCCGACCGACCAAGGAATAGCCGCGATCGCGCCTATCAGCCCATACACTGGAATCAACCAGCCTGCTTGCACTAAGAACTGTGTCATTACCCACTAACTCGATAAGTGGCCACTGCTGAGACCAACAGACCTTAGGCAACGTCGCCAAATTCCTAATGAACTCAACAGAAAACTATTTTTATTTAAACTTCGTTAAAGTACTCTACGTCATCGTAAAACACTTTTCTCATAAACCATAAGAAGGTCAACAGATGCGTTACAGACGTCAATTTTTGACGCTCAGCTAGCTGAGCAGCATCAACCGAACAACACCTATAAGCATTGCTCAAATCAACATTTCATTAGCTTAAATCATTCTTGACACTAGTTTATATAGATTTTTGTCAATAAAAGCATCTGCTTCAAAAAGCCCTCGCATCCTGGCTGAACCAGATCGCTCATTTCTGGGTTAGCGATCGCCTGAAAACCCTTTCAAGCCCTTCACCATCAACGACTTCGTACGTTCTTCAACTGCTGCCCAAGGCATTCTGTCGGCCTGAATTCGATCGCAGGGAGTCATATTGCAAAAGTCTTGAAGTGCATACTCTCGCTAATCGTAAGAATTACTTCGAATTAACTCAATTCATATCATTAGTCAAAGTGATGCTTAACATTAGAGACAATCATTGCGGCTTATATTGCCAAGGTCGCACCGGGCTCATATGCTTGATTTACATGGAGTTTGAGTGGGCCATTTCCGTACTTTTTTTGACAAAACAGTCAATCTTAAAGATTCGCTTATTTTCTGAATTCTTTGGGTCCAAGTTCTGTTTTTCGATGGCTCACATGGCATCTTAGAGGGAGATTACGACAATGCCTATTGCGGTTGGAATGATTGAAACCAAAGGATTCCCTGCAGTTGTTGAAGCGGCTGACGCGATGGTGAAAGCTGCGCGGGTAACTTTGGTGGGTTATGAAAAAATTGGAAGCGGTCGTGTGACTGTAATCGTCCGTGGCGACGTCTCTGAGGTGCAGGCATCAGTCTCGGCTGGAATTGAGTCTGCTAAGCGAGTGAACGGTGGTGAGGTTCTATCAACTCACATCATTGCTCGGCCTCACGAAAACTTGGAGTTTGTGCTGCCTATTCGCTACACCGAGGCAGTTGAGCAGTTCCGAACTTAACCGGTTTGCTTGCAGCACATCTGAGTTATTTCAGTGTCAGTCTGTGGGGTTTACAAAACTAACCCGAATCTAAGCGCATCAGGGTATGCCTTTGGATTTTAGTTTGTGCCCCTTGAAATTCGCTTCCAGAAATAATTAGGAGTTAATTAGGATATGGCTATTGCAGTTGGCATGATCGAAACTTTAGGGTTTCCGGCTGTTGTTGAGGCGGCTGATGCAATGGTGAAGGCAGCACGCGTCACCCTTGTTGGCTATGAGAAGATCGGTAGCGGTCGCGTCACCGTGATTGTTCGAGGGGATGTCTCGGAGGTGCAGGCTTCCGTCGCTGCTGGTGTTGAAAACGTCAAGCGCGTCAATGGCGGTCAGGTTTTATCCACCCATATCATTGCCCGTCCTCACGAAAACCTGGAATTCGTGTTGCCGATTCGGTACACCGAAGCTGTTGAACAGTTCCGGGAGAGCGTTAGCGGCATTCGTCCATACGGGCGTTAGGTAGTCGCTTCTTATGTTATTGGCCAAAGTTCGCGGCACAGTCGTTAGTACCTGCAAAGAACCTAGCCTCAGTGGCGTTAAGTTCCTGATGGTGCAGTTATTGAGTGATACGGGTGAACCTTTGCCCGATTACGAGGTAGCTGCTGATGTGGTAGGGGCTGGTGTAGGTGAATGGGTTTTGATTACGCGGGGGAGCGGTGCCCGTCAACACGAGGGATATGTTAATCGTCCAGTAGACGCAACCGTAATTGCGATTGTGGATACGGTCTCTCTCGGTTCAGGCAAACTCTACAGTAAGCGCGACGACTTTAGCTAGATATCTTTAGCTAGATATCTTTAGCCAAGTGTCAAGCAGATCATTAGTGGTATAAACAGATACGCCGCTATTTGCCAGCGAATTAAGGCCAATGGAGTTGGATGGCAGCTGATATTTGAAGGGAGGTGTCGGGTTGATGGTGACCCGGAGCGCAGCAGCTCCGCCAACGCCCTGGTCGCGGGATTTGGCCGAGCCGACAATTGATCCATCTGCTTATGTACATCCATTTTCCCAACTCATTGGGGATGTACGGATTAGTGCAAACGTTCTGATTGCTCCAGGAGCGTCGATTCGAGCTGACGAGGGGTTTCCTTTCGCAGTTGGCACAGGCTCTTCAATCCAGGACGGAGTTGTTATCCATGGTCTAGAGGAGGGGCGGGTGCTGGGCAAGGATCAGCAGCCCTACTCTGTTTGGATTGGCTCCAACGTTTGTATCACACACAAGTCAATTATTCATGGCCCGGTGTATATCGGCGATGAGTGTTTTATCGGCTTCCGCTCTACAGTGTTCAATGCTCGCTTGGGGCGCGGTTGTGTCGTGATGATGCACGTGTTGATCCAGGATGTCGAAATTCCACCCGGCAAATTTGTGCCTTCTGGGGCAGTGATTACGCGCCAAGATCAGGCTGATCAACTACCGGATGTTGCGCCTGAGGATGTGGCCTTTGCCCAAGAACTTATCAGCATCAACAAAGATTTGCGCGCTGGCTATGCTTGTGCTGCTGACGCGCTATGTATGAGCGATGTTCTCTCTAGCCGCGATCGCTCCCCTCAACCTTCTATCGATCATGACAACGGACCCAAAACCATGCAACCTCAAAGACTGACGCCCGAAATTGTGCAGCAGGTACGGCAGCTTCTTGGCCAAGGCTATCGTATCGGCACCGAACATGCGGATACTCGACGCTTCCGCAGCAATGTTTGGCAAACGTGTTCACCCATCCAATCCTCCCGCGAGGGAGATGTTCTGGCAGCCTTAGAAGCATGCTTAGCCGAACATGCTAGCGAATATGTGCGTCTATTCGGGATTGACCCAGTTGCCAAGCGCCGAGTTGCCCCCATCACGATTCAACGTCCTGATGGCAAACCAGTTCAGGTTAATGCGCAGGCGGTTCCGGCAGCCTGCGTGTCTAGTTACACCGCAGCGAGTAGTGCGGGTAATAGTGGTACGGATACAGGCATCTTGCAGCAGGTACGGCAGTACTTGAGCCAGGGCTATCGCATCGGGATGGAGCACGCGGATAGCCGTCGGTTCCGGAGCAATGTTTGGCAGAGTTGTTCACCCATTACATCTAGCAGCGAACGTGAAGTAATGGCAGCACTCAATGCTTGTATGGCTGATCATGCCGGTGAATACGTCAGGATTTTTGGGATCGATACCGTTGCCAAACGACGGGTGTCTCCTATTACGGTTCAACGTCCAGATGGTAAAGCCGCGATCGGGAACCCGTCTTCTGCTAGCTTTGCTCCATCGACATCATCCACCAATGGGACTGCGAGTTCATCACACAGCAGTGCCGTAGCAGGGCAACTGTCACCCGCAGTCATTCAACAAGTCCGCCAACTCTTGAGTCAGGGCTATCACATTGGGACAGAACATGCTGATAACCGGCGCTTCCGGAGTAACGTTTGGCAGACCTGTGCACCCATCACAGCAACGCACGAGGGCGCTGTACTCGCAGCCCTGAGTACTTGTATTCAAGAGCATGCAGGAGAATATGTCAGGTTGTTTGGCGTTGATCCAGCCGCCAAGCGACGGTTGGCTTCGACCATTATTCATCGCCCCCATAGCAATGGTCATAGTCCCCAGCAGGGAACGCCTACAACTGTATCCTCAACCCCGAGCTATCAAGCACCCGCATCGACACCTTCGAGTAATGGGGCAGCCCCCAAGGGTAGTCAGCCCCTCAGCAGTGATGTGGTGCAACAGGTGAGTCAGTTGGTGGGGCAGGGGTATCGCATCAGCGTGGAGCATGCCGATGTACGCCGTTACCGTAGTGGTGCTTGGCAGAGTGGTGGTGTGTTAGAAGGGCGTGGTTCAGCCGATGTGATTGCCGCATTGGAGGCTAGCCTAGCCGCTCATTCCGGCGAGTATGTGCGTTTAGTGGGAATTGACCCTCAGGCTAAGCGCCGCGTCCTAGAGACCACAATCCAGCGTCCTTAACCCTTGAGCGAATGCTTCAGCATGGTGATCCGTCAGCAATGACTTACTACGTTGGGGCAAACGTTGAGATCAGTCCCAATGCAGCGGTGGCATCAGGGGCTGTTCTTAAAGCCGCACCCGATAGTCAGTTAGTGATTGAATCGGGGGTCTGCATCGGTGCAGGAGTCATTATCCAAGCCTATGGCGGTAAACTGATACTCGCAGTTGGCGCTAATGTAGGACAAGGCGCATTGTTGCTAGGGGCAGGCATGATTGGGCCACAGGCCTGTATTGGTGCAGAAAGTACTCTCATCAATCCTAACATTGAGGCCAATCAGGTGCTTCCAGCGCGATCGCTCTTTGGCGACACCAGTCGTTCCCATTTACTCCCTCCGGCTTCTGCCCCGAATCCGGCGTCACAAAATGGCACTGCACCTGAGATATTGAATGGAAAGGCCCCCTCTGAAGCCTCCTCCAATGCTCATAACAATGGCAGCGCTTTAGTTCCCAATGGTGCAGTTTACGGGCGCGAACAGGTGATGAAGTTGGTTCAGACACTGTTTCCTCATAGGGATGCACTTATGTCCGATGCCGATGCCGATTCATCGTGAATTTGGGTGGGTGTTGGGTAGTCGGTGAATCATCCTAGCCAGACCATCAACCCAAAGAAAACTACAGACAACAAATAAGGTCACAATTCTCCTCGTTTGGCGAATCGCCATAGAAACACTTCTTACAATAGAAAATAGCCTGTTTATATTCAGTGAGGCCCCACCATGGCGGCAAATGCAAACTTATCTGTTTCCAAACCTTCACCTTACTCTCAACGATGGGCATCCAAGTTGCGAGGAGCTGCTTTGGGCCTGGTCTCGACAGAAAGTTTCCCCGCCGTAGTGGGAACTGCAGATGCCATGCTGAAGTCGGCAGATGTGATGTTAATTGGTTACGAAAAGACAGGCTCAGGGCAATGTACCGCTGTTGTTCGGGGTGGTGTGGCCGATGTCCGGATGGCCGTTGAAGCGGGTACGCAGACGGCAAAACAATTTGGCCAGTATCTTTCATCTTCCCTGATTCCCCGGCCGCTGCCTAATCTAGAGGCCGTTTTACCCATCTGTATCCATTTAGATGCTTTGGAAGAAGTGGGTAGAGGGCGCATGGGGAATCATGCGATCGGGCTGCTGGAAACACGGGGTTTCCCGGCTATGGTGGGGGCTGCTGATGCCATGACAAAGGCGGCAGAGGTGAAGGTCGTGGCACACCAGTCGATTGGCTCTGGTTTGTGTACGGTGATCATTCGCGGTTCATTGTCAAATGTGGCGATCGCGGTAGAAGCTGGGATGCATGAAGCTGAACGCATTGGCGAACTCCATGCGGTTATGGTCATTCCTCGTCCGCTCGACGAATTAGAGCATTCACTGCCGATGGCGGAGGAAGAACTGGAAACCGAGGATCCCTTACGCTTGCCGCTGAAGCTGGAAGAGAAAGAGAAAGAATTGATCGTCCTGCCCGAAGCAACGGAGGCGCAAGCCGCTCAAGAAATGGCGTTACCAGAAGCCGCAGTCGCCCCGGTAGTTCCCTTACCCGAACCTTTACGCGAAGGCGAGCTAGATTGAAGCAGCTAGCTATTGGTACACATGCTGCTGGGTCTGCCTTGAAACGAAGGGTACAGATTCGATAAGTAACCGCTACACATTTTTGGCTAGGCCGAACAGCCGTGCAACTTACCAATTCGTAATGGGTAACCATGACTCGTGGAAATGCCTTGAAAATAGGCCCGAATCCCGAATCATGTCCCATAGATTACCAAAGGGGCATCTAGGGACCTTCTGCGCCATCATGGTCAAACTATTACTCTCTGTAAGGCTATAACTGCTGTCGAAGAACGGGCTTTCAACCCGATGGAAGATTTTCCATTGTACGGCTGAGTCCTTTAGCAGACTCAGCCCACCCAGCCATCCACTCACAGCGAAGCTCACAATTCCCAATCCAAACGTGAGTTCGACAGCCACCCATTTTGGCTTCATTTACCCCCGCCTGCTGATGAATCGCGGGCTAATTGAGAAAGTCTACTTCTAGTAGACCAAGGCGCTATATTCCTTACGCGGCAAAGGATACAACTCATTCCAATGAGTTTTCCTGTTGAGCCCGCAGTTGACTCGCGGGCGGGCTATCAGCGAAGACCGGATCGGCATCGAATTCACGTAATCCAAAACACCAAAGGGTTGTGTCAACAAGCTCTAAGGGGATCTATGAGAAAGAAATTACCCGAAAAGGGAGCTTTTGTAGGCTGGGTTGAACGAAGTAAAACCCAGCAGCATAGCAATTCCGGAGGTGTTGGGTCTCGTGCCTCGACACCAACCTACGGACGGTATATTTATTTCGAGAAAGCCCCTAATCACTACTGAGGTCTGGTTTCAACCTCTAGGAGATAGTCGCCACTGAGTGTATGCCCTCCCTGGAAGTCATAGTCTTCATAGGCTGTAACCACCAAATGAACTTCACCACTGGCAGGGACAATGCCACCCAGTTGCTCACGCCCCGTTTCGAGATAGCTGCTTCTAGCAATGACAGTACCATCGTCAGCCATCCAACCGATTTTGAGGCCATATTCAAACGCCGATTCCGCAACGGTAAACACATGGCCGGGCGTGAGTCCGCTAATGGTAAAGAAGTCAATATCACCCTGGGTCTCAGCATGACCGACTAACATCGAGATTGTGTACTCGCCAGTCTGACCATGAGGTGCGACGGCAAAGGGTTCACACCCTTCTGGATTTTCACAGTAGGTGTAATAGTCGTAATATTCGATATTGCCATCAAAGTTGTCGTCTCCCTGGCCTGACACCTTGAGCTGTATCGTGCCACTTGCAGGCACCGCGTTGATGACAGTTGGATACGGGTTGAAAGCCGAGGAGTAGTAGCCGTAGCCAAGCGTTACCAAATTGTCATCCGTGTCATAGAGTCCTAAAACTGCGGTAGCTTGATCACTTTCCATCTCCATAAATATCAGGAGCGGCTGAGATGGCGGCAAATCTGAAATCGTGAAGGTATCGACTTGACCAGGGATCAAGGTCGCTGTTGTCTCATAAATAAACTCGGACGGGTCAGGAGCATCAAGCTGTCCAACGAGCCGAATCGCACCCGCTTCATCTGCCTCAATTGTGATGCGATCGCTGAACCGATCGTTGGGGGCAGCATCAATATTCTGTAGAGTCTGGGCATTAGCAGACAGCGTTAAACCTAGCAGGATAGCTAGGGCAAGAGAAATATTGGAAAGTTGAGAAAATGAAAACAATGACTGCATAGGATAAACAGGTTTGCGAGTTTAGAGTTCTGCTTGAGAAGTTCCGAAGGATAGAGGGGCAGATCACAGCGATGCGATTCAATCTACGGTCGATTTATCTTCGACCGACGGTTCTAAGTATGGCTTCAAGGGATATCAGTTACATTCCTTACAATTTCCAGCCAGTTAATCAGACGGTTTGCAGGAAGTTTTGAACGGTTTGCCACACTTGATCAACTAAATTTGATGCGTCCGCGTCAAACCACTGTACCGAGTGCTTCCGGAACCAGGTGCGTTGGCGCTTGGCAAACTGCCGGGTGTTTTTCACAATTAGGCTCTCAGCCTCGGCAAGAGCATAGTCCCCTGCTAAGTAGCCAAGGATTTCGGCATAGCCTAATGTTTGTAGCAGAGGTAAATCAGCTCCATACCGCTGACAAAGACTCTCTACTTCTTGCACTAAACCTTGTTCCAACATCATGGCCGTGCGTTGCTCAATGCGCGTTCTGAGTGCATCGGCATGACAATCTAATCCTATATATAAGATGGCGTACTGGGGTGGGCAGCGTCCCTGTAAAGCCGAGAGCGGGCGACCCATAACGTAAGCGACTTCTAGGGCCCGCACTGTCCGCACCGAGTCGTGCGGATGAATGCGCTGTACCGCCTCAGGATCGATTTGTTGCAATAGGCCATAGCACTGAGCTTGCCCTAAGCGGATCAATTGTGACCGCAGCGCCGGTTGGGGAGCCACCGGAGGGATTTGCAAACCATCCACAACGGCAGAAATGTAAAGACCTGTACCACCTACTAACCATGGCAGCCGTTCTCCGCTATTGTGGAGCTTCTCAATCAGCTCCTGAGCTGCTTGCTGATAGTCAGCCACCGTCATCATATCCGTCGGTTCCCGCATATCAATCAGATAGTGGGGGACTTGTGATTGTAGGGCGGCTGGTGGTTTAGCCGTTCCAATATTCAATTCGCGGTAAACCTGACGAGAATCAGCGCTGAGCACAGCGATCGACAACCGCTGAGCGAGGGCGATCGCCAAGCCTGTCTTGCCTGTCGCGGTTGCTCCACCTAACGCAATCAGGCATGGTTTGCATGTACTATTCGAGTGAGAAGGTAAGGGATTTGAAGTCGTATGGTTAGCCCCGGTGAAAAACGGCAATGATATCCCCCCTTAAAGTGTCCATGGAAACTGCTCTAAAACCTTCCTGAGTAGGTTTGTGCTAGAATTTTAGAGTGTTTTTCCGTAAAAGTGGTTAAAGGCGCTTGAGCGCTTTTTTTGGAGTAAAGAATTTATGGCGACCAACTACGGTGCTGAGCAAATTCAGGTGCTGGAAGGACTCGAACCTGTCCGGAAGCGGCCTGGTATGTACATTGGCAGCACCGGGCCACGGGGGTTACACCACTTAGTGTATGAGGTGGTTGATAACTCTGTCGATGAGGCGTTGGCAGGTTACTGCAATCATATTGAAGTTGATTTGAATGCTGACGGTTCAGTTGCAGTACGAGATGATGGCCGCGGGATTCCAACGGATGTTCATCCTCAAACCGGTAAGTCAGCCCTCGAAACCGTAATGACGGTTCTCCATGCTGGCGGCAAGTTTGGTGGCGGTGGTTATAAAGTCTCTGGTGGCCTTCACGGAGTTGGTATTTCGGTCGTGAATGCGCTGTCTGAATGGGTGGAGGTAACCGTTTGGCGCGATCGCAAAACCCACATTCAACGCTTTGAACGAGGCGTCCCTATTGGCGACTTACAGATTAGTGACAGCGGCAGCGATCGCACCGGTACAGCAGTTTCATTTAGGCCGGACGATACAATTTTTACCACGGGTACGGAATTTGACTACAGTACCTTAGCCAGCCGATTGCGGGAACTCGCCTATCTCAATGCTGGCGTCGATATTACCTTTACCGACTATCGTCTCGAACTGTTGAAGTCAGGCGAACCCAAGGTTTCCCGCTATCACTACGAAGGGGGAATCAAAGAATATGTCGGCTATATCAACAACGAAAAACAGGCCCTTCACGACGAAATTATTTACGTCCACTCAGACAAAGATGGCGTCCAGGTAGAAGTTGCTCTCCAGTGGTGTATCGATGCCTACTCGGATAATCTGCTGGGCTTTGCCAACAATATTCGGACCGTTGACGGTGGTACACACCTGGAAGGTCTGAAAACTGTCCTAACGCGGACGATGAATAACTTTGCCCGTAAGCGCAACAAGCGTAAGGAAAATGAGTCTAACCTGAGCGGTGAGAATATCCGGGAAGGCTTGACTGGGGTAATTTCGGTGAAGGTGCCGGAGCCTGAATTTGAGGGGCAGACCAAAACTAAGCTAGGCAATACCGAGGTGCGGGGCATTGTTGATACTTTGGTGGGTGAGACCCTCACTGAATACCTTGACTTCAATCCTGGTGTCGCTGATGCGGTCCTGGAGAAAGCCATTCAAGCCTTCAACGCCGCCGAAGCAGCGCGCCGCGCACGCGAGTTAGTCCGGCGGAAATCGGTACTGGAGTCATCGACACTACCGGGTAAATTAGCGGACTGTAGCAGCCGCGACCCTTCCGAATCGGAAATCTTCATCGTGGAGGGGGATTCTGCTGGTGGCAGTGCCAAGCAAGGCCGGGATCGCCAGTTCCAAGCGATTCTGCCACTGCGGGGCAAAATTCTGAATATCGAGAAAACAGACGACGCCAGAATTTACAAAAATACCGAAATTCAGTCGTTGATTACGGCACTAGGACTCGGCATTAAAGGGGAGGAGTTTGACGAGTCACAGCTACGCTATCACCGCATTTGCCTGATGACGGACGCTGATGTAGATGGGGCGCACATTCGCACTCTGCTACTAACCTTCTTTTACCGCTACCAGCGGGCCTTGATTGACCAGGGCTATGTCTATATTGCCTGCCCACCTCTATACAAGATTGAGCGAGGACGCAATCACTGGTACTGCTACAGTGAACGCGAGCGCGATGACCTCATCCACAATGAATTTCCAGCCAACGCCAATTACACCATTCAGCGGTTTAAGGGATTAGGTGAGATGATGCCAACTCAACTATGGGATACCACCATGAACCCCGAAACCCGCACGCTCAAAAAGGTGGAAATTGAAGACGCCGCCGAAGCGGATCGTATTTTCACGGTTCTGATGGGCGATCGTGTTGCTCCCCGTCGTGAATTCATTGAAACCTATGGGCCTAAGCTGAACCTAGAGGACTTAGACATTTAGCTTCTGCTAGCCCCTAATTTACCCAGTACACAAGGTTTATTCCGGTAGCCCTTACATGCCGCCGGAATAGGGCTGCAGCAAATCTAGCATCATCCAAAACCTGCAGTTTTCACGGAAAAATATGTCCTGAAATTTGACTCAATTTCTGAGTCACTTACTGTAAGCTTCATCGAAACTTTATTCAAATTCCAGTTTTTTCGTGATAACCATATATGGTGTGAAAGGCTGGTTTATATCTGGACAATCTGATTATTCTTGGACGAATGAGGGATTTTTTCCCTCTGGCTTTTACTTAGATTGAACTTCTATAAGGTTAATATCATGCCTGCTAATAACTTGCCGCTTCTAGCGCTTGCTGGTGCTACTGCTACCACTGTTACAGCTTCTACCGTCATCCTAACTAACCCAGACGTCGTTTCATTCTTACCTGAAACCGTCCAAACTGCCGAAGTCGGTTCGAGTAAGGTGACTAATTCGGGTTCCAATACGTCCCAAGCATCGTCGGATTTTGGTGTCGGAACCAGCAATATTGAAGATGGCTCTTCCCCAACGGCTTTGGGGGGAGGACTCAGTAGCGGTAATACTATTGCCGATAGTACTCCTTCAATGGCAGGCGACACTAGTGAAGGCGTGGTTGCTCAAGGAATAGGGAGTAATGACTCGCTTCCCAATCAAGGAGCGTCTTCTGAGGATGGGGAAGAAGCGGTTCCTGTTCCTGAACCGATCACTGTTCTAGGAAGCCTATCGGTGTTGGGCTTTGTCCTGGCGATGAAACGCAAATTTTCTTAGCGGCGCGATTTGGCAACCCCGCATGATCTAATGTGAAGTGACCGTCTGATAAGTCATCTTCTGCAGTAAACTTGTGCGAATCTATCGGGATACTGTGAAAGTGAGCTGAGTACGATCGCTGCTAGCTTTTTCATTTCACAGTACTCGCTGTAGGGTGAGAGGGTTCGCAAAATGTGGCTTTTCTTAGGGATACTCATCGGCGTAGTTATCGGTGCTGTCGTTATCTATCTGGCTATGGAGCGACAGGTTGCCCAACAAACGGCAGCACTCAAAGCGCTGCGTCATAAACTCACCCAAGCCGATGCCGAGCATGATCGTCGCATCCAAGCAGCCACTGAGCGTCTCCAGCAGGATCATAAGATTCAGCTCACAGCGGCCCAGTCAGCAACTCAAGCATTGCAACAGAAACTGACTGCCGTTGAAGCCGATCGCGATCGCTTGCAAGAGGACTATGCAAGCCACATGAGAGCCGCCCACGCTGATGCGGCTCAACAAGCACAGCAACAACTAGCGGCAGTTGAAGCAGACTATAATCGCCGTTTAAAGGCTCTCACGCTAGGCATTGAGCAAGACTACGAAGCTCGACTGGCAGCAGTCCAACCCTATCAGGCCCAAGCTGCAAACAGTTCCTCAGTAACAGCTTCCCCTCCCTCTGTTCCTAGCATTTTGCCTTCCCCTGAGGCCCCTTTGCCACAGTCAGAATCACTAGAGAGTTTGCCTCTGGCGACATCATCAGTAGACCCAACCTTTGTTATGCAAGGGGAATCATCCATGCCTGCGATCGCTGAGCCGATGGCACCGGTTGATGCAGTTGAGTCTGCCCAAGCTGAGCCTGCGAACATCGCAACACCATCACCGCTGGCAATACCGCCCCAACAGCCTGTATCAAACACATCCCAGCTTCAGGCCAAGCCAGTGATTGATGGTGCATCTGCATCTAATGGTGCAGCCCACCAAGCCTCCCCCCCAACAGTTACAGCCGCTGCCAACACGTCACGAGTCAATCGTCGTAGTGCGCTCATGCAGTTGATGAGACTGTTAACTGTAAAAAGCTATGCACCCGAATCAGCAGTGCGCTACCAGGCAGCCAAGGCGGCTGCAACTGACATGTCAATGATGACGACAACGGAGCAGAACCGCTGCATTCCAGCTCTAAAACGCCTCACCCGTGACAGTGATCCAACCGTACGCCTACAAGCTGTACATGCTCTAAGCAAGATCAAACCAATATCAAAAAGCCTACCATTACTGCGGCGGGCACTACGGGATACAGATCTTTCTGTGGTTGCAGCAGCTAGCAAAGCCATGTCCCGGTTCAAGGGATATTCACCCAAACCCTCTCCCCGTAAACCGCATTTACCGAAAAATCGCTAGTTGTCCTGTACCTAAAAATCGCTAGTTGTCCTGTTCTGCAGAGGGGCCATTGTCTAAACGAAGTTGATATCAACAGCCCTGTCCAGGAAGGTCCGAGACATTGAGGTCAAGCCCTGTACAGGTTGATTAAGCATAACCTACACAGAGCTATAGTCTTCTCGCCGAGACTACAGATACGACGACATCACGCCTCCCCTGCCTTGTATGGCAAGGTCTCTCCGAAGTAGGGCTAGTGCTAGTGCTTGGCTTGCTTCTTGAGGTTCTCTAAATGGGCAGGGCAAATATCAAGCCATCGGACTATTTCAACCAGCTTCATGTTGCGATAACGAGCAATTGATTGGAGTTGTTTTGATGTGATAGAAGACCATGCTGCAGATGACGAAGCCAATAGCCATTGCTTGAGAATATGTTCTGGAATCTGTAAGGCTTCTGCCAGTTCCGGTCGTTTTTTTCCTGCGGCGATTTCGGACTTGAGCCAAGTTGCTAGCGCTTGAACATTCCAAGGATAATAGTCAACCATAGTTGAGCAACTTCAAAACACGTCATGTAATTTTCTGTAGAATCCCTGAAACCATCACTTTTTTGCCTCCAAATAATTTAGAGTCGTCTAGAAAAAATTGTGCGACGATTCCAAACCATGTCGCGCATGATAGCAGAGGAAAGTTCTAGGTAGTTAGTTCAAGAAATAAATCAGTAAGAGATCCTGAATTTCAAACTTTGATATTGATTTTTCCGGACGCAGTTGTTTTCCTGAGAAGATATGAATTAACTGATGCAGCTTACATCTTATAAAGTATTTTCCGCCTATCCTCCATAAGCCACACCCACCTCAGACAAAGTATTTCCCTATTCCTTTTGTGGTCAACATCCAAAATTTCAATACTCTATACTGATTTTTTTGAAAACATAAAAACCACAATATAGAGTGGCAATGCAGACAGGATGACTGACTGTCATCCTGTGATAAACCTTGTTTTGATACAAGTGTCAGAGATGTTCTTTAAACAAGTAGCTATCTTCAGTTTTCAAGAATGGCACCATCGCTAATGGAATGCCGCATTCTTCAAAGTGCTGAATTGCATTATTGCTGGGTACGTTGTCTTCTATGATGTGGTTTATATAAGAGTGATTTCGGTTCTCAATATGTGCTTTGGCTGACGCGATCGCCTCATCGACGGTACTAACCGGGAGTAAAAAGCAGACGTCCCCTACTTGGTCAATTACCACGGGGCTAATAATGCGCTCACTGGGCATATTCTCATATGAACCATAGAGTTCTTGGGTGGGAAACTCAACATGAACTGCTGCGATTGCACCTTGATAAGTTTCACAATGGATAAACTGCATTGGTAAACTCCTCGTCTTATGGTGTGTGGTCAACAATGCCAATAGGTTCTGAGCAAACGGCTTCAGCACTGCAATGGGGGCACACAAACCTCTACACCTAGGAGCCTAAAGTCCCAATGTGTCAATCAAGTGAACGGAAGTGTGAACAACTCGGGGCGATCGCCTGATACGATTGTTATTTATGCTCGCAGAAGGGTAAGGCTCATCTTCTGTATCCCAGGCATGCTTAGCGTGGTATCAAAGTCTTGTTCCCAGGTTTCATGGGGCCTTCAGGCAACATCATCGTACTGGCTCAACGGATGGATGACACCCAGCCGAGCCGGTTCACTGAACAACGTTCGGGGGAGTCATGCTTACGTCTTGTAGGATAGCCACCTATGCAGAGCAAAGACAGTGTAATTATCTATCTGCTGTCGCCTAGCCCTTATCTTCAAAAACACAGGCTTCATGGGTTATCAAGCAGTTAACCACCGCCGACAATGGTAACTATTTCCAGGCGATCGCCTGCCTGCAGGTAAGTTTTTTCCCAAAATTGGCGATGCAGAATTTCACCATTGTACTCAACGGCCACTAGACGAGGATTCAGTCCTATCTGCTGGAGATAATCAGGAAGTAATGTTTGGGGCGGACAGGTTTTGGTCTCACCATTGATATGTAGCTGAATTGACTGGGCCATGAGTATCTGCGGTTCGTAAGAAGTCCCTTTAGGCATGATCGAGAGGCGATACCATCCGCCTCTGCTGAAGCTGAGTTAGGAAGCCTCGGGTACTGGTAGTGGGGTCATCGGCCTTCATAATGGCACGGACAACGGCAATGCGATCGCCCCCGGCAGCAATGACTTCTCCTAAATTCTGACGATCAATGCCACCAATGGCATAGAAAGGAACGGTCGCATGGGTTGCAGCATAGTGTACATACTCTAAGCCAGCCGCCGCTTTATTCGGCTTTGTCGGAGTCGCATAAACAGGTCCAACGCCAATGTAATCGGCTCCCTCAGAGAGTGCTTTAGTCATCTCTTCGGGGTTGGTAGTTGAGCGGCCAATAATGCGGTGACTGCCTAATAGATCACGGGCCACGGCAATCGGTAAGTCTGTCTGGCCGAGGTGTACCCCATCCGCATCCACCGCAAGAGCCAAATCCACTCGATCGTTCACCAAAAACAAAGCGCCATAGTTTTCGCAGAGGGCTCGGAGCTGCCGAGCAATCACAATACGATCGCAGTCCTCAGCCGTTTTCTCCCGATATTGCAGAATTTGTACGCCCCCTTGCAGGGCTGCTTCCACCACTTGCAATAGATTCTCGGTCGGAGAAGTTACCAGATAAAGTTGTGCTTTGAACAGTTGTTGCTGCCGTTGATGCCCGAGCACCGTGCTTTCCAGAGCATATACCTGGTAGCGCATTTGCTTGCAGGCTGCAGCCATTTCGGAGTGATGAATTTTGCCGAATTCTTCCAGCGATCGCAACGCCTCTTCGACACGACAAAAGTTGGCCTGGAGCACATGCCTGACGCTGGTGCGGAGACTCTCCTGGGGATGAGTAATCGCGGTTCCCTGATCGCCTGGCGTATCCCGTGCTGCCCGCAAATCAGGCGTGTGCCACTGGGCCAGACTCTGACGCAAATGCTTCAGCTTTGTCGTCAATTCGCTGTGATTGAGACCAAAGCGGCACCAGTCTTCGATAATCCGCAATCCCTCCCGTGCCCGGTCAAGATTGGCGTCCAAAATACGGGAAACGCAAATATCGGTAGACTTCATCGACGGATTGGGAAAACTCATAAATTGGAGCTATGCGGTCTATACACAGCCTGTAAACGATGCTGAACTAATCGTAATTACTAAGTCTTTGACTATATTGTGATCGCCATACGGCAACCAGCAAACCCATGCCCATCGTAACGGACACAGCAATTCGCGATTGCTTGCTTCAGCTTGTGAGGCGTCGCGGTCCGGAAAAAACAATTTGCCCTTCTGAAGTTGCCCGTGTACTGGGAGGGGATACTTGGCGATCGCTGATGGATTCTGTCAGAGCAGTAGGAATTCAGTTGTACGATGCAGGGAAAATTGCGGTGACGCAGAAAGGGTACAGGGTTGATCCTCGAACCGTGAAAGGCCCCATTCGCTATCAGCTTATTCCGTCACCAATGCCAGACCGATAAGTCCCCCGATTCCGAGCCCCAGAATACAGGTGGAAGCCAACACTAGTGTGGTTTGTATGCGGTTGAAGTTCTTGAGGAGGCGATCGCCCGTTGCCGCTCCCACAATGGCACCTAGCGCCGCAATTAGAAACGCGACACCGCTGACTCGCAGAACCTCAAAAGCCGTGTCTTTAGGAATAACTTCATCAATATTGTCAGTGCCAGAGTAGCCGAGCGCAATGGACAAAGCAATCACAATTGCGCCAGTGCCCAAGATAGATAAAAAGGCTAAGCCATTAGCACTCAACCAGTGAAATCGCTTGAGTGCCCGCGGACCGGCTAATGTAATTGCTTGCGTGATTGCGCCTCCCAGCGCCAAATTCCAAATCCAATAAGGAGCTGGAAAGGCCGCCATAATCATTCCCATGGCGGCATAGAGGAGGCTTGTCAGACACATCCAAGCAAATGGAACGCCAGCCGGTTCATCCAACCAGCTACGTAAATGTCGCCAAATCTGGGGCGTCTGTTTGGGTTGCCGCCTTCGTTGTCGCCGGGGAGGAGAAGCCATAGATCGCAGAAGCCTTTAAAAGCCCTTAATACTGAACTAGATGCTCAACAAGTAGCCACTCATCGACGATTCATAAAAGCATCTTAAACTGATGATTAGTATACCTGTTCACTGGTTCAGCCTTTCACTGATTTACGGGCTCACCCCCCACCAAACCGGGCATTTACAGTGAATTTGCATCGTCAGCACTTGCCTAGCTGACGAGACTGCTCAGATCATCAATGATGACCTCGGAGACAGTGACAGTGGTCCAAGCGATATTCCCATCCGCCGTGCTCCTCCTCAACTGAATTACTGCACTATGAAATTTCCTCGCCTTACTCTGAAAACCCAGCTTAAAGGATTAATCGCCCTGTGTTGTCTAGGGGTGATATTGATGGTCAGCCAAATCAGCTGGTCCTCGGCGGATGCGATCGCACCCCACACATTAGTGCCTCGTCTCAACACACCGGACGCGCCATTAGTTCTCGATGTGCGATCAGAGGCAGAATACGCGGAAGGGCATATTCCCGGCGCAATCAATATTCCTTATCGAGATATCCCCAACCGACTGGCCGAACTGGCTGATTTTACAACTCGGGAGGTTGTGGTTTACTGTGAGGTCGGTGTCCGAGCAGGGATTGCCGAACTGGCCCTAGAACAAGCTGGCTTTGAACAAATTCGGCACTTGGAAGGCCATATGGAGCGCTGGCGACAGGAAGACTTACCCCTAGTCATCGACGCTCACCCACCCATGCCATAAAATTCAAGGAATACTGTATTCCGCTTAAGGGCTTTCGGGGTTATCGTGAGCCTGTGAATGAGACCGATTATGCCCTTAGATGCATTACTTCAGGGATTTTTAGGGGCCTCGAGCTTGTTGATTGGGGCTGTTCTTGGCATTTGCTGGAAACCGGGTCGAGCTGTGACGGCAGGCATTATGGCGTTCGGTAGTGGCACGCTGCTAGCTGCGATCGCCTTCGATATTACCCAACCGGTGTTTGAAACAACTGGCTTTTGGCCTGTTTTGGTGGGGTTCATCCTGGGAGGAACGATTTTCACCACCCTGATTAACTACATTGATGAACATGGTGGCTTTATTCGTCATCCCTCCTCTTCGCGCCGGGTTTTCTACCAGCACCGCCAGGAGGAGACGTCCGAGATTCTCGATCAGATATCCCATGTGGAAATGCTCCACAGCCTCTCGCCCTCAGAAGTACAGGCACTGATTCCGCTTCTAAAGCCTGTGTCTGTTGACTCTGGCACAGTCTTATGTCGGGAAGGGGACCCTGGGGATGCCATGTTCATGATTGTGGATGGAGAGGCCGATATCTACAGTGGTCCCCAGTTAATGGCCATGCTGGGACCCGGTGAGATGTTTGGTGAAATGGCTCTCCTGACGGGAGAGGAGCGATCGGCTAGTGTGGTTGCTCGAACGCCGATGCACCTTTACGAGCTGGATAAACTTGACTTTGACGGGATGTTGACGCGATCGCCTCAACTTGCCAGTGGTCTCAGCCGGATCCTGGCCCGTCGCTTGCGCCAAACCACGCGATCGCAGGCAAAAGCCCAAGAAGAATCGGATGAACAGTGGCGGCAACGGGTTTTGGACAGTGTTGGTGTCGATTTCCCCTTGTCAGAACAGCAAATTCGCCAGCTGGCCAAAAGCTCTACCCCTGTTGCCATTCTCGTCGGCACCTTGCTCGACAACATTCCTGAAGCCCTAGTTGTGGGCTTCAATGCGGGCAGTGGCCATTTCAGCATTTCTTTTATAATGGCTGTCTTTATTTCCAATATCCCCGAAGCCTTGTCGAGTTCGGTTGGGATGAAACAAGCTGGCACTCCGGCAAACCGCATCTTAGGTCTGTGGGGTGGGGCAGTATTGCTCAGTGGTTTGACGGCAATGCTCGGTAGCGCCCTCATTCACTTTGCCAACAATTGGGTGCTCGGCACAGCCCAAGCCTTTGCAGGAGGTGCCATTCTCTCAATGCTGTCAAGCACGATGATGCCTGAGGCCTACGAACTCGGTGGGGGGACTGTTACCTATTCGACGATCGCAGGCTTTCTCGTTGGGTTTTGGGTCGTGACACTTTCTTATGTTGGTTGAAGGTGGTTGGTGGTTAGTGTCTGGTAGGTGGGGGTTGGGAGTAGAGAAAGCGTTCCAGGCGATCGCTAATTGCTCAGATCCCAGGGTTATGCACAACACCTGGATACTGCGAACAGATCCGACAAATAACCCTGGGATCTTTTAGAAATTTGGGATCCGCGGCGTTTACCGAACAAACTGGGGCATGACTTCGGCAGCGGTATAAAGACCATGTTGTCCGCGATTTTGAAGCGCGATCCCCGCTTTGAGATAGCCAAAGGCAGGACCACACACATTAGCAGCCATGCTAGTTTCATCCCCTAGAGTGAAAGTGTGGGTAGAGGTTTTGCCTTCAAACGTGCGCCCCGTAACCTGGACATTGGTACTGAGGGGTTTTTTCGGGTTGCGAGTATCGACAATGCCACCCACCGTAACGCGATCGCGATCGCAGATCCCCGCTAATTCCAGCATCAAGTCATCGGCATGCTCCATCCCTTCCAGTGCCAACAGGCCATTGGTCTGGTCTAGCAGGGCTTCAACTTCGGCATCCGTCATTGCTTGGGCTGTCGCCACATCGTAGTCTGGCAGGTGGGCAATGTCTTCCCGAATAGTGGCGCGATATGCCTCCCAGTTAGCAATACCGACGCCAAAAGTGATTTTGACACTGTGAATTTCAGCATAGCTTTGGGCCGCGATCGCCGCCGCCGCCGTCAACAAACCCGGGGTTGCGCCACAGCCAGTGAGATACGTGATACCAGCCGCCTTCAGGTCATCACGGAGGGCCCAAATCTGTTCCATGGCACTTGTCCGCTTCAGCGCATCGACCAAGACCCCTTGCCATCCGGAGTCAATAAACTGACGGACCACTGAAGCCATGAAGGTATTGGGCAAGTTGGGGAGCGCCAGGAAGTATCCCTGTGCCGAAGTAGCTGCTGTGATGAGATCTTGAATACTTTGCTGGCTCAGGACACCGCCAGGTTCTGCATGGCCAATAGAGCCGCGATCGCGATAAGCAGCCATACAAGCAGCCGTATCCAATCCCTCAGGGTTGTATACATAGCCCTGCTTATCAGCTGCTGCCACCAGGATCATTTCAGCCTTAGGTGCTAAAACTCTAGTCGCAGCTTGCCCCAGCCCTCCAAAACCCAAAACGCCTACAGAAAGGGGGCGTGCTTGACGAGTGTGTTGAAAATCCATGCCGTTTTCCGCATATATCACAGTCCCCTATTATCAGGCGAACTCGCCAACGTGAAACAGTTCACGGTAAAGCAGAATACTGAAACCCCACTCAAACATCTCAAGATATTAAGAACTGCAACAAAAAATCTGTGTCTGCCTGTAGACAAAGGGTTTCAGCGGCAGGAATTTCCTTTGCAGCTTGACGCTTTCAGGGACTTACGCAAAACTAATTTTTAGACTGAGGTCAGCACTTACACCATCTATAAGTTGCATAAACATTTGCCACAGTATGGTTATCTGCACCTCGGAAATGTCTAGTAAGATTAAGTTGTACGCCGATTTGATCTTGCCTTCCGGTTTGTATACCGAGTTCTCATTCCTTTTACCCCTGGTATCGTATGGAAACTTTAGAGTTCATCATTTACCCTGACGGTCGTGTTAAGGAAATGGTGACGGGTGTAGTAGGTACTTCCTGTGAGGAAGTTACTCGCAAGATAGAAGAGGAACTCGGCAATGTGGTCGCTCGTGAGGCTACGTCTGAGTTCTATCAACAATCTGTGCAGCAATCCGCTGTTATCGAGACGCAAGCCAAGGTTTCTTACAGCGACTGGGGTTAAATTAACGTTCGTTTATGCGCAATTAACATGTCACACTTTAGCCAGATTCGGACCAAAATTCGCAACCTTTCCTCTCTGCAGTCTGCTCTTACTGACGTCGGTGCTGATTGGAAGCAAGGCCCTTCCCCTGTACGAGGCTATCAAGGTCAGACAGAGACTGCTGAAGTGGTTATCGAGCAGTCCAATGGTTACGACATCGGATTTAAGCTCAATCCTGAGACCAAGGAGTATGAGCTAGTTGGCGACTTGCAGTACTGGCAACAGCCCCTCTCAGTCGATGGGTTCTTGAACCAGATCAATCAGCGTTATGCATTCCACACGGTGATGGAAGCGACTGCTAAAGAGGGCTTTCAAGTAGCTGAGCAGCAAACCACTGAAGCGGGTGCTATTCGCTTGGTCGTGCAGCGTTGGGCCTAGTTAAACTGCGTCTGATTCAGAGACTAGATTTTTGCTCCAAGGTAGAAATCGCGTATCTAATGTGACCTGGGCATATTTACGAGGGGAATCCAATGCCCCAATTTTTTGAAGAGGCTTCTCCGGAAGCAGATGATCCTTTACAAACCTCTCCTTCAGGGTTGGAACCTGAGCTTGGTGGTGACCTCAGAGGTGCCGCAGAGCGGAACGGTTGCGAGCCCGAGTTAGGAGGGGTCTTGCGTCAAAAGGGCGTCTATGTGGACGAGTTGACTTGCATTGGTTGCAAGCACTGTGCACTAGTCGCTCGTAATACGTTTTACATTGAGCCAGATTATGGCAGGGCTCGGGCCATTCGCCAGGATGGCGATCCTGACGATTTGGTGCAGGAAGCTATTGATACATGCCCGGTGGATTGTATTGAGTGGGTCGATTACACCGAGCTTAAAAAGCTGGAAGAAGAGCGTAAGCATCAGGTCATCCCGATCGCAGGCTTTCCCGTTGATAAAGCCATGACCAGAACTGAACAGCGTAAGCGGATGAAACATAGCCGCCAGAGTCGCGCGCGTAAGCCTTCAAGTCTCCATAAAGCCGTTGAAGAGAAGTAGACAAGCTCAACCAATTAACGTAGCACTCTGACTGAATGGCTTTGGGCTACAGGTACTGCCGGATTCATTGAGCATACCCGCAACGACTAGCTTGTGGAAAAACCTGGTGCAGCTGATTAACTATCGAGCGACGTGAGATTTTTGCCCATTTTTGGGGAGGAAGTGCCAAGGTCGATCCCAACCGCTACCGCCAACTTCCAAGCCAGCGAGATGACTTTGAGCCTTTAGGAGCAATTGTTCGGGGGTAGAGCGCGATCGCTGCCAAACCTCAACCTGCAGATCGCCCCGCGTCGTATCCCAACAGGCAAACTCAAGACCGTTGAGGGTTGGGACTCTGACGGTTGCCGGCTCACCATTCGCCTGACCGTGCAACACCACCCGATAGCGATGATCCTGAAGCGTGACATGCCAAGCTCCCCAAGGCTCAACCTTCCAAGCCATCTGGGAGTTTAGAGAACTTAACA
>JBCBTQ010000054.1:0-29653 GCA_039818605.1 Cyanobacteria bacterium J06639_14 | reverse complement strand
GCAAGTGCTGATGCAGCGATGTGCTTATCTCAACGGCTGCTTCTCAAGGTGAGTCTTGCAAGACTGGGATGCACTCCTGACCATCTGGGCTTTTGTAAACTGGAGTGTTGGCTGTAATAGTGGGGAGCAAGGTATCAAAGTCAAGGTAAACATCACTCCAAGTTGCGTCACCTTTTACCTTGGCAGCCTTGTACCAAGGACGTGCCCGAGGGTCAAATTTTGCATTCCCTTTACTGCGCAGAAAGGAGCGTTTTCCAGAAGAATCTACATCGTAGTAATGAAAGTAGCCCTCAGTTATTGCATTGGCAACCTGAATGTGTAAATTCACGTCGTTGCTGCTGTCTCTAGAGGAGCCTACGCCTAAAAAGGCACCATCTGCTTCCGTGGCACAGTAAATCAGATTTGTCGATGGGAAAACCTTAGCCTGTTGCCATATTTGGTGTTCCCCTTTTCCCGTTGCAACATTAATATCGCCTTGTAGCAGAGAATTCGCATTGATTTGGTTAATCACATAGGGGCGCTCAACCGTTGCTCGGATCTGCTGGAGAATACGGCCCGTTAATTCATCGCGTAACTGCGACGCCAGATCACTAACTGTTGCCTGACCATTCTTGAAGGAAAGATAGCCAACAACGCCGACAACACCTACCACTTGGACAACAAAGGGAATCGTGAGAACGGTTCGTAGAGGTAACCGATTGAGAAATCTTGTCAGTCGAGACACCATAGAAAAGCGGATAAATTCATCTTATTTTAACGTTCATTTTTCCAGCCTTTATAAAGGTATAAGAACGAATTTTATTTGCCTGCCGGTCTTTTAAGATAAGGAATAGCAATGCAGTACTTCATCCGTAGATCAAACATTAAATGGCAACTTCTCAAGAACTTAATCGCAACACGACTTCAAGCCCTCTCCTTCCGCAAGAAGGGAAGAAATATGGCGACTTAGCAATTCAGCAAGCAGCGACAGCCCCCTTTGAGAAATGGCCTAATTCGACCGATAACGCCTATATTATTCACCTGGAGCATCCTGAATTTACAGCCCTGTGCCCCCGGTCCGGCTACCCTGACTTTGGCACTATTGTGGTGGACTACCAACCTCAGGACTGGATTGTGGAATTGAAGGCATTCAAGCTCTACATCAATTCTTTTCGTGACCAGCACATTAGCCATGAAATGGTCACGAATACGATCGCGGATCGTCTATGGGAGGAACTCTCCCCCGCTGGACTGCGTGTCATTGGTGACTTTACACGACGAGGTGGAGTCAAAACGGTCATTACTGTTGGCAAGGGCGATGTTTCGCTGTTTACGGCTTACACGCCAAACGTACTGTAGGTGAAGCATGAGTTGGCTACATTCGCTCGCTGAATTTGGCTTGGACGATGGCCCCATACCGGCCGCACCTCCTAGCTATTGGTACGCTGGCAAATGTCCCCAAACAGGGGCTACTTTGCGTTTACCCCGGACGGCTCTAGCCGAAGCGATCGCGCATGGATTGATGGCTCAGTTAGCCACAAGCCCCGACCCCTCGCAGGAGGGCAAGATGTATGGAGTCCTCCTGGTCGCAACCTCAACGGGTGAAAAGGGAGTTCTGAAGGCATTTTCAGGCTTGCTCAATGGCCAGAGTGTGGTGGAAGGGTGGGTGCCGCCCATTCCAGGACGTTCACAAGTCGCGTTGGCCGAGGCTCAAACGCTTGAACAATTAGCTCAGCTCAAAAAAACACTGATGGCCCTTGAGCAACTACCCGAACGCGTTGAATATAACCATCACGCTCAAATTTACGCCGAACGTTTGCAAGCACTCGCAGCCCAACATCGCTGGCAAAAGCAAGCGCGCGATCGCTTGCGGCAGAGCTATCCCGCCACACTCACAGGCAACGAGTTGGCAATTGCCCTCGAAACATTGGTCACTCAGAGTCAACAAGACGGTATGGAGCGGCGACGGCTGAAGCGAGAACGCGATGCGACTTTAAGGCCGTTGCAAACAGCAATCACCCAAGCCGATCAGCAAATGCAGCGTCTGAAACGGCAGCGTAAAGAACTTTCGCGGCAGCTTCAAACCCAAATGCATGCCGTTTATTCTTTGACAAATTTTGCTGGGACGACTGTCACACTGCAAGATTTGATGCCGACTGGGTTACCCACTGGTACGGGTGACTGTGCTGCCCCCAAACTCCTGCACTACGCAGCGACCCATCAGCTTAAACCACTGGCAATGGCCGAATTCTGGTGGGGACTCCCGAGCAGTGACAAACAGCCGCGACAATTTTATGGAGCCTGTATCGAACGGTGTCAACCCATCATGGGCTTTTTGCTGTCGGGGCTGCCCCAACCACCTAACCTGAGTATGCCAGCTCAAACCGTACTCCCCATCCTTTATCAAGACGAGGCACTGCTAGTAGTCGATAAACCCACAGGTCTCCTTTCAGTGCCAGGTCGAACAAGCCACTTACAGGACAGTGTCCTGAGTCGTCTCCGCTGTCAGCTCACCGATTACCCTTTCTTAAAAGCCGTTCATCGTCTCGATAAGGGGACATCCGGTATTTTCGTGCTAGCAGCTTCACCAGAGGTGCATCGGTTGCTGAGCCAACAATTTGCTCAGCGTCAGGTACAGAAAACCTATGAAGCTATTCTCAGCAAACCTGTTACCACCACAGCCGGGATGATTGATCTGCCCTTGTGGCGTAACCCCCGCGATCGCCCTAAGCAATCAGTCGATAGACAACAGGGCAAACCCAGTCTGACCGAGTTTCGCGTCTTGGAACCGGACGCACCCACTCCTAGGATCTGCTTTAAACCCCACACTGGACGCACCCATCAACTCCGCGTTCATGCCGCCCATCCCCAAGGATTGCATGCCCCTATCTTGGGCGACTCTCTATACGGTGACAAAACCAGCACCGATCGCCTGCACCTGCACGCCAAGACGATCCAATTTATTCATCCGATTAGTCAGCAGTTATTACAGTTTGAGAGCCCAGTACCGTTCTAGCGAAGGGAATTCCGAATTCCGTAGGGCCTTGCCCTTCCCGCAGGGTATTCCGAATCCCCCCCCCTTACCCCGTACGGGCAGGTTTTGATTCGAAATTTTGAACTCCCCATTCAGGAACTAGCTAAACCTGCCCCCACCCATCCACTCTTCCACCCATCCACTCTTCCACCCATCCACCCATCCACCCATCCACCCATCCACCCTTCCACTCTTCCCCCTCCGCCCTTTCCACTCACTTCAAACCTATCGGGAACATTTTCCTGATCCCGATCAATTTGGTCAGAAAGCTGATTAGTAGATTGTCTAATTTTGGCCCCAGTGCTTCGCTCCCAAAACTCCAAGGTTTCTCCTGAGGCAGTGACGGGAACTTTTAGGCCCTGTTGAGTCCTAGTCTGGTTGCTATGTGTCAAGCGATCGCACCCGTTTCGACAAACTCCTATTCTTATGATCCTTTAGTTGTGAGTGCATCCTGTGAATAATCGTCGTTGGCTACCCCTTACAGAATATGCTCTGCTCCTGGGTTCTGGGGCCGGTGCAGTTGCTTCGTTAGCAACCCAGAATGCCGCTATCGCATCTTTGCCAGTCACAGCTCTAGTCGCCCTCGGTCTGCTGAATCGACGACGCATTGATCGCTCGGTTGACCTGGCCAATGAAAAACTCAACATCCTTGAAGAACAGGCAATTACAGAGGTCTCGATTCTGTCAGAACAAGTCTCAGCGCTGCCCACACCGGAAGCAATGAAGAACTTTCAGCAGGCAGCGATGGAGTATAGCGATCGCGCAGTTATGCAATGTTCGCAGCTTTTAGAGCAGACCAAGCGCGAACTCGAAAATCGCATTGGCGATGTAGCCGATCTTGATCTAAGTCCTGTGAATCAAGAATTGGCTCAGATGCAGGATCGCTACATAAATGTCTCGACAACGCTGAACAGTCTAAGTAAACAGGTAGATCGACTGTATAGCCTGCAGCGCATGGAAGAAACCGAAGACGATATCGCTCAGCTCAGAACTGAGATCATGCAACTGCGGGTCAACTTAGAAACCTTGAGTGGTGATAGTAAAACGGCTCAGGCTACTTTGCAGGATGCAATACGGCATTTAGATCGACGACTACGCCAGATCCCGACAAACACCGACCCCAACCTGTTAAAGGGCGAGGTGAGAGAACTTATCAAAGCAGTTGCTGACTTGGTTCCACGGCGTGAGTTTACGACACTGTCCGAAAAGTTCCAGACGGTACAAGATACTCAGGAAACGCTTCGTCAAACGATGGAGCGTCTACAGGGACACAGCGAAGTCAATTCTCAAAATGGGCAAGCTGAGCTGCAAAATCCAGCAATTGAGGCACTTGGGACAGAACTCACCCAGCTAGCTGACAACCTTAAGCAAGTAGAATCGCGATTAGAAGATATGTCCGTTCCCTTTGACATTACGTCAGAGATTCGCGGAACGACAGCTACTTACCTCAGTAGCTTACAGTGGCAACTTGCTTTACTAGAACAACAAACTCAGGAGCTGACTCAAAATCAAAAAGAGCTGCAAGGTGCGCCGACTCACTCAGGAATTGAGACACCGCCGATCGCATTAGGTTCAGCTTCTGAGGAACCATTACAGTGGCTCACAGCTTTCCGAGGTGACACGACCAAAGAACAATGGTCTGCTATTGATGAGGCACTACTACAGGCGCTCGATGATGTGTCTGAGCGGTTAATTTTGGTTTGGCCTTGGTCGTCAGCAGTTAAACTCGACGATCGCTTGATTGCCCGGTTCTCAGAAATCCTAGAGCAGGGTTGCCAACTGGAAATTGGCTGGTGCCATCCAGGGAACCGTCAGGAAGGTCGCTTACTGAAAAGTATTGCTCAGCAGTGGGGATTGACAACAGCTCAGCGACAATTACTGAAATCAACCTTGAATCAGCTGTTGCCTCTTAAGCAAGCCTATCCCGAGCATTTCTCATTCAAGATTTTAGGAACGGATGAGCAGTTCTTAATCTGTGATAACGAATATGCCATTGTGGGATTACAAGCATTGCCAGCGGCGAGTAGTGCTTTCAGTGAACTCGATCTGCGCATCAGAACAACAGAACCTAGTGTTATCGATCAGCTACAGCATCGATTTGATAACCCTGATGTGCTGCCTGAGGACGCGACCGCATATTTCAATCGAGCCATTACCCGTTACGACTTGAAAGATCCAGACGGTGCGATCGCCGACTTCTCTCAAGTGATTCAAATGAACCCTGAAGATGCTGTTGCATCCAATAATCGGGCCATCATATGGACCGAAAAGAAGCAGCACCAAAGGGCATTAGAAGATTTGAACCGAGCGATTCAGGCCGATAATTATCTCTTTGCAGCCCGATGCAACCGTGGTTGGATCTTGATGAATCAGGGCAACTTGGTTCAAGCTATCACTGACTTTGATTATGCCATTCAAGCGGAACCCACGTCTGCTTTAGCACACTTTTACCGAGGGACAGCACGACAAAAGCTCGGGGATGAATTAGGAGCGATCGCTGATTACACCAAAGCCATTCAACACGATGATAAAACGGCACTCTCCTATTGCTACCGGGGCGCGGCCTATCAGCGATTGGGTGAAATCTCGCGAGCGATTGCTGATTTAGAAAAAGCAGCCTCGTTGCTACAGTCCCAAGGCAATCATCGCTCACTAGCTCAAGTTACTCAGGTACTGTCATCCCTCAAGCAACCCGAGATTGTCCAACCTGTACAGCTACAGTCGGCCTAAACGGATACCGACTTAACCGCCCAAAGTTGCTCTGCTTGTCGGGATACGCTACTCCAGCGTGATTCAACCTGACCGGATTCAACCGTTGCCTCTAACTTGTTAAGGGGAGAGTTTGCTGGCACTTCGGCTGGATTCCAGGGATAAGCTGCGTTGTCTAGCAAAATGGCATGCAGCATCTCTGACTCGATACGTTTCTGGTCGGACAAGGAAGATACAAACCGCGTAAACTCATCCATGGTTTTGCTCTTGAAAGCCTACAGGTAAGTAGATTAGGCGGGGAGTGTGGCAAACCTGGGGCAAATTTACGGATCTTTTTCATCCAGGTGATGACAGAAATGTGGCTGGGGAGGGACACCGGTTAAGTTGGAAAACGCTTGCGGGGTCAGGAGTCAGGACCAGAATCTCGAAGCGAGAATCCAGACGTCAGAAGTCTTCTGACTTTCACCTTATGCCTGTGGTTTCAGGAAACGTTTTACCAGCTTTTCTAGCTCGACCCAGACAAACATCAGTGTACTAAATCCAAAACAGATGGCTAGTTCCTGAGTACTCAGAATGTGGGTGCCAAAGAAATTTCGTAAGGGTTCTACATAAATCAGCATTAGCTGCAGGATAATCGTCAGCACCACAGCTATTAATACAAATGGGTTGGAAGTTGGTGAGATTTCGTAAGTCATCTGAGTATTGGAACGGACTGCGATCGCGTGCCCCATTTGCGCTAGACAAAGAGTCGTAAACACCATTGTTTTCCAGCGATCAGGGTCTCCCGGAATACCAGCATTATGGGCATAGTGGTAAGCCCAATACATGAGCGTCACCGAAATCACTGTAAACACCAAACCAATGCGAATCATATACGCGCCCAGTCCTCGCGCAAAAATACTCTCCTTAGGATCATTCGGAGGGCGCTTCATCGCATCAGGTTCTGCGGGTTCTACGGCCAAAGCTAATGCGGGAAAGCCATCGGTTACCAGATTCATCCAAAGAATTTGGAGCGGCGTCAGAGGAACATCCAGAATGGGTAGCAGAATAGGCGACGCAGCGATGGTGAGCACTTCCCCGATATTGGAGCCAAGAATATATTTCACAAAGCGGCGAATGTTTGTGTAAACCACGCGTCCTTCTTCGGTGGCAGCTACGATAGTGGCAAAGTTGTCGTCTAGCAGCACCATATCACTGGCTTCTTTGCTGACATCAGTTCCTGTAATGCCCATCGCAATGCCAATGTCAGCTTGTTTCAGGGCTGGCGCATCGTTCACCCCATCGCCAGTCATAGCAACAATTTGATGTTGGGCTTGCAGGGCTTGAACGATACGCAATTTGTGCTCTGGTGATACACGGGCATAAACTTGGACTTCTTGCACAGCTCGCTGTAAGGCTGGGGTATCCATTTTTTCAAGCATTTTGCCCGTCAGGGTCGGGGCAGCTTGAGAAGCAATTCCCATGTCAGCAGCGATCGCCTGTGCTGTGAGCTGATGGTCACCCGTAATCATCAGTGGGCGAATACCAGCTTGCTGACAGCGGGCAACAGCCTCCCTCGCCTCAGGGCGGGGAGCGTCCATCATACCCACAAGTCCAAGCCACACCAGACCCTGTTCAACCTCATCTTCTGACATCTCAGAACTAGGAACAGAGGCTAAAGCACTGTAGGCTAGACCCAATACGCGCAAGCCTTGAGCCGCCATGGCCTCATTGCTGGAAAGGATATCAGTGCGGCGTGACTGGTCTAATGGCACCACTTGCATGCCAAGTTGTAGGCTAGTACATCTTTCTAATAGCAGTTCTGGTGATCCTTTTGAGAGCAAGAGATAGGGACACTCTAGCGCTGCCGTTGGTAGCGCGATGGGAGGAATATCGGCGGTTGCCGGTTGCACCACAACACTCATGCGTTTGCGCTCAGAAGAAAAGGCACACTCGGTGATGCGGGGAACCTGCGACAGTAACTTTTGCTGATTTAACCCAGCCTTACCTGCTAGCACGACCAGGGAACCTTCTGTGGGATCACCTAAGATGGCCCAGTCACCCTGCTCTTTTTGCAGTACAGCGTCATTACATAACAACCCACAGAGAAGTAACTTGGCAAGTTCAGCATGCTCCAGGGGATTCAGGGAGTCTCCCTGCTGCGGGTGTTGGAAAGTCCCTTCCGGGGCATAGCCATTGCCCGTAATCAGAGCCTGACAGGACGGCGTTTGCACGGCCTGTACCACCATTTTGTTTTGTGTCAGGGTCCCGGTTTTATCGGAGCAGATAGTTGTGACCGAACCGAGGGTTTCCACCGCAGGCAAGCGACGGATCAGAGCATTGCGATGGACCATTCGCTGGGTGCCAATCGCCAACGTCACGGTAATAACCGCAGGCAACCCTTCTGGAACGACGGCTACGGCCATACTGAGGGAGACTTCAAGGAGCGTTTCAAAGGCTCCCCAACCAGCTTGAACAACACCACCAACAACGACAATCGCGACCAAAATGAGAGACCCAGTCACCAATGTATTGCCCAACTGATCCATGCGTTGCTGTAGCGGGGTGGGTTCGCTTTCGACCGACTGGAGCATGGTGGCAATCCGCCCCAGTTCAGTTTGCATGCCGGTTTGGGTTACTAATACAGTGCCTCGACCATGCACCACCTCAGTTCCTTGAAAAACAAGATTGGTGCGATCGCCTAAGCTGGTATCCCCCTCTAAAGTGCCTGCAGCCTGTTTCGTGACAGCGTTAGCCTCCCCTGTGAGGGCTGACTCCCGAACCTGCAGGTTTGATACCTCTAGCAAACGACCATCAGCAGCAACCTGCATCCCTGCTTCCAACAGCAATACATCGCCAGGAACGAGATCCTGCGACGGCACCTCTAAAGGTTTGCCATCTCGCATTACACGAACATGGGGGGAGGCCATCTGCTTCAAGGCAGCGAGGGCTTTTTCGGCTCGGCTTTCTTGGAAATAACCTAAGATTCCGTTCAAAATCACAATCGCAAAAATCGCGATCGCATCTTTGGGAACCTCATTAGCCCGGAGGGACAAAACGCCTGAGACGATGGCTACGGCAATCAGCATCACCAACATAATGTTGGTGAACTGGTCCAGGAGAATACGCCAAGCACTGCGGCCCTGAGCTTCTTCAAGAACATTGGCACCGACCTGTTCGCGACGAGCCAGGATTTCCTGAACTGATAGCCCGCAGGTGCGATCGCTCTGAAGCAAGGCCAGTGCTTTATCTGGTTCTATGGTGTGCCAACCGCCCGTAGGGGGAGTTTTTGACCAATCCGCCATCTTAGAAAGTCCAGATGCCTTACTTCACAACGTCTTCATGTTATAGCCCTTCCCGAGCATGGAGTCGCGAAAGTTATCAGAGTAACGAGTTCGTACAAATCCGTAGCTTTTTATAGTGAACTATTTAGAAATGTCTGCTCGTCTCAGGAAGGGTACCATCACTTCAATCACTTTTTCGGCCCAATCTTCTTGAGCATAGTGACCCACCTGCTCCAGTGTAGATAATTCGCCATGGGGTAAATTTGTGACCCAAGTTTCCGCCAAAGTCTTTGGTAACCAAGGATCAGCGGTCCCCCAAATCAGCAAAGTCATGGGTTGCCATTGTTTCAATTCTTTAGCAATTTCCTCAGTTGTGGGCCCTAGCTTAAAGTTGCGTAGAGTCGTTAACAGGGCTCGTCCAGCCGCTGAGGTCGTGAGAAAGGGCCTGCGATAAACGTCCAAATCTTCGTCGTTAACCTGATAAGGGCCACCGCCTTCTAGCGTGCGATCGACCAAGAGCGGGTCTTGCGTCATCATTTCACCAGCTAGGGGCAGCGTCATGCGACGCAGCGCCCCCGGTAATTTTGCCTCTACACCTAGAGGTGTATTGACAATCACGAGCCGTTCAATTTGTTGCGGATTGCGAAGAGCATAGAGCAGTCCATAAGCCCCGAGAAATCCCTGCACAACCAAATGCATCCGGTCTACTGACAACTCTGCCAAAAAGGCTTCCAGTGCTTTTACAAAAGCCTCAGCCGTGTAAGCAAAGTCGCGTTTCTCAGGGCGGCTAGAAAATCCATGGCCAATCCAGTCAGGCGCGATCGCCCAAAACCCCTGCTCCGCGATCGCCGGCATCACCTCGCGCCAGCTATAACTCTGGGTTACGAGTCCATGCAGCAACACAACAGGCGGGCGATCGGGATTGTCTCGCAGCGGCTTTGCCTCGCGATAAAACCATTCCAAGCCGTTAACCTGAAGACGCTGCTCTGAAAGTGCCAAAACGAATCCCTACCCCTGTGGAATTGATGTGGCTTTGCCTACACGGAATATTTTCTGAATATTTAAGGATAGGCAAAGCCGGTATCTGTCAGTATTCCACATTAGGGTAAGGCCGGGGCTACTCAGTTCTCTAGCTGTAGTGGAGTTATAACGATTCTTCCAGTCAAAGCTACAAATACTACTCCATCCCTCCATATCCCCCCAACTAAAATGTACAGCGCGGTCTCGCCGAATGGGTATTAGGAAACTCCCTCACAAAGCGCTGCTGCTGCTGGCTAATGAGCCAATTACAGGGGCCATCACTATCATTAAGGACATGCCCAAGTCGCCTCTGATGGTTAACGTATGAATGCAGTGCAGGTTCTAGAGCGCATCGACAGCGATCGCTGCCTCAAAAATCCTACCGTTCGCGAAGCGTTCCCGGAGGGAAAACGTCTCGGAAAACGCTTCGACCTGTATACCAAAATGACTGCAAAGTAAGCGATGTTTGTAATCACACAGATGCCGAATGGCCCTCATCCCCCAGCCCTTTCTCCTAAATCTGGGAGAAAGGGCTGGGGGATGAAGGAAAAACTGTTGGAGAATATACCGATGATCGATAAAACAACGCTTTATAAGCGGCTCAACCTCACACCAGAGAAACTCGCTGGTTTCTGCAAACAGAACGATATCCTTGAGTTATCACTATTTGGCTCAATTTTACGCGACGACTTTAAGGCTGAAAGTGATATTGACATGCTGGTGGTTTTTGACCAAAGTGCCAACCCCCACCTGAGCCTGATGGATCTCGTTGGCATGGAATATCAACTAGAAGACATGGTGGAGCGTGAGGTCGATCTCATCGAAAAGCGTTCTGTTGTGGATAGCGACAACTGGATTCGTCGCCAAAATATTTTGAGCACTGCCCAGGTGATTTATGAATCAAGACCAGTCCTATCTGCTTGATATTGCTAAGCTTTGCCAAACGATGCTGCGCTTAACGGCCAACATGACTGAAGCTGACTTTCAGCATGATGAAAGAACGCAACTCGCCATCTTGTATGAAATTACAATCCTGGGTGAAGTTGTTAAGCGGCTTTCAAGCGAGTTTCGCCACCAGCATTCAACCATTGCATGGAGGCGCATTGCGGGAATGCGTGATCGGCTGGTTCATGATTACGACGAAGTCAAGCTCGATTTAGTTTGGAAAGTGATTAAAACTAACATTCCTGAACTGCTGCAGTACGTTACGCCACTTCTACCCAGCAAGGACTAAGGAGATCGCTGAAAAAGAAATTACCTGATCGGAGCACTGGGTCTCGTACCTCGACACCAGCCTACGAGGGTATATTCATTTCGAGAAATTCCCTTACGCAATATTCACCCTGGCGAAATCCTGCGGCTAGAATTTCTTGTTCCCTTTGACATCACTCCCTATCGGTTAAGTAAAGATATCGGCGTTGCGCAAACCCGAATCAGCGAAATTTTGTCTGAAAAGCGTAGCATTACAGCCGACACAGCTCTGCAGTTGTCAAAATATTTTGGCAAGCGCAGAGCTCAGTTCTGGATGAACTTACAAGCTCAGTATGATTTGCGTCAGGCTCAAGCAGAAAATCGCGAATTTTATTCGCGCCTGACAAGCCTCTTCAAAGATGAAAAACCTAAAATTAAGTCTTGACGTTGCACTAGCCAAATCTATTCCCAGTAGAGTCTCTAGACATTCAGCTTAACCGGTAGGACGCCGTGGCGGAGCCCATGCTGATGTTCTAGCCAACGATTTTGGGTGAACTGCAAGCGTCCCAACCCCCTTGCGAGCAGTTTGAACTGTCGATAAGTAAATCGGTTCCCAAAAAAGTAGGCAATCCTTTTCCATTCGGCTAGTTGGAGTTTTTGCACAGCCCGAATTTCCGGCAGGCGTTCTGCTTGGATACCCTGCAATACTGCATTGAGTTGGGTAGAAGGTCCAGCCGCTTGGAATAACGGCACCAAGTGATTCGCCACCACGATCGCATCGCGCAGCGCCATATTGATGCCCTGGGCTCGGTTGGGAGCCATCGGATGTGCAGCATCCCCTACAAGCAGTAGTCCTGGAATCGACCACTGAGGACACAAGCCCACAACAACGTCCAGGAAAATGGGGCCTTTTAACTGGTGACGCTGCTGACGGAAATGCTCGGCCAGGGAAGCCGGAACTGCCTGAACAAATTCTTCAATCCAGTCGCGATCACGCAAGTTTTTCGCCTGTCCTTTCTCAACAATCCAGCCAATCTGTAACTGCTTATCCCAAGACACATAAAAAGCAAACTGCCGCTCCCACTGAAGACAGGCTGTAAAAAAGGTCTCTTGCAGCAAGACTGGGGGGGCAGGCAATTTAAACCAAAGCACATCAAACTGGGTCTGGGCCTCCTGCAAAGAGAGTCCCGCTAGTTTCCGTAAGCGAGAATAACGGCCATCGGCCGCAATCACCAAATCAGCTGAAAACTCCCGTATTTCATCCTGATGTATCGCTCGAACACCGCACACCCCAGCATTCGTTTGGAGTAATTCACGCACCTGCCAACCGGGCCAAAATTCAAAGTTAGTCTGCTGCCGAGCTTGGCCCACAATCAGTTCGAGGAGAGCAGACTGAGAGACAATTCGCGGTGTGAACGCAGCCAATTCAGCCTGAGGTTCCTGGACCTGCATGCATCGCTGCTGGTCAACGTAAAAGTCCCAACCATCCAGCTTTCTTGAAGGTATCTGTTCGAAGCAACTTCCCAAACCCATTTGATCGAGAGCCTCTACCCCCGAGGGCATCAGCCCTTCACCCCGAAAAACCCGATCAAAGGTGGCTTCTTGATCAATCAGCGTCACGCGGACGCCCCGTTGTACCAGTAACAAAGCGATCGCAGCACCTGCGGGACCGGCTCCTACAACAACAACGTGACTCATTCCACTGACCTGGTAATCCTAGTTATACAGTACGATGCCACTGTCAAACTATGACTCGGTCTTAACAGGTAACCTGACTTTGACATGCGTGCCGGTATTAGGCTGACTTTCAACAGTAATCTGACCACCACAGTAGAGTAGTAATTGCTGCACAATGGTAAGCCCTAATCCGGCTCCTTCATTAGCTTGGTTAAGCTGCCGTCCCCGGTAAAAGTGTTCAAAAATGTGGGGCAACTCATTGGGCAGAATACCAATGCCAGTATCCTTAATATTGAGGATAACCATCTCCTCCGAATCCGGCTGTACAGTCACCCAAATCTCACCCCCCGATTCGGTGTAACGAATCCCGTTATTAAGGAGGTGAATAACGATTTGGCGGACCCAACTATCAGGACAGCAAACAGCCGGTAGGGTATCAGGGACGGTATAGGCTAATCGAATTCCTTTCTCTTGAGCGATCGGCTGATACGTACTGACAACCCCAGGCACCACATCGAATAAGTCAACCGCTTCAGGAGTTGCAGTTGCTAGACTTTGCTCTAACTGAAGAAGGTCCAAAACACCACTGATAAGGCTGCTTTGGCGATCGCACCCCTGTCGAATCATTTCCAAATAGCGCTGGCGTTGATGCGGTTTCAGAATCGGTGAGGCAAGGAGTGGTAGCGCTGTTTTGATCGAAGAAAGTGGACTTCTAAGTTCTTGGCCAACAGTGCTAAGAAAGTCATCCTTCAAGCGCAGAGTATTGAGGAGCGCTTCGTTCTGCGTCGATAGACTAGACGCATTCATAGCTTGATGCCGGTACAGTCGAGCCTGCTGACGCAAACGCTCCTGTTGCTTGCCATGCTGCATTAGGATGGCATCAGCCAAAGCAAGATCAGACTTTTCAGGAACTTGCAAACGTGTTTCCCAGTTCGAAACCAATGCCTGCAGCATCTTCTGGTCTGGATGATCCACCAAACTTGCTTGAAAAACTTGCTGCAGCTCATCCAATTTTGCTTGAATTGCAGAGCGCTGTAAGGTTATGCAGAGATTGACTTTCGTCGCACTGTCAGTGTCTTCAGATTGATGATTATCCGCCTCTGAGGAAACAGGACTTTCTGAAACAATAGTGACTTCCTCACGGTGGCCGACAACCATAACAGTGGCCACTTCGGAAATAACAAGCAGACTATATTCCCCTCGCATTGGATGAGACGGAGGCACAGGAACGGGGATAAACCATTCAGATGCAGTTGAAGAGCGTCGGCTCAGCAAATAAATTTCAGGCGCTGGACTGACTGACTGACTGTACTGCTTCAAATCTTCAAGCCAGCTATTGCCATTAGGAAGCTTAGCTAAAATAACTGCACGAAGACGAAGCTGAATCAGAGCATTCAGCACAACTTCTAGGTTTGATTTGAACCCTCTAGGAGAAACCTGGATAGGCTGTGAACTTACTAGAGAGCCTTGTTCTGTCAACTGAACCATGACAACAGTGGCCCGCAGCGCGTGTATTCCAACAATGAAATTCAACCCAATGGGTATCTATTAGTGATGCCGATGATGTAGCCATACTAGCTTTCTTTCGACGGGAACATCCCCCAAGAGTATCTTGTCTACAGGAAGTCAAAACATCTCAAAGCATTATATTTTCATAAAATTATGTATCGTTAATCTTAGCTGATGGTGGGTAACCTTTGCCGCATATTGCTCGACCAACGTCTAGATCCCTAGGTCTTGACTAAGAAAAAGTTCCCGCTTCCAAATCGGACTTAGTTTAACCTCGAATCCGTTGTAAAAATTTGTGCCTCATAGAACTTTGCTAAGAATAGTACAGGGCTCTCAATCGACCATAGTAAAGACTTAAGGCTGCCATATATGGACTTTCAATACAGTAACGAATGAACCTTTTAGGGTATAAAAAGTTTTATCTAGGCTCTCTGTTCCAAAGCAAGACGTGCCTGTTCTCGATCATCAAAGTGGATTTTCTCTGTACCGAGAATTTGATAATCTTCATGGCCTTTGCCCGCAATCAAAACACAATCACCAGGTTGAGCTTGGCCGATCGCAGTCTGAATAGCCTTAGCACGATCGCCAATCACCTGATTGGCTGGTAGAGAGTCTGGTATTCCAGTCAAAATATCCGCCAAAATCCTCTGCGGATCCTCTGTCCGGGGATTATCTGATGTGGCAATGGCTACATCCGCCAAATCGTAAGCGATCTTGCCCATTTGAGGTCGCTTTGTGCGATCGCGATCGCCACCGCAGCCAAACACACAAATCAATCGCCCTGAAACAAACGGACGAGCCGCTGCCAACGCATTTTTTAGGCTATCGGGTGTGTGCGCATAGTCCACAATGACGCTGATGTTCTGTTCCGGCCCGACCGTGACCCGCTCCATACGACCGGGTACGCCCCCAAATTGGGATAGGCACGCCACTACTGCTTCTAGTGAAACACCTAAATGGAGCGCTGCCCCGACCGCCGCTAACATATTTGACAAATTAAACTGCCCCACCAATGGCAAGGAAAACGCTGTTGTTCCTAATGGAGTATGCAACTGCCCTTGAACCCCGCTAGCGCCATAAGTCAAATTCCGAGTATGTAGATGGGCAGTCGTTTGATTGACACTGTAGCTCCAGGCTTTGGTCTCATCAAATGTTTCTAGAAGACGGCATCCATAGGTATCATCCTGGTTAATAATGGCCTTGCCAACCAAGTAAGGTTCCTTAAACAGCAGTGCTTTGGCGTCAAAATACGCCTCCATCGTTTGGTGAAAGTCTAAGTGATCCTGAGTTAAGTTGGTAAACACTGCTACCTCAAAAGGACAACTCCATACTCGCTTTTGAGCCAAGGCATGGGAGCTAACCTCCATCACCACAGATTGACAATTCGCATCTCTAGCAGATGCCAAATCAGCCTGCAGATCTACCGGAAAAGGAGTGGTATGAACCGCTGTCACTTCATGCCCTGGCCAGCGAGTATAGAGCGTCCCCAACAGTGCTGTGGATTGCCCTGACTGATTCAGCAGCGCCTCAATCAGATGCGTCGTCGTCGTTTTGCCATTGGTTCCAGTGACCCCTACCAAATTCATCGCTTTACCGGGCGCATGATAGAAAGTCGCAGCCACCTCGGCACAGGCAATCGCCATATCCGGCAAGGGAATCACCAGTGCTTCTGGATTATGCACAGTTGGTGGACGATGCTTAAAGGCTTCTGGGGAAACCAGAGCAGCGATCGCCCCGGCGGCGATCGCCCCCGGCCAAAAGTCTCCCCCATCCACCCGTGTTCCTGGCATCCCAATAAATAAATCACCCGGCTGACAAGTTTGAGAATTAGTACACAACCGCTTGATCGGTTGTAATAAAGCTGCGTGATCGGCCGGCAAATCGGGAACTGCCGCCAACCATGATGCGGGTAACTGCGTCAAAAGTTCCTGCAAGTTCATGTCAGCAATCTCTTATAAATGTCGGATTGCGATCATTTTGCCGCATCGGGTGCCCAATATGTCTGTAACATTTGCTCCACCCTCGCAACAGGCGCTCGAGGCGAAAGACGTGGCAGTGTCTCCTCCTGCATTTCTCCAGACGCAGTGCTAATCACCCGACAAAGTACGGGGATTTCATATTGATAGGCAGCGAACCAATCAGGCTGTGTCGTGATATCCCTAATCTCAAGGGTGAAGTCTAGGTGCGCCAATGCCTCCAGCTTCTCTTTCAGCCCTTCACATAAATGACATCCTGGTTTGCTGTAGAGCACGAGTTGCATAGAAGATTTCGTGATTGTTTATTTGGGATTAGGGCTGTTCGTTGCGCGGGATCAATAGCTGGGAGCCAATAGTGGCGTGTGATCAGGAATCGGTTATTGAAGCTATCCCAATGGTGCCGCGCCTTAGTCCAACCCTCTCCTCTATCCTACGACGACTTACTCCCTACAAATTTCAATTTCCTCAAAGGGAGATACCTCACCTATGATGGAGGGGAATCTCCCAAATCCCGACCGGATTATGTGTGATTAAATGACAGTATTAGGTGTATAACTAAATGTGGCACTGTGGCAACACTATCCAGGTAAAATCATCATGGTTCAGTGCATGACGGCTCCTGCAGTATCTTGCATGGATAAATTAGATTTAGATCGGCTCAACCGAGAATTTGAGACAGCCACTCCTCAGGAAATTCTGAGTTGGGCGATCGCGACCTTCCCAACAGGTCTGATTCAGACGAGTGCGTTCAGCATGTTGGTCACGGTTGACATGCTTTATCGCGACTTAAAGCCCCAACCCTCCATTCCAGTACTGTTTCTGGATACGCTGCATCATTTTCCAGAAACCCTACAAACAGTGGATCGAACGGTAGTTCGGTATGGTTTAGACCTACATATCTATCGCACTGAAGGTATAGCAAGTCGAGAAGATTTTGTAGCTCGCTATGGCGATGAGTTATGGCGTCGCGATGTCAATCAATTTCATTATCTGACCAAAGTTGAGCCGCTTCAGCGGGCTTTGGAAGATCTTCAGGTCAAAGCCTGGATTACAGGTCGTCGTCGCGATCAGTCCACTTCACGGCAGCAAATGCCGATTCTTGAGAGTGACTCTGAGGGGCGAATTAAGATTAACCCCTTAGCAAACTGGACACGTAAGGATATTTGGAACTATACCTACAAGCACGATGTCCCGTACAATCCTTTGCTCGATCAGGGTTACACGAGCATTGGTGATGAACCACTCACAACCCCGGTTGCGGCTGGCGAACATGAACGGGCTGGTCGTTGGCGAGGGACTGTTAAGACTGAATGTGGAATCCATCTATAACTTCGTTGAATTCCACATTTACCGTCGAATGTTTTGCCTTCGATTTACTTAGTTTCCTTGTTTAATCGACAAGGTTATGAGGGTTTTCTGCTGTACCCAGCTGGAAATCGTGCGATTTGCTCCAGTAACATGCACGATGTAGCTAACTTCAGCGATTACCAATACAAGACCCACTACAAAACCAGGAAGCCAATCATTCTTTTTCATCGGTATGCCTCATGAAGGGTAGATGCGGATAGAAACAATCTTCGAAAATTCTGCTTCGTCTGCTTCCAGGGCGTATTGACTCGCGGTTGAAAGGGGCAATGTACCAGTCATGCGATCGCCACAGTTCAAATGAGTTGGGGGCAAGGGGTGGTGTCCCCAGGAAAGTTATGTGGCCTCTATTCGCGAGAACTGGTAGTCGATGCCAAAAGTCAGAGAGGCAAATAGCGCGTTGTACCAAATTCGAATCGTCAATCCCCGTTATGGAAACAGGTAATTCCTGTAGCAACGCGATGTCGCATCGCGCTATGGGGGAGTAAACCGGATTTAGTATTGAGCCAGAAGCAGAAAGTGTCTATTAACGATTCCACTTGTCATTATTGCTGTGTATCACTCAGAACAAAATGAGTGGGAGCACGGTAAATTTCAGGCGTACTCCTATCGCAGGCACAATTACTTGAGAAGATTACTGAGCTTACTCCCAATTTTTGAAGGTATCTACCCAATAACTCATCAAAGTACTCAATTGGGTACGACGGGTTTCGAAATTGGCTGCAATAACGATGAAAGCGAGTCCGGCAATCAGACCGACAATCCATTTCAGGAGAGGATACGTGAAGCTAAGGATTAGCAATTGATAGACGGCATTTAACAAGAACACAATCGTGCCCACATAGAGGAACGCACGAATGCGTAAAATCAAGCCAGCAAAGGTAGCTATTAGGCTAATTCCAGCAGGTAATAGCCCTGTAGTGTGATGCGTCAGCAGGGGAACAAGACAAATGATACTGGTCCCTAATACCCGAATATAGTGGCGCAATCGATAGGCAGATGCTTGCTGCAGGTCAGGATCCACCCAGGCCATATATAGAATAGAGAGTCCTCCCAGGCATGCCAAGGTAAAGGGCGTGACCCAATTGAGCTGGACTAGCCAGATAAATACAGCCCAATCGATGAGCAGAATACTCAGGTAACTCCAGCGGAGTTGGCGATGCTTCCAAGCCAAAAATCCATAAAAACCGGCAGCAATTAAAAGACTGACAGGTGCGATCGCGACATAGCTAACAGCTATACCGGCAAGGGGGAGAAAGCCACTCATCACGAGCCAGGGCCGTGTCGGCCAGCCCCACTGTTGCCAGGGCAAGCTGTACAGGATAACAGCCCAACCTGTTGCTAACGCGACGACCCAGGGCAGCATTGCCTGCAATAACAGGGGCGGCAGTAGCAGCGTTACACCGTGAATCACTAAGCCGAGGGCTTCTAAACCTCCCAAATAGATCCATAGTTCGGCCCAGGCAGAGGAAGCGTGCCGCTGTCCTTGTTTGATGGCATAGCGCACCAGGAAAATGCCTACCCCCAAACCCAACAGGGAATTTTGCTCTAGAGGATAGTTCAAAGATGCCAGGAGTAATCCACTCGCAATCACCCAATGAAGATGAGCCACCCCAATGAGCTCGTGGATTTTCAGATGCAGATAGTCGGCTAGCCACGGTGCCAGAATACGATAGGCGTAGACTATTGTGGCCGCCAAGGCCGCGATCGCAACAAACTGATCGCCGGTAGCAAGCAGCCGGATTTGATAAAAGGTGAGTTCAAATGCAGTCGCACTGATCCCGGCAATCGCAAGATAAATCAAAGGCTTGAAGGCTGTTTTGCGGCGACCGATTCCCACGGCGATAATCACCAGGCCAAAGGTGTTGAGTCCCGTCCAACTGCTGAAAAAGTCGGTTCTCAGAACAGCTCCCAACGCTCCGTACACCAAGGGTAAGATGTGCCAACTACTGAGCATATGAAGACTACGACGATGGGAATGTAGCCAATCACCCAGGAGTTGCGTAACGATTCCTAGCAGAATATTCGCTACAGCTAGCGCTACTAAAGAGTGACTCACCCAACTTAAGCCTTCAATAACCAGCAACTCTAAACTCCAACCAATGGCGTAAATGCCCCAATTACGAGGATGTTGCCAGTGACGCAAGAACAAGACTCCAACCAGAATGGCCGCTGCCAGGACAATTGAGGTAGGAGCCGTTCGTTGATGAGCAAGCGTAAAGTAAGCATGATAAGTGAGGAATACTAGGACGCTGGTGCCAAGGATTATCGCCCAGAAATCACAGGCTCTGGCATACAAGGAAAACAGATTTTCGGCTATCGTCGTTGGTGCAAGCTGGACTGTGTTAGTGCTTTGCGGCAGCTTGCCACGACTTTCTGAAATTCGCGAAGGCTGATTCTTGACTGTTCCCGCAAGTCTTGGCGGGGACGCTGGATGAGTCATTTTGCGCGCAGCTAGGTGTTGGGGCGATCGCGTTCCTGCTAGAGCGTCGCTTCTGAACCGTCCTGTTAGAGCATGCCGGAAACCCCATAAGGGCACCATTGTCACCGCTGCAATTAAAACACCTCCTGTTGACTCCGGTGGCGCAATTTGATGGAGCAAACTGGCCTCCAAACCTAAAGCCAAACCTACCGTTATCACCGCTGCAGGTAACTGTCGCAGCCAGTACGTATGTAGAAACAGTAATCCTACCCCCCATGCGAGTCCGGCTGCTTGCCCCGGCATTTGCCAAACCGTCACCAGTTGGCCGATCAGAATGGCCATAATGCTGAACCAGCCAACCTTAGGATTATGGGGAAGGTGACTACCACGATAGGTGGTCGCAGCCATTAAGACTAAAGCCGATGCGACCCCAAGCAGAGGGAGCGACGCAGCAAATTGCCAATACACGATAGCCCCAAGAATGCTCACGGCTAAGGTTAATCCAGTCAGCATAAAAGCCCATCCATCAGCGGCATGGCGATAGACGGCCGTTAATGGGGTAGCGTGGCGCGCCAACTGATGACAGCCAACCCAAAGCAAGAGTGTGGCGATCGCACTAGCCAACAACCAAAGTGCAAAGGTCTCTACTGATAGGTTGATAATTTCGTACAGACCGGTTCCCACCAGGGTCAAGCCAAAGCCAATCGAAATCCAAGCCGCCAGTCGAATTTGTAAATACCGCGTATTCAGTCCCGTCAGGCCCGTTGCTAGGCCCAGACCAAACAGCCGCGTCAGGCTAGTTCCCCAGACTAAGGGAGGCCACAGCAGTAGAAAAAACAGACTCAGTCCGGCGGCGGTCTGCCTTCGCGCGGGGCGCAATCCGGCCATCATGGATAACCCAGCGGGAACCACACCTGCCATTAGGCCCCAAGCAGGGACAAAGACGCCTTGACCTTCGGCAGCTAAGGTCAAGGCACGCCATAATCCGAGATACGTCAACCCTGCTGCCACCAGACACAGGGGCCAGGCACTACCGCGCCATAGCTTTATCAGTCCCCCTTCTAGCGTGGGGTGATTGAGGTTAGCTGTTGCGCCTAAGCTGAAGGCCCCTTCCCCAAGCATGATTATCAGACTGACAGCGGACCAGCCAATCAGCCCTAAATTTGGGAAAAGCCGCATAATCACAGCCACCGTGGTCAGTAACCCGGCAACATGGGTGAGGGTGCCTAGCGGTTGCAGAGGAGGACGAGTGGCGATCGCCCCATCTAATTTCGCGTCCTGAGACGTAATTAGCACCCTGGTTTGGGTCTTTGATGCCGCCTCAAAGGTTTGAACAAACTGTCGCCATCGTCGCCGTGTTACCAGTGCCAGCAAAAGTGTAGATGCGGCCAAACTCAGCACTCGCAAAGTCGGATTCAGGGCTCCCAACATCACGAGTCCCGTACCTAAGCAGAGGGCAATCCAACCACTAAATTGAGCTAGGTCTTGTTTACGATGCCGTGCCAGCCAATCGCTCAACACCACAATCCCCACCAAGTAGGGAAAGAAGACTAGACTCATGGATGCCCAAGGTTTTCCCTGGGTGCCAATGAGGGCATCACCCAGGGCTTGAGCATAGGCTTGCCCTGGTTCCGGCACGATTTCCCAAATGAGCCAAACACTCTGCAGGCCAACCAACAGCAATCCTGTTAGATCAATACGACTCCATGTGACGAGTAGTCGCCGCCCCAACAGCAACACTGCCAAGATGCTCACGCCCAACGCTTGCCAAAGAACCGATGGCAAGGCTACAGTCCAGCCCAATAGCACCAATACCAGCCCACCTCTTTCTAAAGACCGCCCATTTAGCGGCTGCAATCCTTGAACCCGTGATGCCTTCTGGATCTGGTCTGTAGTGTCTCCTGGTGATGTCGTAAAAGCTCCCGACGCACTATTGTGTACCGCAGTCGTAGCCATGTCAGGGCAAAACTGTGTCCAGGCGATCAAAAAACCACAGGTGCCAATGGCTAACCCGAGCTGAGCAATCGGCATGTGAGCCCCAAAGATGGCGCGTATCAACAACAACCCAAGTCCATACAGCATCAGAATGCTGTTGAGGTTGACAGACAGCTTCGGAACTAATGAATCTTCTGTGTTTTTCTGTGGACTGTGAGGCGGCCTTGGTCCCGTACTGAGCTGACGATGAGACACTTGCTGCTGCCATAGAGACAAAGCGGTGGTACCGATTACGCCGACGTAAACAGCTAAACCAGGAATTGCAGTGAAGCCCCAACCCAAATGGACTGTACTCAATAGCACATGTTTTAACCAAGGCCGTTTTTCGGAGCTGGACGCTAATTGTTCGAACGGAATGCGGTATAGCCAAACGGTGAGCCCCATCAGGCTCAGAATTGCCAGCAACAGTACACCAAGTCCCACGGGTTCGCGCCATAGGTCGAACCCATCCATGGCAATCAAGTTCAGTGGCACGAGTGATAACGTTACTATCTGTAGGGCTCTGGCTGTAAGGCGCAAGCGATCGCGCGCACCGGCCCATAATGCCGACAGGCCAAAAGCAAAGGTATAGGCCCATAAAATGCTGTACTGTCCGGCTGCAGGAAAGCGTTCCCATTGATTGGCCACTAGAACTCCGGACGACAACAGCACCAGGATGACCCCAAGTAAGAGCAACCAAATGACACTCAGCTCGGCCATGAGCGATCGCAGAATTCTGGTAGGAAGATTAGGGGGGCGCTCAGGTTGAGGCGGTAGGAATTCGGAAGTGCGAATGGGGTGCGTGTCTGCAGATGGGTGGGAACGCGATGTATCACGTTCTCCGGAATTTGGAATGGTTACCGATCTGGATGTGTGGAGACGCGATGTATCACTTTTCAGGGTCGCTACATTACGTTTGGGAACAGATTCTGCAACCGGTCGGGTGGGAATTTCACAGTGGAGATTTTGGCGACACAGATCCAAAATCTCCTGATCCGTTAAGAGATTGAGCTTGACCCAATGGTCTAGTCCCGTCATCAGCGATGGGTGAGAACTGTCGATATGAAGCTGACCAGATAGATTCCTTTGCTCAAGCAAGCCCATATCTTGCCAGACTTTCATACCTTCTAAGAACTGGGTTTGTGCCAGGCTCAAGTTGGCACGGAGGGCCATATGCTGACCTGTTTGGTCAATACTTTGGGCTTTCAGCGAAACGCTCACGGGTTTCGCTGTAATGAGCCCCATCTGATGAAATTGCGCTAGCCCTTCCAGATATGCATCTAAATTTGATGTCGCGTCAAAGTTAATCCGAATCGGGCGATTTGGCTGGAATGACATAGACGTTTCTCACAGCAAAGTGCTCAACGACAAAACATCGACGAGGTAGGATGCTTCACCCAATTCCATTGAGCATTTTGGGAGCTTTGGGGCATCTCAATTCGTCTAGTTGATAGCCGTATTCTGGCAATTGCTTGGGTGAGACTACAATGAGGCGTGCCCAGGACTATGAAGGGTCTCGAAGAGGATCGAAGTTAGCCGAAGTTTTTGGCAGTAGGGTTGATCAGCACACATTATTTCAGCGTTGCGCTCTATCCGTAATCTAGGGATCAGGGATGTTGTTTATAACGTTGCGATCGCCCCTAATTTAGCCTGGACAGCCTTTCCATAATCAGTGGGCGAGACAAACAGCATATGCCCTCGTTTCCCAGCAGAAACGGCAATCTGATCAAACTGGGCCGCAGAGTCATCGACATATACCGGGTAGGGTTTTTTACAGCCTAGTGCTGTGACCCCCCCACGAATATAACCGGTCAGCGCCTGGACTTCTTTCAAGGCAACGGTTTCTACCTTGCGATTTCCTGAAAGTTTGGCCAAGGCTTTGAGATCGAGGCGAGCCGGAGCCGGAATAACCGCTAAACAAACGCCCGTGCGATCGCCTCGTGCGACTAAAGTCTTGAAGACCTGTTCATAAGGAAGACCTAATTTCTCAGCAGCTCTTTCTGCCGCAAGATCGTTTGGGTCAATCTCATATGTCAGAAGCTCGTAGGAAATTTTTTGCTGGTCGAGTATTCTAGCCGCATTGGTTTTCATAGGACATCCGGTTAATCATGCCCTGATCGTAAGGCCCTACGTCCTTACAATCAGGGATGCTCTGGGCAGGGATGTATCGGATTGCGGAGCCATTGACGGAGTTACAGCATACCGTCTGCCACAGAACACGAACCGTTTTCCTCTTTTATAAAAGTTTCTAGGGCAACTTTTATGTCCTCTTCAAACAGTCCTACCCATCGACTAAGCTGTTTCTCAACCAGTGGTAAATAGCTTGAGTCCGCTGGAACACTGCAAAAGTCCCTCAGCATCGATAGCCAGTACCCACTCTTGCCATGTTCTAATCCCCTATCAAATAAGGCTTTATCGGAAAGAGTTGTAGTGGCCTCAGCAGCGGAGGATACTTCAACAGATATTTCTGTTGGGGTAGGCGGGGGAATATCAGGATTGGCAGGGAGCGGTGCTGAATCAGAGGGTTCTACAGGTGTAGGCGTAAGTACGATAGTCTCGGCTGCAGGCTTCCTGAAGAAAAAATAAGCCGCAACAATCAACAAGAGAAAGGAGACGGCTACGCCTGACCATAATCGGATGGAAATCGGGTTTGGATTTTCCTTTAAAGAAGAAGGGCTAGTCAACGAAGAGAAGTTAGTTGCCGATTCTTGCTTTGCCTTGTTAGGCAAGTATTGTTCAACCCAACTCACATTAAAAACACTGGCATAGATGGCGTTACTAATCTTTAGCTTCCTATTTTCTATTTTGACCAAGCCAGTTTGCAATAGATTTTCTTGTTCTTGACTGCCATCAATCAATACGGGCTCACCTTGTAAAGCACGTAAATAGAAACTTAGGATTACATCTCTTTTTTCGTCATTTAATACATCGTAGGCAATTTGTCGAAGATGGGCTGCAGCTGTATTGGTTGCCCAATCTTTCACTATTTTCTCTTGGACAATTTGTTGTACGATAGGGCCTTCTTGCCCATTGGGAAAAGGATATGAATGCTCAAGTATCAATCGACGCAGCAGGTCATATAAGAAGGGTTGATCGCCTGTCCAGTGCAGCACTTCCTGGGTCAACGGGTGAAAATTGTCGGCTTTTGGGTAGATTGGCTGCGCAAAGTTCGTAGAGGATCCATTGCCTCCCAGTTGTTCCTGTCTTGAACCCATAACAGTTACCCCCAATTGCCCGAATTGCTTTAACGTTTGTCCGCTGATGAGGCAAATAACACGAAGAACTCGACGTTTTTAAGCCCAACAAAAGTTATGTTTTGTGCCTTCCAAGGCTCTCTAATCTGCACTGGTCAAAGCTCCCTAGAATAATAACAGTCGGGAACTTGAGATTGCGAACGTCGTCTTTAAAGGTTTCGTAAGGTTTCTTTGGGTGAATGACTCATACTAAATCCGATTTACCCACCCCCTAATTGAGCGACGCGAAATATCGTGTCGCTGCAGGAATCAAGTGTTTCCGTAATGGGGGTTAGCCATGCGGATTGGGTATCAGCTAGGCAATTCATTCAAAATCTAAAGTTGAGTACTTCAGGTTTTGACGATTTCTCAAAATGAATATACCGCTGTAGATTGGCGTCGAAGCAATACGCTCGTATAAGCGGGTTTTGCCTGACTCCATTACTCCATCACACCTGCACGAGGATGTATAGCACGGCCGAGCAGAATTGCGATTACCTTAGGGCGATCGCCGTCGATTGAACTTGGTCTGCAAATCCTGCAAGGTGGGTTGGGATGTACCGCCTTTGGCCTTTTGTTTGGTCGGACGAGATTTGTTGTGAGCGGGACGATCGCCATCGGGCGATCGCATTGATAAGCTAATGCGCTTCAGTCCTTCATCGACTTCCAACACTCGGACTTTGACCACTTGCCCTACTTTGACGACCTGTTTCGGATCCGAGACAAAGCGATCAGCAAGTTGAGACACATGCACAAGACCATCCTGATGGACCCCAATGTCCACAAACGCCCCAAAGTTAGCCACATTCGTAACCACACCTTCCAGCATCATTCCTGATTGCAAATCAGCCAGAGTTTGAATGTCCTCACGAAATTGAGCCGAGACAAATTGGGCGCGCGGGTCACGCCCTGGTTTTTCGAGTTCTTGAACAATATCGCGCAGGGTGGGTTCGCCCACTTCATCAGTGACATAGCGCTTTAAATCGATGCGCTGGCCCAGGGACTGTAGAGCTGTAGCGTCTGCAGACAACCTCGCTAAATCCACATCCAGGTCTTGCAGAATTGTTTTCACAATGCCATAGCTCTCGGGATGAACAGCAGTGTTATCCAAGGGATTTTTACCATGGCGAATGCGGAGGAATCCGGCGGCTTGTTCAAATGCCTTGGGTCCGAGCTTTGGCACTTTCAAGAGGGTTTTGCGATCACGAAAAACCCCATTTTGATTGCGATAGGCCACGATGTTATTCGCAATCGCAGGCGTAATCCCTGAAACGTAGGTCAACAATTCCTGCGATGCTGTGTTCAGATCGACGCCTACATAGTTGACGCAGCTTTCAACCGTTTCTTCCAGTTTTTGCTTGAGGCGCTTTTGATCCACATCGTGCTGATATTGCCCTACGCCAATCGATTTAGGATCAAGCTTTACCAGTTCAGCCAAGGGATCCTGGAGGCGGCGACCAATGCTGATGGCTCCCCGTACCGTCACATCGAGATCGGGGAATTCGGCGATCGCGACTTTGCTGGCCGAGTACACAGAGGCTCCGGCCTCGTTCACCATCACTTTCGTTGGCTTTGAGGTCAGTGTTTTCAAAATTTCGGCAGCAAACGCCTCCGTTTCGCGCCCTGCAGTACCGTTGCCAATGGCGATCAGCTCAATTTGATGGGTTTGGATAAGCTGTTTCAGCGTCTGGGCAGCCTTTTCCCGCTGGGCGGCTGCCTGGTGGGGAAAAATAGCTTCGTAGTGCAAAAATTGTCCGGTTTGATCAATCACAGCGACTTTACAGCCCGTGCGAAATCCGGGATCGATCGCCAGCGTCGGTTTCATTCCGGCAGGCGGAGCCAGCAACAAATCCCGTAGATTTGCTTCAAATGTCTCAATGGACTCGCCATCAGCCCACGCCTTTTTCTCTGCAATCACCGTGTTAACCAACGAGGTTTTCATCAACCGTGTGAAGGCATCTTGAATCAACTCCCGATAGAAAGCCCGTAGCTCACGCGCTTGAGTGTGAATAACTTGGGATTCCAAATGATGCAGGATTGCATCCGTGTCAAAGCTCAACTCCAGCGTCAAAATTTTCTCCCGCTGTCCCCGCAGCAGCGCCAGTAGATTATGGGGCGCGATCTGACGCACAGGAGTATCGTAATGGCGATACAGTTCAAATTTGGTGCTGCCTTCAGGAATATCGGACTTGATGCGGGAGCTAAACACGCCTGAACGCATTAGATAATCACGGACCCAAGCTCGCAGATTAGCCTGTTCCGCCACGGTTTCTGCCAGAATATCGGCAGCACCCTGCAGTGCTTCTGCTACGGTTGCCACACCAGATTCGGCATCAACAAATTTGGCGGCTGCTTGCTCCAGAGGAAGCGGCGATTGATGCGGGCGATTGTGAGCGGTGATTTGCTCTGCTAGGGGGGCGAGGCCCTTTTCTTTGGCTACAGTTGCCCGGGTGCGGCGCTTGGGCCGATAGGGTAAGTAGAGATCTTCGAGCTCGGTTTTTTGGAGACAAGCTTCGATTTTATTTTTTAGCGCCTCTGTCAGCTTGCCTTGGTCAGCAATGGCTTTGAGGATGGTTTGCTGCCGTTCGCTCAGTTCCGTTAAATACTGATGTCGCTCCTGCAGCGATCGCAATTGCACCTCATCCATCCCTCCGGTTCGTTCTTTCCGGTAGCGGGCGATGAACGGAACGGTTGCCCCAGATTGGAAAAGTTCTAGGGCATTTTCGAGGTTCTGGCGAGGAAGCGTGAATTCCTTGGCCAAGCGTTGAATTAGCAATGAATCGGTACCCACTCTATCGATAGTTGCCTCGCTCATAATGGTTTCACATACGCAAACTGTGATGACTTTAGGCTCATCAAAAAACTGTCAACAAGCCCATTGGCTCACCTACGTTGGTTCCGTTTGTGGTGTCACTATAGCCTATGGGTTAGCATCCCCGACTATGCAGTTAACGGCTTCTAGCGATAACCCCAAGGTATCAGCCACCTGCTCAGGAGGCATGCCAAGTGCTAGAAGCTTGGGCACGGCGGCTCGTTGAGTTTGTTCAGCCTGTTTAGCCCGTTCTTGGGCTTGTTCAGCTCTTTCGCGCTGTTGATTACGAGCTTCAATTGATTCAGCATAGCTGAGGAATCTCTCACCTGTTTTTGGATCGTAAAAGCGGAGCGATCGCGGTGGCTTGTCTCCGACTAAGTTCAGGAGCATTTCATCAGGGACCGGCAGACAGACATCCAACCCCAATACAGCACTGCTGAGCACGTAAGTCCCATCAGGCAATTCTTGCAAGGGCAGGGGCTGATACTGCCCATTAACCAACGTCGCTCCTTTGAGCTGGGGCGTCAGATAATCGCCGGTGGGGTCATACTGAAAATATTCTTGAACCCCCAAACTGGCGTAAAGTTGTGGCTTCGTGTTTTCATCCTGCCGCTTGGTCGTACGCGAGGTAATTTCCATCACAAAGGCTGGAACTTTACCGCCCTCTTCCCAGGTTTTATAGGTCCGTCGCTTCCGCTTGCTGACCCCAAACACCACAAACACATCCGGCGATACCGCTGCTTTGGGGTTACCTTCTTCGTAATAGATAAAGAGATTCCCTGAAACGTAGACCTGCTGACGACTGCGAAAAAAAAGCTCTAAGGCTTCCACGCAATAGACCAGGGAGTCTCGCGTCGGGTCACTTTCGGTCATGGGTTGCCCATCAGACTCAGGATAGTGAATGAGTGTACCGGACTGAACAACCATAGAACAAATTTATTAGTCTGTAGCGTTCTTTTAACCTTAGCACCGCGGCTGCTACTTGCCGTCCCTCTGTTAAGCACTCGTTTTTCCAGCACGTCCCATGACGGCTAGGCCAATTCCACCCAAGATCGTCAGGGATGCCAACACTAACCGCATCGTTAGTGCTTCCTGCAAAAAAGCAATGCCACCCGCTGACGCGATTACGGGTACTGCTAACTGGACCGTCGCAGCGCGGGTTGCCGTTAATCCTTTTAAGGCTGTGTACCAGATGGCATACCCCAGCCCAGACGCTAAGGCCCCCGATAACAAAGCCAAAATCACCCCAGTCCAGGTGATGGTTAAGCTTGGTAAGCTTGCCAGACTAACCCCAATGGCTAGCGGGACAGCCCGCACAAAGTTAGCGGTTGTGTAAGCTACCGGATTTTGAGCGCCCCGACCGAGTAACGAATAAAAGCCCCAGGCAATCCCTGCTACGGCCATCAAAGCAGCTCCCATCACTGGCGGTGCCGCCAAGCCCGGTGATACCAGGTATATCAACCCGAACAGTGCTAACAGTAAACCCACC
>JBCBTQ010000053.1:0-29870 GCA_039818605.1 Cyanobacteria bacterium J06639_14 | reverse complement strand
GCTGACCCCCCCGAGCATTATCAGCCACCTCTATGGCACTGGGGATAGCGTTGGTCAGAATGTCATAGTTAGACAGGCGCTGTATGGTCTCTGCTCTAGTACAGCCTGAGATGCATAGCACAATAACCAGGACCATACTGAGCCCTATTCTCCATGCCCCTATCCAAAGGCTCGATAGTTTCGATAGTCCTCGCCAACCTCTCCAGCGCCAACCTCGACAGCGCCAACCTCTCCAGTGCCAACCTCTCCAGAGCCAACCTCTACAGAGCCAACCTTTCCAGCGCCAACCTCGACAGCGCCAACCTCGACAGCGCCAAACTCTCCAGAGCCAACCTCGACAGCGCCAACCTCGACAGCGCCAACCTCGACAGCGCCTACCTCTCCAGCGCCTACCTCTCCAGTGCCAACCTCTCCAGCGCCTACCTCTCCAGAGGCAACCTCTACAGCGCCCAACTCTCCAGTGCCAACCTCTACAGAGCCAACCTCTCCAGAGCCAACCTCGACAGAGCCAACCTCTCCAGAGCCAACCTCTACAGAGCCAACCTCTACAGAGCCAACCTCGACAGCGCCAACCTCGACAGCGCCAACCTCGACAGCGCCAAACTCTCCAGCGCCAACCTCTCCAGCGCCAACCTCTCCAGTGCCAACCTCTCCAGCGCCAACCTCGACAGCGCCAACCTCTACAGAGCCAACCTCTCCAGCGCCAAACTCTCCAGCGCCAACCTCGACAGCGCCAACCTCTCCAGAGCCAAACTCTCCAGCGCCAACCTCGACAGCACCAACCTCTCCAGAGCCAACCTCGACAGCGCCAACCTCGACAGCGCCATTCTGCTTGAGACACACTTCCGTGAGGTCAAAGACTTAACTGATCAGCAGCTAGCGGGGAGAAAACCATCACTGATTTGTGGCGCGATCTTCCCCTCAGATATTGAGGTTGATAGAGATAGAGATTGGGATCGCTTGCCCGCTGTTTTAAGAGAGCGCTACCCTGATTCGTTCAAGACACTTGAAAAAGCTGAAGCGTTTGTCAATAAGCGGCGACAGTCAAAAAGGTAACGACATAGAAAGCCCTCACTCCCCGACAAAGAACTGTCGATCGCCCCCCTTCCCCTTAAACCGCTGATCCAAGTACCCCAGCAGTTCCCGTGGCAGCTTCTTGGTGATATGGGCACTCGGCTCATCAACCCAACGCTCATCACTGACGCCGATGGATCGCAACCATGCCCGACATTGGTCATTGGCCTTCTTTCCCTTGCCAAAGCCATAGCGCTTGGCCAGATAGGTGATGCCTACCCCATTAAACTGTTCGATTCGATGCCCTGTATAGTCCACCATTACAGTAGTGGGGACTTCCACTTCGACGACAGCACCGGGTTGACCGAAGGTGATCGCAGGCAGAGACGGGTTGATGATGGTCAACATGTGAGTGGCAGAAGCAAGACGCTCCTGAGCCTTCATCTTGCCTTCTTCAGCACGAGCGATCGCATTACACCAAATTGCGATCGCTAATCAATGCCTCATCCCGTTTCAGGCCGCCATTCCGCAGGGTGCAGCAGCGGGGAACAATCCACTTGCAATCCCTAATTGAGCCTTCATCCCGTTTCAGCGATAAAATCCACCTGTTCGCGGGATGATTTAGAGATTGGAGGAGCATCGCTCCTCGGTGCGGGTAACCCCGCTTCCTGCTTCTTAGCTTGCACACTGGCAAGCTCCACAGGCTTCTTGCGTTCTCCAGCCCAAGCTGGATAGCTTCTCCGGTATTCCGGGAAGGCTGCATCGCAGATGTTCATCGCAGCGTTGGCATCCGCGTTTTGAGTGTGACCACAATGGACACACTCAAATTCTGATTGACTCTTACGGCTAGCACTATCCACCACGCCACAATGGTTACAGGTTTGACTGGTGTAAGCTGCTGGCACCTTTGAAAATTGTCGCTCAAACACCTTGCATTTCTTTTCTAGCAGGTTGTACATCGCCCCAATCCCCGCATCTCTGAGCTTGCGGTTGAGTCCTGATTTTGCAGTGGCCATATTGCGTTCATAACCACTGCCATCCTCTTTGGGTTTAGGCTTTGGTCGTTTGCCCATCCCTGCTAAGTTCAAGGCTTCAACTGCTATGCCACCAAATTTACGCACCGCAAAAGTTGTAATTTTGTGATGCCATGCCTTGCGATCGCGTCTGATTTTCTCATGCAATTTAGCAATTCGGGCATAGGTTTTAGCCTGGTTAGCACTCCCCCGCTGCTGTCGAGACGCTTTGCGTGATAAGCGCTTGAGCACTTTCAACCTACGCTGAAGTGGATAAGGAATATCAATATGTTTGCCAGCATCATCATTGAGCAGGTGAACAACCCCCGCATCTAACCCACAGACTTTATCCGATGGCTTGGGCTTCTCACCCGCGATCGCGCCCACTAAAAACAGGTAATAGCCACTGGGGTCTTTTTTGATGCGATAGGACTTTACCTCAACCCCTGCGGGCCAGCGTTTAGCAAGCGATCGTACCTTCAACCATCCCAGCTTTGGCAATCGAATGCGATCGCCTTCAATTCGCGCATTGCCAGATTGAGTATCGTTGAGGGTTTTATTGGTATAACGCCCTTTGGTGGTCTTAAACCGAGGTGATTTGCGCTTACCTTTGCGGTATTCAGCCCATGAGGTGGCGAGTAGTTTGATGGTGCCCTGGGTCATTTTGTAGGGACAGTCTTTCATCCAGGGTTTATCTGGATGTAGCTTGTAGGCAAACAATGGCGTGAGGCTGTATTCACTGTCTCGCTCCAATCGAACTGGGCGAAGGGTTCGGCATTTAGGTGGATATCGTCGCTTCCCTTCAGCAATGACGGAATATGGACGCTCTAACTGCCATTTGCCCTTTTCGTCTTTGCCCCAATGGTATTCCCAAGGGATGGGACAGCACGGAGCATACGCTTTGTCGTGCTTATTGTAGTGGCGTTGAGATTCAAAGTCTTTGAGTAGCGCTAAGCCTTCGTTCCAAACCCATCGCTGTACATCCAACCAGCGGTCTATAGTCGCAGCCTGTGTGGCGTTGAGATGCAACGTAAATTCAAGGGTCTTGATTTGTTGGCTTTTCGCTTGCTCATTCATCGCGATCGCTCTCATAAATGTCTTTCGCTAGGGCTCGTCATGATGATGTGTTCTCACCGGGTGGCGGTGGTGTGCCTCCTAGTTCCTGCACCTGCTCTCTCAGCACTTGGTTCTCAAACCGCAATCGCTCATTGTCTTCTCTTAGGATGTCGGGCTCTGCATAGGCATCTGAAAGGGCAGACAACTGGTTTTCAAATTGACTCATTCGCTGGGACAAGCGCTCATTGTATTCAGTAGCACTGCGACTAACCCCAAAAGCATTGTCAAAGCGCTGCTCTAGGGATTCAATTACTAGCCCCATACAAAGGGCCAGAGCTTGCTTATTTCCTCTATATGCTTGCCACAACCAGAATGCTGACACTTCTATCAAAGACAATGGACTGATTCGGGTTTGACCCCTAGATTGAGTGCTGGACTCAACCTCAATCAAGTCTTTTTTCGCGGGCGTATAACCTTCGCCCAGCAAGGATTTTATGGCTTTTGAACGTAAAAAATCGCGGGCGTTTCTTTCTGACATCCCGACGCTTGCGGCTGTCTCGGTCTGGTTCATGCAATAGCCGCCATCAGGCATCATGAACCCATCGACTTCAAGAGCTCCAATTTGGATGATGGCTCTCTGTGCTTTGTTAGTCATCGCGATCGCTCTCATCCTCCAAAACAATGTCATCTAGACTGACGCTTTTATTTGCCCAAGCAGAGCACAGCTTTTTAAGGGCAATGAGTTTGTCTGGCTGGATGCTGTTGAGGGTTCCCTCAAGAGCTTTTTTCAAGGTATATGGATTGAGATCTAGGTCCCGCCCGTATTTCTCGTGAACAGCGTTTACGGTCATATCCTTCGGCCAGAAGCGCTCAATAGTAATGCGTGCCATGTCTTGCAGTCCCATTAATTTATTCACCTCCATAGATTACGGCTGAACGACTGCATATTAAATATAGCCTATATCCTAAAATATTTAATATATCATTGACAATCTATAATCCATTATAGATAATAGGAATAACAAAAGGCGATCGCATCCGGCACCACCCAAAGCGATCGCCCTCTGTAAGAAGGCCAAGAAAATGACCACTCCGATTTTAACCGCGAAGACCCATATCAACGAATTGCGCCTTGCAATCTACCGAGCTTGTGGCGTTGCTCGCTTTAGCAAAGGCTACCGCTCTCGCAAGTTGCGTAAAGTGTGTCCCTTTACTCAAGGATTGGATTTGCGGCGGAAGTCTGATGTGGTTGCTTTGGCCCAGCACTTGGGGGTAATTAAGCCTCTCAACAATGTCATTCATCTTGAATTTGGAGTAGCCGCATGAGTCAGCCTGTATCGCAGATTCCCAACCCACCTAAATCTAAATATGAATTGTTTCAAAAAATTAGCTTTGTCCAAAGCTGCAAAAAAGACAACACCATTGTTGACGGTGTAATCACAGGAATTGAATACGTAAGTCCTGTCGTCGCGATTTCTGAAGGTACTGACTACGGCTGGCTTTATGTGGTTCGGTGCAAGTCTGGCATTGAAGATCCCATAGAGGATTATGTGGGATGTGACTTTTACGCCTACACCCTCGGTGAGGGCGAAATTGTTAGCAGATAATCCTGCTTTTTGGGGAGATGGCATCGCCTCTCCCCTGCTCCTTCATCAAAAAATGGGAATACTTTCGTCACCTTCTCCGCCCTAGAAGGACGGAGCTTGGGGGGATCATCCCCAACTAAAAGGCGACTAGACCGCTAGATTTGCTCTGCTACGGACGGCTGAATACTTCCCTAGTTCAGCCCACTCCAAGCCTGGAAGTCACAGGCGCTGCTAAGGGTAGGACATGTTGAGCAAATTGGTCGAAGGGACTTAAACCATATAAGGGGTTATACCTATCTTGAGAATTCCAGTAGTTAGCAAAGACGGTAAACCACTCATGCCAACCACACCCCAACGGGCACGGTGCTGGCTAGAGTCTGGCAAAGCCATTAAGCAGTGGTCGGACTTGGGCATGTTCTATGTCCAGCTCACTACCGAGGCGGGTGCAGCAACCCAACCAATTACGGTCGGCGTTGACCCAGGTAAGCATTATTCAGGCGTTGGCGTCCAGAGCACCCATTGCACACTGTTCATGGTCCATCTGGTCTTACCGTTCAAGACGGTTAAGGCACGTATGGAAACCCGTGCAATGATGCGCCGCACTCGCAGGGCTCGGAGGATTAACCGAGATGTTGCATTCAAGGATCGGAACCATCGACAGAAGCGCTTTAATAATCGCACCGCCCAAAAGGTGCCGCCGTCAATCAGGGCAAACCGACAGCTTGAGCTGAGGGTTGTCCAAAAGATTGCGGCTATCTATCCCATCTCTGGGATTGTCTGCGAGTACGTTAAAGCCACTGGCAACAAAGGGTTTAGCCCTGTGATGGTAGGTCAGAAATGGGCTATTGAGCAGCTAGGTCAGATTGCGCCAACTACCACCATCTACGGGTGGGAGACGGCCAATATTCGCCGTCAGCTTGGCTTAGAGAAGATTAGGGATAAGGCGGCACAATGCCCAGAATCTCACGCTATTGATGGCGTGGCTCTGGCTTGTTCAGAGTTCATCAGCTATCGGCGGTTTCACACTGCTCGTACTAATGGTGCTCAGTGGGTGGGTGAAGTCGCTGTTACAGATTCAGAATTTCGAGTTATCCGAAGACCACCAATTAGTCGTCGTCAGCTCCACCTGTTGCAATTCCGCAAAGGCGGCAAACGTCGAGCCTATGGCGGTACGGTCACACGCCACGGATTCCGCAAGGGAGACCTCGTTAGAGCCGAGATGGCAGGTCGTCAGTATATCGGGTGGGTTAGTGGTGACACAGCTCGCCAAGTATCAGTCAGCAATGCTGACTGGCAACGCTTGGGCCAGTTTACTAAGTCGAAAGTGCAACTAGTCCAGCGGTTCACGGGATTGCTAGTCAGCAGGGCATCGAACCCCGCCGCCTAGCCTCCTATCCCTCCCCAGCCTAAAGGTACGGGGTTTCACAGAGGTTTTGATGAGCTTGTTTGATGACTGGAAGCGGCTCTCAGGGATATCGATGACTTTCCTGAGTGACAGTATCTTTGTGATTGTTGCTGACGCGAAGTCGGCACGATATGTCCATAAAAGCTGGTGCGATCGAAAGCGTTTAGTTTTGGATAAATCGCTTTTCATTAAAATTGAAGGCGAAGAGTATTTGTATGGCACTTCGCCTCTGCACCTTTGCCTTTGATATTGACTGTAAACGTTTACAGTTGAGCACATACCTGACTTGGGCTGGGGAATTCACGTCTGTGGAGCTTGCCAATGTGCGAGCGACGAAGCAGGAAGCGGGTTCGCCCGCACCGAGGGGCGATGCTCCTCCAATCTCTAATTCATCCCGCGAACAGGATTGCAAGCTCAATAAACGGAAATAGGCTAAAAGCCGTAGCTCCAGCGTTTACTTGTTCAATACACCTCCGGGTTTCTGCTCTCTGGTAATAATCGTCATCACCAGTTCCGATACTGGCCCTTTAAGTTTTGCCCCAAGCTCAGCGCTTTGATTTTCGTTGGAGCTTCCTCCGGTGTTAACGTTGACGGGCACGATGACGGTATTTCCGCCATTAGGAATTGATACGGGGCTGGGTGATGCTGCCCCGCCTGGTACCGTTCCGCCTTGATTGAAGTTCAAAACCTCATCTAGGCCCATCTCTTGGTAAGCGCGGGCTTGTTGAACCGTCAACACAATCTCGCCAGGCGTTAATGCCGCCAGCACTGAGTTTGGCCCCTCTTTTTTGAGCGCATCCGCGATCGCGCCCGTCCCCTCCCGCATCATAGCCATGCCAGACATGGGCTGCACCACCCCGCCGCCTGCATAGTTAGGAACAACGCCACCGTCTTTAAATCCAAACAGGCTGCCCAGGACTCCACCAAATCCAGCCCCACTGCCACCACCCAAGATAGAGCCAAACAGTCCCTCAACCAGTCTCTGTGCCGCTAGCTGAGCTAAGTTGGCGACAATTGACTGAATCATTTTCTGGAAGGCTTCTTCTACCGACGTTGTGCCGCTAAGGATGTCGGCAAAGAAACCTTCAAATGGCGATTTAACGGATTCGATGACTGGGTGGAGATCATCAAACTGCTGCCTGATATTCTCCAGGTTGATGTCATTGGCCAAGATGAGGTTTTGGCGCATCTGCTCAACCGCTTCAGCAGAGTATCCAGCCTGCTCAGCAATTTGCTCCAGCTCCAGCAGTTGTTGTTCTAGGTCTAGATTTGCCTGCTGTATGGCTAGGTCTTCGCGCATCTGGTTCACGCCGGGGGCATTGCCAAAGCCCAGCAGTTCTGCACGCTGAATCATGGCGTCGCCAACCTGTTGCTCACTGTCAAACACAGCAGTGCGCTGGTTCAGGTCTAGTTCACGCCGTTGTCGTCCCAACTGTCGCTCCAGATTTTCCAGGCTAACTTGGTTCAGCTGCTCATAAGCCTCCCTGAGTTGATTGGCCTCTTCTTCGGTAATCTGCCCAACCCGTTCGAGTTCATTGAGTTCGGCGATCGCTTGGTCGAGTTGGAGGTTGAGCTCCATTTCTGCCAAGCCCTGCTCAATCACTAGTGCTTGCTGCCCACCACCTTCCCGTCGTAGTTGGGGCAATAGTTGCTCATTTAGCGATCGCTGGACATCAGTTTGGCGCCCACGCACGCTGAGCTGCCGTTGCTGTTCTTGACGCTCAAATTCCGCGATCGCTTGCTGTCTTAGTTCGTCTCGGAGCCTCTGATTCTCTTCAACATAGCCTTGTGCGTCTTCATAAATTGGCGCGATCGCAGCAACGGTTGACTCAATCTGATTGATGAAACTGCGTGCCATGTCGTTGGGGATTGCCCCCACTTCCGATAGCTGCTGAATGGCTGTGATAATCTCGCCGCTTTGCCCTAGCGTTGCGTCTAACTGTTCAACATATCTGCCAAGTCCCTGGTCAAGATCTTGATACTGTCTGTCAATCTGAACCAACTGCTGCTCTAATTCTCTCTCAGGTGTCTGTGGCCCAACCTGCAATTGCAAGTCCTCAATCTGCCGCTGATATCCCCGGTCTTGATCCTGCATCTGCCGTCGGGCTTCCTCTATCTGATTTTCGGCGTTTTGCGTCTGTAGGTCGATATTGACTTGGCTCAGCAGGTTTTGGGCTTCTAGGTATCCTTGGATGTTGGCAATTTGCCCCTGCAGATTTTGATTGGCCATTCCCAGCGCACCGCTAAGCTGATTTTGTATGGTTGCGGTGCCAAACTGTGAGTATGGATTATTCCCAGCGGCAGCACCCTGGGGGATAGCCGCGACTACTCCCCCATTTACCTGAATTCCGCTGTCACGCAGAAATTGCATTCCACGCTCATAGTGATCACCTTGCTGAAATCTTGGTGCAGCATTACGCACCGATGTCCCGTTGCTATCGCGCAAATGCCAGTAAGATTCATCGGCATTACCAGCCAATACAGCTGAATAAGCATGCTGGATACTGTGCTCACCAGGGCGAAATCCTCTGTCTTGGAGGTATTGGACAATGGACGGCATCTGCTGAGCAATCGATTGCTGCCCCCCAGTGCCGTACTGCTGCTGATTGCTGGGGCTGAACTGAATCAGGCCCTTGTACAGATTGCCGTCGCCCCCGCGAATATTGGGATTAAAGGTTCCGGCTGACTCGAAACTCATCAATGCTGCAAATTCGAGCGGGTTTAGCCCAAGCTGCTGGGCCGCCTGCACGATCGCTACCGCCCCAGCGGGGTCGGACTGCACCCGCTCTGCTTGCCCAAGTGTTCCCCCTCTGGGAATGCGGCCCGGCCCAGTCACCTGCGGCATCGGCATGCTACCGGATGAGGGTCTGCTGGCCGCCTGCTGAATTGGGGCCCCTCCGGTTCCAATTCCCGCATTGCGTGAGCTGGGGTCGAGGTGCAATAAATTCATCTGCACCCCATCCTCAAAGGTCACGGTCGTATACCAACCTCCCCCACCTTCATCCCAAACGGGCTGGCTGACCGATTGAATGGGCACTGTGGTTGTGATTTGAGCACCAACGTTAAGCCCAAAGTCAACGCCATCATGCCCAGGGCGTCGAGAATTTCTACTCCTGTGCTCCGATGTGATTCGCCCCTGGGTGAGGGGCACGCCATCGATCGCGAATCGGTCTAGATGCTCATCTGTCGGTCGGTTGCGATTGGGGTCATAGTTGCGGGAATAGCGAATATCTAAATGAGGCCCGCTGCTTCTCCCCGTGTCTCCACCGATGCCAACCAGCGTTCCCTGCCCAAGCCTGCCTCCAAGCTGTTGCCCTGGAATCATCCCTGGCATCATCTGCTGGAAGCCCATGCTCTGTTGCATGATTTGTTGGTATCCCTGAGATGCTGCCAAGATTTGCTGCTGGGCCGCGATCGCATTTTGAAGTGGCTCATTCAGGGCTTCAACCAACCCGATCAGGGAATCCACGAATTCATTAAGGAATGACTTGGAGAACCCAACCAAGGCTTGCTGTAACTTACTCTTAGCCTGCATCAGCGCGGTTTGGTTTTGGCTCTCCTTGGTGGCAATGGATAGTTCCTCCGCTTGTTGGGCAATGCCTCTGTAAAACTCAGCAATGTCTTTTGAGAGCTGCACCATTGTTTCCTGAGCATTAGCCCGAGCACTAGATATCTCGGCCTCTAGATTTGCAGTTTCAACCTGCAGCTGTTGCAGTTCTTCGTACCGCTGTGCGGCAATTTCTAATACTTCGCGTTCTCTACCTTCCCCTAATCGCTCTGCACTGGATGCCAGCTCAGATGGGCCAATCGACTGAAGTGAACCAATTCCAGTAACATCCAATGCTCGGGTTACCTCGGAGCCTGATAGCAGTGAGCTGAGATCCCGCATTGCCTCTTGATTTGCTTCGATTCTTCTTCTCAGCTCATCCTGTTGGGACAGATACTCCAACGTTCTGGTTTGCCCAGCTGTTGCCCCGCCTGCGCGTATGTCAGCGATCGCTTTACGTTGCAATGCCGACCCAATCTCTATCCGAGCATTTATGTCACGCAGGCGATCACTGACGCCCTGAAACTCTCGGCTCAGCATGCCAACGATATTGACTGACTGTCGAACCAGTCCATTGAATTTGTCCTGAGCGGATTGTGCGGCCTCAAGTTGCTCCTGTAGCTGCTTTGACTGTTTCTCATAGGTTTCTTGGTCAACCAAGTCTGTCGCTGCCTTTTCATCCAGCTCCTGAATGGTGGCTTCAATTGCCTTGATTTCGGCGGCCAACTTTTGCTGTAGCTGACCAACTGGCTTGGCTAAAACTTCCCGCTCCTGTAGAAGTGCATCTATTTCAGAATCCAACTGCCTGCGTGCTGATGAATCCCCAGGTCTAATTGCTCGACGACGACCCTGCAGCCGCTGTAATTCCCTATCAAGTTCTCTTAACCTCGCGACCTCATTGGCACCTTGGCCGTCAAGCCCAATCTGGTTGTAGACCTCAGATAGGGTTCGATTCATTTGCCCCATTACTTCGTTTCGGGCAATTTCTTGGTCTGTTGCGACTTTCTCGGACTGGGAAATGGGTTCTCTGCCCATTCCCCTCATAGCAAGCCCAACAGGTGAAAACTCAAATGCTTTTCTAAGGCCCCCTTCCAGTGCCCGGATGTTCTGATCACCAAATATGTCGCCTAGGAATAGAAAGTCCTCTAGCAGTGATTCACCTTGAATCTGAGACTTACCCTTTGGCAGGGATGCAAAAAAGTCCTCAGTCTCGCCCCTTGCCTCAGCGATCGCAGCTCTGTATTTCTCCATGCTCTGGATGGCTTGGTCTGCGAACTGATTGATTTCCTCACCACCGTCCTTGAATGCCTTGCCCATCATTTTGGCCAAGTCAATCACCCCTTGGATGATGGCAAACTGAACGGCAAATTTTAACGTGGCCTTGGCTGCCGACAGTAGGTTGTTTCTTAAGAGTGCGATCGCCGCCGCCATCCCCTTGATGCTTGCGCCCGCCTTCAGCACTCCAGTTAGTCGAAGGATTGCAGATATCAATATTCCAGCGGCCTTTGCCCCTAGGTTCATTGTCACAATCAGATTGCCTGCAAACCGAGCAGCAAATGTTGTGGCCAGTGTCGTCAGTACGGGGAGGATTTTTATTAGTCCCTCGATTCCTTTGGCTAGTATGTCGGTCCCAAGCTTCCGAACTGGTATTAACCCTTCCCCAAACGCAACCTTAATCTCAGTTATTTGGTTTTCAAGACGGTTGAGCGATGCCTGTGCGGAATTAGCGGCCCCAACAACCCCAGCCGATGTTTCTGCCGACAATTGCTGAGCAAACCGGGGTAAGAATTCTTCAGACAACAACTCACCCCGGTCTAGCATTCGGTCTAGTTCTTGGGTGGTCACTCCCATAGCCCGAGCAGCGACTTGAAATGCCCCCGGTAGTGCTTCAGACAATTGCTGGCGAAGTTCTTCAGCGCTGACTTTGCCCTTTGATGCCATTTGGCTGATGGCCGTATTGACGCTTTCTGCCTGTGCAATCGAAAGGTTATAAGCTGATGCCGCCGAACTCGATGCACTAGCAATCTGATCTGTCGCTACCCCTTCCAGTGATGTGTCCCTGGTCGATGCCGAAATTTGGAAGTAGCCCTGGATTGAAGCAGCGGCATTTGTGCCTAGCTCATTTGCCTCATCTCTTAATGCCCGAATGGTTTCCTTGGCGGCCTGGGCTGACCCCATGACAAAAGTCAGCGATCGCTCTAGCTGCTGAGCCCCCATTGCAGCCTCAATCGACTGCCTAGCAAAGTCTTGCAGGAATGGGCCGATGAAGGATAGAACTTGGAAGCCAACAAATGCTTTGAGCAGTCCCGTGACGAACTGCTTGGCCTGCCCAAAGTGAACTTTAAAGTCCTGGGCAACCTGCTTGGCTTCCTTCTTACTGCGTTTCGCAAATTCTCCAACGGGGCTGTTGCTGACAGCCCCTTTCATGCTTTCGGTTACGCCAACCCGAAAACCAGCCCCAACTTGCCGCCCAATCCATCGAAACACTTTCGACGGTGATTGAATATCTAACTCGCCCTTGGTGCTTTCAATAGCGGCTTGGGCAAGTAGTCTAGCGGTTTGCTGAACCTCTTGGATTGAGCCTCTTATGCCTTGGTTGAGACCTTCCCCAACATCCTGACCAAGGTTCTGTGCATCTCCCTCGGTGTCTAATACACGAGACGCCTTTTTTTCAGCTTTGGTGATGCGTTGACGGCTGGCCCCAGCAACTTGTCTTAGTCCAGTGGTTGCGTTATCTCCGAGGCTTTCTAGTAATGACTCAATTGCTGCTCTAGCCTCATCAGCAGCATTGGCAATGTCTCTTGCAATCTGCCGCCCCTCTGATGAATCCGCGCCTAGGGTGGTGATCGCCTTAGATTGAACGCTAAAACTTTTTCCTAAATCTTTAATCTGCTTCTGTATGACGCCCGCTGATGGAGGTTGAATCGGTGGTGGTTGGGCCGCCTGCAATTGCCGTACCTGCGCCCCTCCAAACGCAAGCGTCTCAATCTCTGAAATGACTTCAGCATCTATGATGTCTTCGCCCGATACTTCTTCCTGCTGAGCCATCACCTGTCGTAGTTGTTCAACTAACCCCTGCATCTGTTTCTCAAGTTTTGAAACCTGCGATTTAAGGTTGGCTAGCTGACTCCCTTCCTTTGTTGCCATGCGATCCGCTGGTGGTAATGCCGCGATCGCCTGGTCAATCTCTTTATTGAGTGCAGGTAACAACTTGGTTACAACGTCGGCATAGGCTTTGCCTTGATTCTGACGACCGGGCAACAGTGCCCCCGCCTTCTCCGCAGCAGACTTCAGCGCCATGATGCGACGCTGACTTTCTTCAATCAGCCCCGCTTCCTGCGCCCCTTGCATGGCTTGCTGAGCTTTACTGCCTAATGCCTTTGCCCCCTGCGCCGCCATGGGAGCGATCGCTTGTCCGGTGCCAATCGCGATCGCAGCTCCACCTTTGGCGACATTGCCAGCAATATTTGCCCCACTCCCCAGCAGTTTGACAAGATCCTCAGTTCCGAGTGCCGATAACCGCTGAATATCCTCTGGAGTAAGGTCTGATACCTTTTGAATCTGCCTAGGGTTAGCCTCAAGCACATCTCGTTGGCCGGGTACCTGCGCCAACAGGTTGTTGATTCGACTCACTAGAATTTCTTCGGCCTTGCGTCCCAGTGCCTCTCCAGCGCCGGACGCCATCTCCTTCAAAATGCCGCCTGCCTTCTCAGCAAAGGCTATTGCCATATTCCCCGATACTTGCTCGGGTGGCATCTCCTGAGCGAGCGCAGTCTTAGTTACCTTTGCTGCCTCTGTCAATGCATCTGGCTGTGGCTCAGGTACTGCGATCGCCTCTGCCTCTGCCTGCTTAGCCTGTTGCTTTAACTTTTCTAAGTCTTCTAGGCGCGGGCCGGTGCGCTCAAGTTTAAAGCCGACTTCTTCTGGTGATTCTCCCCTTGCAATTCGCTCGATGCGATCGCGATCACCTTCCTTAAGCTTGGGTGCAGTGCCAAAAATGTCGCGAAACTCTTTGGCGATCGCCTCTATTTTGGTTGGGTCAACCTCCTCAACATCTTTCAGTGCACCAACCAGGTCACCCATGATGCGCTTAAATTTCTGCCCCTCTTCAGCGGCGACGCCTTTCACCCGTTTGTTGACCTGAAATTCGTCGGCAGCGTATTCCAGGTCAAATCGCTCTTGCTCTGGCCCAAAGTTTTTTCTCAGTTTTCCTTCAGGGGTCACAAAGGCATATTTACCCTGGCCCATCTCTTCCATCGCGCCCTGTTCACCAGCTAATGCCCGAAATGTCCTATCTAGTGCCTCATACTGGCTAAACATATCCGCGTAGGTTTTAAATGCAGAGGTTCCTGCCTTCCCTTGAAACTCAGGCGTTTGCTCTGTCCCCAGGAACTCAGACAGTATTTTCTGAACATCAGGTTCGGCCATGAATTGGCCCAAGTGGTGGGCCATACCTGCACCCTTCACCACTTCTGTGTTTGCAGATGGCTTCAGCATGCCCTGCAATAGGTCGGGTGGTAGTGGCATTTCCTTCATCGTTGCGTCCAAAACCTTTCTTTGGGTTTTGGTCAACGATTCTCGGTCAATTCCACCAGACCCAAACAGGGTTAAATACAGCGGGTCGAGATCACCAACAATTGCTTTAAAGTTTTCGGGGCTAGCGGTTTGGGTAAGGCCAGTCAGCCCAAGTGTTGCCCCAAACCCTTTGGTGTTGGTTGCGCCACCCCGCTCTGCGATCGCAGTGGCTTCCTCAGCTGCAATTGTCCCCGCCGACGTTCCCCCAAATACAAACTGCTTGTCTGGGTACTTTTTCTCATAGGCCCTGCGAACTGCCTCCATGATCACCGCGTCGGGGTTGAACCCGGCTTCAATGGCAATATTGAGCAGTTTGTCTACGGGGATCTCCTCTCCCATCTCATTTAGCTCGGCGTTACCCGTGATCTTGCCCAACCCCTGAACAAGGGCTTTCTTAACATCAAATAATCGCCCTAGGTCTTTGCTATTTGAGTAAACATTGGGGACTGGCACCGCCTCAGTGTCGTCTCCCAACACATTTTTCATGACGTTACGGGAGAAGTAGGTATTAAGGCCACCTTCTTGATAGTCAACGCCGCCGCTGAGCAAGGCTATCCGCTTGATTTTTTCAGGGTCTTCTAAATCAGGAACCTCGATTTCATCGGCCATCTGTGTTGCCAGCTCCATTGAGCGGGCCAGCTGCACCCGTTTGCGAATCCTGAGCGGTTGGGCAGCAAGTTTTACCCCTTGTCCGGCAACCTGCATCCCGGCCTCTTTTACCCCAGTACCAAACCGCTGGGCATACTGCCCTAACTTTTGGTTTCGCTCCTGTTCATCAGAGTAGACAAACAAATCCTCCAATATGGAGACCAGTGCATCCTCAAATTTGTCGAGCTTGTTAGGGTTGAAAACTTCCTGTAACTGATGCCCAAACTTTTTGATGTCGGCACCGTATCGCTGACTAACTTGCTTCTGCAGCCCCCTAGCAACCTGATTCCCAAAATTCTCACCAATGCCCTCAAAAAAGCCCTCTTTAATGGACTCAATTGAGGTTTGCTCTTGTTGTTTGGCTAGGTTGTCAATTGACAGTTTGACACCCGTAACGGCTTGAACGACAGCATTAGAAACGTACTGCCCTTTGTTCTCCCCCTCAGCCCATCTAAACCGATTGGCCCTTTGGTCAAATCGAATTCTGCCACTGGACAGTTCCAGTACATTACCGGCAGCTTTTTCAACGGACTCATGAACGCTCGCCAGCGTCGCTTCAATCGACGCACTCCTAATTTCGATTGGACGATTGGGGCTCCCGGCTGCCTCTTGAGCAACAAACTGCCCCCCGGTTGGTGATGGGCGATCGCTTTGGTATTCCAACTGCTGCTGGGGACGGGGAGAGAGTTGTAGCTGCGATCGCTTCTGTGCCTTCTCCAGCCGCAGCATGCCTTGCTCGGCTTGCTCTATCTCTGATGCATCTACTCTTACCTGCAGCGGATTTTGTGCAAGAAACGCCTGCAACTCTCCAAAGTGTTGGCGTTTTATATCTAAATGCTGATTGAGATCATAAAGCCGCGAATCATCAACCTCTGCTTTGAGGTTTAATGACCCGCCGCCAGCTTTAAACTGTCTCTCTATTTGCTTCCCAGCCGCGATCGCCTGACGCTGTGCATTAACAAGTTGGGTCTTGTATCGAGAATCGTCAAGACCCAGTTCGAGAACTAATGCACCTAACGTCGTTGCCATTGAGCACTACTTTCCGTTTGTCTTTGCGCCAGTCGCAGCATCATTACCATTGCCTGTATTAGCCGCCGTCGTTGTCCTAGATTTGCGGGGCGACACAGACTCCACGACGGGGGGTACAACTTCTTCCTCGTCTGCCCTGACAATAGATAAGTCGGGAGCTAGCAACGTAATCGTTAGTTCTGGGATCATGCCAGTCTCAAGGTTGGCAATTTCCACCCTTAGAACCCCCGGCATCTCTTGCCCATCCTTCAGAACTCGCACTATTCCGGGTGCAGGTTCTCCAGAGATCACAGTCCATTTCATAGTTGTTCTTTCACCTCGGTAAGTAATTTCAAATTCCCTGCAATTCGAGCAGGCACTTTGCTTTGCTTAATCAATCTGGCGAGCAATGAAGCCGTTTCGTCCGTTAACGCTCTAGGCGTAGACTTTTCGCCATCGATTTTGTATTTCAAAAAGTCTTGTGGCTTGGTCTTTGGCGACTTGGATTTGCTACCTCTTAGCGAATTGCGGAGCCAGCTCCATCCATTGGCCATCGTCATGGAGCGATCATTGACATCGTTCCGGTACTGCTTTTCGTAAGAATTCAGTACCCGAAAAATTAACCAACAGGGCTGATTTCCAAAGTCTCTGGAGTTGAGCCACTCCTCTCTACATCCAAGCCATTGGAGTCGGAGATAGATATCTCCCCAGTCAATAATCGGCTGCTTGATGAATCGCTCAATGTCGCTGAGCTGTCTTCCCCCGACCCTAATTCGTTATCCTCCTCCTCCTCTGCATAAAGTTCTTCGATTGAGTCAAGGCCAGCTGCTTCCATTCGGTAAAAGTCATATAGCAACTGAACTTGGCTTTCAAGGAGTAGACTTTCTGTGTCCGGCTGTGTCCAGTTAGGGTCACCAATTTTGGCCGTCGAGGCATCCTTGAAGCAAAGATATCCAACCGTCTCAGGTCGAATAGGTGCTTTCAATTTTTCAACCTGAATGGTCAAACTTCCTTCATCAGCGTAGTCGCTGACTTCTACAACGATGTCGCCAAACAAAATGCGATCGCCTGCGGGAATCCCAAACCCAATAGGTTTAACCTCTAACGCCTCTGAGCCAGCCTTGGCTAAGGCCACGACTTCAACAGGAAACGCAATTCGGAACTGAATCATCAGGGTTGCAGCCCGGATTCTGAGTTCCTGAGTTTCAATTTGGAGCTGTAGAAACATCTCAACCTCTTCAGGCTCAAGATGGTCGTAAAGACCTGCTCCTTCCTCCTCAACCTGTTCGCCGTTTTCTGCCGATTTTGTAGGTGTTGCAAACAGCCGCTTCCTTGCCTCAGTGCGACTGATGTTCTCGTTTTTAGCAAGGCGTTGTGTTGCTTTTATCAGAAGCGCTTGAACTTTTGCTGTCTTTTTCTGCCGCTCTTGCATATCAGCCGGGTTCTCTTTAGGAGTGACCCCGCCTCGCTTGAGCAGATGAACAACTCCAGTGCCTTCATCTCCAATTTCAGCAATCTGCTTCTCCTTAGGAAGCGTTAAAAATGGAAGCCCTTTCATTCAATTCGCCTCATCACTATTGGGTCTGGAATATCGCCCATGTCCACGGGCAAAGCTTTGTCTATAACTTCTTCTGGCGTGTAAACCTGGGTGACAACCTTACCGTTCTCATCCCTAAGGAAAAGCGTCTTTGGGGTTCGTGGCTCAAAATGGCCAAAGCCACAAGCGATCGCCCCTGTTTCTAATCGACGGCAATTGGCTAACCACACCTGCTGACCAAATGCCGTCATGATTTCCCACAAGTGCTTACACCCTCAGTTGATAAGCGTCGTAAGCACCTGCATAAGCCTCGTACTTGAAACTACCCCCCTGGAATTGGAGGTTGCAATTAATCATCACCTTGTCCTGAACGGGCGATTGCTGGTCTCCAGTCGTGGGGATGCAGGCACCCTCATACAGTTCTCCAGATGCGCGAATCAGGGATGTATGAATCTCTCTATTAAAAGCTCGGTCGTCGTAGAGAATTTGCATGAGGGCGTCGGCCCCTGGGTCATTAAGGGTTCGCTGGAATGCAAAATTCAGCGTTCGGTTTGTCCCAGTAACTAACTGTTCGTTACCAGCGCCAGAGTTGAAGTTTGTTGCGTCTACTAACTTCGGGTTTGAAGATGGTGATGCATCCGTGATGCCAGCTAAAAACAGGGAGGCTCGGGTCTGAGCAGATGTTGATGGCGTCAGGACTTCAGATAAAGGCAGGATGTCAATTTCTGAAACGCCCACTGGTGCGTAGTCTGTGACGGTTACCTCAACACTTCCGAACGTCAGGATCTCGCCCTGGTGCAAGTCTTTGGGTAGGGCAACAACTGATAGGAATTCTGTCCCCGCCGTCAATTTCCCGGCCCGATATGAGCCAGATGTATTCGCAGGAATCGTGTCGGGCGCAGCTTCTGTCTGCAATGACGTTGCCCCCGACGCTGCCGCTGCCGTCAACCTCAGGGTTACCCCATTTGCAAATAGCACCTTTGACTTGTTGGGGATACCGCCTGCGATCGCATTGACGGTAGCCGTTGTTGCTCCTTTGGCGACCTCGGCAGAGGCGGTCACCGGCACATCCGTTCCCTCAGCCGCCGTCGTGATTGTGTAGGTTGGCGGCACCCGCGTACCCTTTGGTAAGGGCACAAAGCGAAGGCGTGTGAATACAGAGGTTTCAATATCGGTTGGATAGTTGATAACGCTGGACATACTCTCCCCCTAGTGATTAATTACTTCGATGCCTTGAACTAAGAAGGAGACTTTTGGAAATATCCCCTCTACCTCTTCAAGTGATCTCTCCCGCCGCAGCGGGAATCGTTGGCGCATTAGATGAACAACTTCTTCCAGTAGCGCGGCCCCTGTTGCTGAGCGGTCAAACTGGGTAATTTCAACCTTCCAGTCAAACTCGCGGGTTGATTGGGATGTTGATTCAGATGCCGTAGACCGTCGTTGTTCACCAAACCGTCCAATCACCACCTGAATTCCGTCGCAGCTCAGTGCTCCATCAAGCAATGGTGGTGTCACCCAAAGCGCCTTGGTGCCGTCGCTAAACCTGCCAATGCGATCGCCCAGCAACTGCTCAAGCAAGTCGCGCATCTCTTTTGCCTTGGTCGGCGTGGCAAAGTTGCTCATTTGGTCACCTCCACCTGAAGCGATCGGTAAAGTTCACCCATGTCAAAAATGTCGCGGATGAGCCCCGCTACATCCCCGTTTTCCCGCAGCGTTATATGAGGCCATGCCCACTCCGCACTCATCAGCTTGTCTTGCATTTGCCCAGCAAACCAGTCAACCAAAAGGTTGAACGCTGCATCCAAGTTCCCGGTTTGCTGGTAAAACTCCGCGAATTTCGCCTCTACATCAGCCTCAGCCGCTGCCCTATCTGTCCATGACCTAGCTGGGTAATGCACTTGGGAACTGTCCCCCCCTTCATGCACCAGGGCGGCATAGTGAATGTCATAGGTGTATCGCCCCAGGTTCTTGGTTATTTTGGGCGGGTTCCAGAATAGCTTCATGCCTTGCCATCCCCCGTCACGCTAAACAACCCGGTGATTGGCACACCCGCTACCTGCTTCACCGCAGATATAAATGGAGTTACGGTCTCCTGAAATGAAAACCACCCCTCTTCTGAGCCACCAGTTTCGGGGTTAGTCAGTAACAATGCCCGGACGCGATCGCTGAGTGGCAACTCCCCTTGAAACTCTCCAAAATCAACGATGAACCCCCGCATTGGTATAGATGAGACATCAACGCCGGGGAGGTCAGTCCTTGAGGCATCTTTAATGGCCCGAACAGTTGCCAGCACTGGAACCTCCACTGACTCAGCAGTTTCGTTGCCGGTCAATGGGTCTTCAATGAACTCACCAGTCGACTGCCGAAAATACAACGTCATGTTGGGCAGCTGAGCCAATGCAATTGGTGGTTGAGGCGTTGGGATACTCATACACCCCCCCTTGGCCTGTACTGCCGGAGCACCTTCAAATAGTCTTCAAATGGACTTCCTGCAGCAGCGCTAGCCGCTTCAGCTGCAAGCCCAGCGGCAAAGTCGACCTTGTAAAAGTCGTCCATATCGAACGACTTCAGCCCCGTAGCCTGTGGCGATCGCTGGATTTTCAAAATCCCTGCAACCGCTGCCTTTATCGTTTCCGCTGCATGACTCAACGGATTAGCTGCAAAGTCGTAGCCGGTGCTGTAGGTGATTTTCATCTCTGCTGGAGTCACCTTTGCACCTGGCCGCGATCGCCGATTGCCATAGGTCGAGTGATACCGCTGCCCCATACCCACGAACATGGCTGAACCAATGGTGATTAGCTCAACCTCACCTCTTTCGTAATCGACCCGGTAGTCTTTGTCCTCTTCCAGGTCAATCCAATTGGTCTGATTTGTCGAAATTCCGTAGGGTGCAATCCCTCCCGACCAACGCACCTGGACTACTATTGGCGGGTCATTTAGGACAGGAACCCTGGACAGTTGCACAGTGCCCCTGCCATCTACGATTGGATGCTCAGTAAACGGCTCAACTTCTAACGGTCGGTTGGCCCCGGCTGGCCCTTCTGCGATCGCCTGTGCTTGTCTGAGCACAAGCCATTCTTCCCCAACCGGAATATCCAGATTGGGGAAGAATTGTTCAGCATCGGCAGAAGTCAGGATCATCCTAATAGAACCGTTCTCAACACTCCGCGAATTTTGCCAGCTGTCAATGCTCCGGATGCAATGGTCACGGTTACTTTGCGTTCTTCTGTGGTTTTGACGGCAGTTGCAGCTGTCCCGACTGGGATGACATCAGCTAGGCCAACCGACAATGAACCTGTATCGGTAGCGGCCAAAATGTCAGCGGCAGTCTCTACCGTGAGTGCAACGGTTGCTGTCGTATCTGTAGTAGGCGCAGTAACGATTTCAAGCATTCCGTCCAAAATGACCGTCCCAGACGGACTGGGTGGCCCCACCTCGATATCACCTATGGCCCCACCATGAACGGCAAAGTCATATTCAAACAGCACCAAATCGGCAACTTTGGCGTTGTAGATTTGCAGTGCATCAGAGGCGATCGCATCACCTAGCAACGTCCGCAGTTCGTGCAATATCTGTGTGTCTTTCCCAGCCATACCTACACCTCAGTCAGTCTTGGACAGTTCGGCCTACTCTCAGGACATACGGGTGTCCCATCCTCAAGGTTTTGATGCTGCAATCCACATGCTTTGCAGTAGGGAATGCCATTCCCCTCGAAATAGGCCACCAATGCTGATGGAGCCTTCCCCTCCTGAGTCGTTTCACCAGATTCAGCATTTTCTTCTGGCAATTCTGGAGCCTCGATGGGCTTACCTTGCTGGGAGAATTCAGCGATCGCGATCGCCTCTGCCTGCTCTGCCCAGGTTTTGTTTGAGTCAGGCTTATCTGATAGACCAGCGTGTTCAGCGATCGTATTTAGCTTGATGCCGCTTAACCCAGATAATTCTTCAACCCGCGCCAAAAACTCAGGAGTCTTTGCCATGGCTACACCTCAACGCGAGTGGTTCGTGCCTTCCAGACCCGTGTTTGTTGGCTGGCATTGATCGCGACGTCGGTGTCGATGGTCGCTGAGCCTTCTCGACTGAGCCAGATGTAAGACTCCCCTAGCCCAAACGGTACAGTTCCACTTGGACGAATCTCGACGGGCAATCCTACCCCTCGACCAACAGCCCCTGGGCCAAACACAAAGCTGTCGCCGGTCAATTGAGACCCAACGCCAGCGCCAAAGGTTGTGTTTTGTGTCGTTGGGCGAAGCCCTGCATCCCCCACCCCAATTGTGTTACTCAAGAATGTGTGAAAGCCGCAGTAACAACCCAGATACCCTGTCATCCGACCAATGATGAGGCCGTGGGACATGGCAAACATGTTTGTCACCTTCTCCATCTGCTCGGTCGTGACTGGACGGTAGTCGTTTTCTAAATCAACCTGGAATTGTTCTGATGCCGATGGATTCAACACCTGAACGTAACAACCGTCAGCAAATGTTGGCACAGCGCGTGACAGCAGATAAGAATACATGCTGTGGGCAAAACGCTTGTTATAGATTGCTCCTGAGCCCGAGACAACCTCAGATGCATTTGCCGTCGCGGTGCCGCCGTTGTTGTAAAGGATCTTGGTGCTGGCCTCATAACGTACTCGAACCAATAAATCCTCAAACTTGTAGTAGTTCTGCATTAGACGAGAGTCCAATGCATCAATTAATGACAACAGCGCGATCGCTTCGTGAAACTCACTGATGAAGACGGGTCGCGTATCAACAGATGCGTTCTTGCCCAGTCCATACTGAAGAATATTGACCGGCACACTGCTTTGCTCAAGCCCTTGAGAGTCAGTGTCGGTACCAATGGTTTGGCCCACTGGCGTGTAACTGTTGTAGCTTGCCAGCTCGTAGTCTGAAAGCGATGTTGGTTCGCCGATGTAATTCCACCGAGGAATCAGCGCATTTTTCCCTGGAGCAGTCGATGGGTCAAACGTAGTAATGGCAAATTGCCAGAACACGTTCATCGTGTTGTGCGTCTCGCGGATGATGGCGGAAAGGGTGTCGATGAACAAGTCTGGGGCACTACCAGCAGCCCCACTGGTCGGACCAGCAGCTCGGGTGATGCCACTCAGATACCCTAGTCTCTTGCCCCATTCCTCAATCTCCCGAATGACGCCGGACTGTCGCCAAGACCGCTTGGCCAGCGCAGCTTCCATGAATGAAGCTTGAATGACACGCGCTGCGGATTGAGGATCACGTTGCGCCACAACCAAGCCCGATCGGGCATCGCGCACCATGTAGGACTGCTCAGATTCAATCGCCCTCACAAGCTCCGCTGCAAACCCCTTAGGTTCATCGTTGATACTGCTGCGAGTGTTGAAGTTTACGGGAGCAACACCCTGAGCCCCAGGTGCATCACTACGTCCAATCAGCTGATTCAAATCGTTCAATGCCTGAGCCTGTTGTTCAAATTGATTAGCCCGTTGTTCACTTTGCTGTGCTGCTTGCTGCGATCGCGCCAATTCGCCTTGAAGTTGCTCTAACTGCTCTCTGAGCTGCGCCTCAGTTCCTTGCGCCGCTGACACCTGCTCACGCAACGGCCCAACCGCAGATTCCACCAGACCTCGCACCGCATCCAACGTCAGGGTTGGCGACGCGGGTTGCCCACCAGCTTCTGCCCCATTGTCAGAAATAGGAGCCTCCCGACTTTCGCTGGCAGACTCCTGGGTTGTGGTTGGCGCAGAGCTTCCCTCATTGCTCTGCACTGAAGTTGGTGAACTGGCGTCGAGGGAATCTTGAATACTGAAAGTCGCTGGCAACTCAATGCCTGTAGCCGCCTGGACTCCTTGGGCAAACTTCTGCAATTCTGGGTCGCTTGACTGTGCAGATTTCGCCAAATTCATGGCATCCCGTACACCTGTCTCAGTGCCCAAATCAATTACTTCCTTCTTGCCGAATCCGCGTCCGCGATTTCTAGACATAGCTATAGCCACTTATTACTGTTCTCAGGTTATTCCTGAAAAATGATAAAAATCGGCTACTACTTAATCCTTACGTACCTACTTTTGAGCTAAATTGATAATTCAGTAACGGCTTTTAGAATATGGGCACGAAACAAACTATCGCTGCAAACTTACAGCGATTAAGGCTTACAAAAAACTTGGGAAGTCAGGAGGTGGTTGCTAAAGCCCTGAACCTGGGGACTAGTGCCTATCGCGATCGCGAGCAGGCACGAGTATCCATAGCCCTAGAAGACGTAATAATTTGGGCACCTTTTTTTGGGTTATCACCTGATAACTTTGCAGTGGAATTATTGAAGGAAAGTTAATTTTTTAGGCTCTTTCCTTCCCGAAATACCTTGGCTTTTGGGAGTGCCCCTTTTCCTACAATGGAGCCTTCCATGGCCTCGTTGTTACCACAATAAAGTGTTATATACCGCGAGAATTTTTCCATTTTCATGCCAAACAATGACGCATAATTGATAGACCACCTGCTGGGGATGAGGTGACGGCATACAAATTCACCTTCTTCGTCTCGCTCAAACACTGAGACTGGTCTGCCTTGTTCCTTCTCACAGTCTGGACAGAAGTAAATCGGCTTTGACCCCAAGCTTCCAGTCGAGAAGTCGTTTCCCTTTCTGCGGCCAATTATTTCAGCCGCCTTGCTATCCGCAGGCACTGCTGCACAGAGAAATAACCAACAGTATCCTTCCTGCTCCAGGATCTCATCGTTCTCTTCCCCGAACTCCCCGCCATTGCGGGTTTCGTCGTCGGCCTCATCACCCAGGATGAGTTTCACATCAAAGAAAAAGCCTTCTGAGCCCTTTATATTCCAGAGGTCATGGTTGAACATCAATGGCTTTGCCATGTATGTCAATGCCATTTTTGCCAAGCAGTCAATGTGCCAACGGCGATAGTTATAGTCCACCAGGTTGTTGGATGCCATAAATGGGATCACCATCCAGTCGGATGCCTCCCACTCCTTTCCGGTCATTTGGCAAATTCGCTCAAGCTGAGTCGGCGATGGTTCCCCGATATGGGTATCAATGCCCATTTCCTGCAGCTCACTTGAGTTGAGCGCATTATCAATAGATTTTTCGCTCAGAAAATCACGGAAAAGCTGAACAACCTTCTCCTCTGCAGCTGTCGTTGGCATCAGTTTACCCCCACCAAATTTGAACCTTTTGCTGAATCAAGCCATTCGTCTAACTTGCGATCGCTTTCCCTCAGCGATCGCAACGTCTCTGATGCAATGCGTGTGTAGTGCTGCTGCTGTAGTGCGGCAGAGCGCGATCGCAGCTGTGCAATATACTCCCTGGATGTCTGTGGCTCATCGGCCACCACCATTTCATTGACTTCTCGGTTGATGGCACGGGCATCATTTTCAGGATTGTCGTCAGATTCAGTCCCTGAACCGCTGGTGCTGCCCATAATCTCGGCCATTTCGCTAACGATCCACTCTGGCCATTCCACGTCAAAGTGCTGGTTCTCTCGCAAGAAATCAATCCCCCGGCGCAGGGCAATTTCTATCCAATGGGCAAATAGAATTTGCTCTCCATGCATGGCCCTTAGTCCCGCGATCGCCCGTGCATAACCCATTGCGGGCTGATTTGCTAGCTCCTTACTGGCCCCCTGCTCAAGTGCCAGACCAGGCATTGACCAGATGGGAAATTCTGGGTAAAGCATCTGATAGCGAAGCGAAGTGAAATAGTCCAACGACGGCTTTAAAGTTGGGTTGGCGTTGGATGCCTTCTCCACCTTTCCGCCGTGCATCAGGTAGATGTTAGGCACAATCCCCTGGTCAAGTTTCCCTTCATAGTCGCGTTGGTAGTTTTTCTTGTACTGCTCATCTCGGTCTGCGGGCATGGCATGCACCCACGGCACAATTGATGTGTTTAAAGCCGCTTCCTCTAGGTTGGCCCCCGCGTCTTTTATCTTGCGCCACGTCTCCAGATGTTGGAACGTAGCGGGGAAGCCGTAGGCCCCCATCTCCTCAAATTTAAAGTGCAGCATTTTTATGGGATGAAACCAGGTGTCGCTCTCCCGCCTGAGTTCGCCCGCTTGCTGCCAGTAACCCCGTACTTGCCCCTGCTCGTCATCATCGACGAACATGGACAGTGACGGCATGTACATCGACCTGGATATGCAGTAGTCATTACGGCTGATGCCTTCGGTGTCAAATGCCAGCTGCAAAAATGCACAACCGTAACTCAGCGCATCTTTTGTGGCCCGCTCAAGCCTTTGCCCACCAATTACTGGTGTTTTTCCAAAATATCGACGGCGAAGATCCCGAGAAATTGCCAATATGTCTGGATGGAGTGTTTGCCCATCTTCAGGCACAATCCGCCAAGATCCAACCTTGCCGTGCTTCTCTTGGAAGCAGTTCTGGGCTATGATTCGCAGCCAATGTCGCGTTTCATAGCTCCAGGTACGCATCTCGACCAGCTCCCTAGAGATTTCAATATCCCCCAGGATTGGCCGGACCGGCATTTCAGGGATTCTGAATAGGTGAGACCTCAGACGCGATCGCCCACCGGGCAACACTGGATACTGAGAGCCCTGGATTTGCCCAGCCTGATTACGCCGCCCTCTACGACGACGGACGAACAATTGATAAACGTTGTTCAGTAGCTGGTTCAGGCTTGCCATCACTCAATCTCTCCTAGAGCAACAGTTTGGCCTTTAAGAGAATGAGTAGAGTCACTCAAAAATCTTATTTCTCCGTCCACAACAAAGCTGTGACATAACATGCCTGACTTAGACGGGTCTGGATATGTGTAATTGACCCGTATGCTAGGCGAGAATGTTGGTTTTTCTAGATCGCCGTTGAATGTCCAAGACGCACCCAAATCGTTGGTATGAGGTTTTACATACACCTCATGCGGCATCTTGCATCCTGGGCATTCAAACAGATAGCCCACAGAATTGCCGTTATCCTGAATCGGTTCTACTTTTGCCATGCCAAGCTTAGTTGAATTATTCAATAATAGATTGAAATTTCAACCCACAACTGTAAACGTTTACAGTCTATGAAATCTCAATCGTTCCTTTTGCAAGCTTGACAGGGTGGTGATATGTAAATTTGTAGCTCCCCTCGACCCGTAACTCAATGAATGCCTCAGAAGCCTTCAGGCTACTGGTTGGGCGATCGGGGTCTAGCCGAACCAGTCTTGTTTGTTCCCCTGAGAATTCAAGCTCCCAAGCACCAGTCCCATCTTTCCCGCCCGTTGAGTTCCAAGTGGCGTCTACTGCCGGAATGATTACTATCGTCTTTGCGTCAGTAGAGATGTTATCGATTAACGCCCCCTTTACTGGCGTATCGGTCGCGATCGCATTGCCCGCAAACTTCAGATGAAACCAGACGAGAAATCCTTGTCCAGCCACTAGATTTTCCTTTGGATTAGCCATCACCCTTCACCACAGTAATTTCAACCTCTGGGACGGAAACAGCGATCGCCACATCAGTTATCTCGATGCTCACCTGGGTTTCCGGTACTTCAGCTTGTACCTCAATCTCCCCTACTATTCTCACGATGACCTCCTTTCCATCACCAAGTCCTTGATACCAATTGGCAATCCACATTATTGATGCCTCCGTAGCTCGACCACTTGCCCCTGGGCATCACGGATAACATCCTTATCAACCAAGATCGTTCCGTCAGTTTCGTCTCGCTTCACATATCTGTCCTGTCCTGGAACTTCGTCGGCACGGAGCAGGGCGACCGCCTGGTCAATTTTTTCGGCCCTTTGTTCAGTTAATCGGCTCAGCAGAATTGCGACATTATTGGCGACCTGATTGAGTGTGGTGCGATCGCCTGTTGTGAATGTACTGCCCGTCACTCCATTGGCTGACACTTCTACAATTTCAATCCGGCCAGGTGTCTCAAACTCCACGGTTACTCGCGAGGATGGACTTAGGTTGTCAAAGTAGAATCTGGCGTTATTTGTGTTAGTAGATTGGTCAAGCAGCAATTCGCCTTCAATGACAACATGCAGTGTCTGGTCTGGGAAGGCCATGACCCAATCATTCATTAAGAAAACGGTAGTTCCGATTCTCTGCCCGTCGCCTTTATCATCACCCCCAGCAGCTCTAATGGGCCGCACCCATTTGTCGTTTTGATTTGGCGGTGTCCCAATGTTCCGCCAATCTATAATTTCACTCAAAAAATCAGCGGCATTAAAACGCAGTTCCCCGCTGGCCACCTGATCGGTTCCTAAATAGATATGCTTATTTGTTCCATCAAAGCTTTCAATAATCGCCATTTCATTGGGATTCACGAGTGCCCGCGATCAAGCATTGCACGTAAAAGTGTTCATTTTGGGCCACAACCCTGTCCTGGCTTATTTTTACGTTGTTGGGTCGGAATGTGATGCCTTCAAAGGTTACTGACGTATTAGGAGCATCAAGATTATTCGCCCAGAGCGATCGCCCTTCAAAATCTGGGTTTGTGCTTTTTTTAATGTAGAGAAGATAGTCCATTAGGTGCTCTGATTTCGATAATTACGCTGCACGTTCATCACGACTGAAAGAGTGCCACCAGTCTCATCGATTGTGGTGGAGAAGTTATTCTCCTCCGCCTTGGTTCGACCAGTAGCAACTGCTGTAACGGCTGCATCAGTACCGGGTGTCCGCCCGTTTTGGTTGTTTCCATCCCGGTCAAATGTATAGCTGTAAGATGCATTGGCTTGATAAACAACCCAGTCATTCACCCCTGTATCGCCAGCTAAGTTAGGCCCAGCGGATGTGCCCCCGGCTGCGGTTAAGTACCAAACTCCTTCATTGCCAACAACGTCTTGAACAACGGTATTGATTGCATAGACTGATCCTGCTGTCCAACCAGTATCATCTACAGTCCCAGTGAAAGGCTGCAAAACGATATCGGTGCCGCTGGCATCATCAACAATAATGGCGCTGGAGCCTGGGAATGTGGCTCCATTGGCATCGTCAAAGTAGACACTTACCTTCAGATCAGGGTCACTTCTTGCTATGTCGTTTATGGGAATCACGAGAGGTACAGTCTGCGGGAATGTTCGCAAAGTTCCAGTGGCGTCCCGTACAGCCAGACTGTTTAGATTGGTTGAATCGAGATCGTCAACGAAGACGCCCAGTGCACTACCAAAAGCCTTATTCGCGGGGGTTCCCAGTGTGTATCCCAGTAACTCACTAGCGCGTCTGCCAACAATCGTTCCAGTATTGGCAGAGTTGTCATTAATGTTTGTACTTTGCCGCAGTAGCCAACGCTCACGCTGATAGAACGTTGAATAAGTGGCGTCATTGCCGCCATTGGCAAAAATGATATTGAAGGGATACCAAGTGCCCCCGATCTCCCGCTCTCCAGCATAGGCAGTCCAGGTTACGCCGGAGTCGTCGCCGACCCCGGTTCCATTGGATGTTCCTCCCGCTGTGGTGATGTACCACCGTCCACTATCGCTGACGACAGCATTAGCCGCATATGTCACGCTGTTTTGCCAAGGGGCAAATCCTATTCCCGGCAGATAGTTTAGGGTAATACCTGTGTACAGAGCGTTAGTAGAAACATCATTCTCTGTCGCCGTTACGTTCGTATCGACGCTGGTCCTCAGCGAGTGGTTGTCGATAAAGGCGTCAGTTCCTTCCGTGTTCCCAATCTGAATTAAATTGGAGCGAGTGTACTCACGTTGCCACGGTCGGATTGATACCTCAAAAAAGGTCTGATCAGAGGTGTCTACCCGAACCACCTCATTCGGTAGCCCAGGGAATACGAAATCCGTGCCATCAGTTGCAAAGTTTGAAGTTAAAGCATAGTAGCCTTGATCGGTATTGAGAGCTGAGCCAATGCCAACCGGACAGTAGTAAATTCTATTAATTACTCCAGCAGCATCTCGCTCAACAAATCCCCCTGATCGAATTCGAGAGCGATCGCCATCTGTCGCCAGCGTCCAGCCGTTAACAAATTCGTATTGACCAGACTTGCGGTCAATTGACCGCATGATGACCAACTCACTGCGTAGAGTGTTATCGGTGCCACGTTCCTCCACAAGGAAACTGAACAGAGCATTTGCTAATACCCCGTCAGAGGGATCTAGGGCATTTGCCTGAACACCAATTGGCTTGTCGCTACCATCGTCTGCGCCATAATCGAAACTTGCTAACTCTCCGCTGTTAATTAGCTGAATTTGTTTGTTGGCAATATCTATAAAAATATTGCCGTCTGGCGTTCCAGCGCGTCCTTGAGAGGACTGTAAAAGTAAATCGGGATCAGAAATTAGAGTCATCTGCTTTACGGATTTCGATAATTTCGGTCAGGGTCAGCGATCTCGCCTACGTTCACCAGAATTGTTTCTTCAACGTCAAGGTTGATGTTCCGTTCTTCAAAAGTTCCGGGGGGCGAAATTATTTGAATCCTCACTGCACTTACACCAGAAGCATCGTAAGTAAGGGTGTGACTACTCAGTGTCGAACTTTGAATAATTGCTAAGTCGCTATTGTTGGCAGCGTTATAGACGACTAACTTAAGTTAGTCGT
>JBCBTQ010000052.1:0-30066 GCA_039818605.1 Cyanobacteria bacterium J06639_14 | reverse complement strand
GGCTGTATCTTAAATACAGCCTAAGGTGGCTTTTGGAGAGGGTAAGAGCCTTGCTTTACGAAGGTTTTAATTTTGTCATGAGGATTTTCCCGGATTTATTCGTGATGTTTATCATACACCTTATAGCTCAGTGATCGATTCGTTGTGTATCGCTAAATAGCTGATCGAATCACCTCAAAGAAGCGGTTTTCTGGAAATATCTGTAGTTTAAATGTGAAGTTGAAGCTTGATTGATTGGAAAGCTTCAGGATGAAATATTTTACTTCGCCCTTCTTCGTTTCACTTCGTTTCACTTCCTAAAGCTCTAGATTCCTGGGGACCAGTTACTTGAATTCTGTAGGGCTGCTGAGTCGTCATTGTCGATGCAGAGAGAAGGCGAAGAGAATAGCGATGAACTGTCGTTAAAGACGGTGTCAGTTCAGTCTTGGTTAGAGAGAGGACCTGTTTCTCAGTGGTGTGTTTTACAGCCTCTTGCCATAGCTTCTTAATACAGGACGCTAAGTTTAAGGACTGACAGAATTCTGTTTAGTTTCGGAGATTAATTGGGTGAAATCGCTATCCCCCCTCCCCTTGTTGTATTCTCAAGAACGTTCACATGATGCCTTTATCACGCATATCGGCAAATTCTTGCCAGGTGAACCGATTGATAACGACGTGATGGAAGCCTATCTCGGTCAAGTCAACGATCGCCCTTCCCGCGTCAAAGCTCGTATTCTCAAAAGCAATGGCATTCAGCAGCGCTATTATGCGCTGGATCGCCATCAACAGACTACTATCAACAACAGCCAGATGGCCGCTGCAGCCGTTCGCGACACTTTGCAAAAAGCGAACATTGCCCCCCACGAGATTGATCTGCTGACCTGCGGTACCACCTGGCCTGATTTACTCGTGCCCGGTTTTGCCAGCATGGTACATGGTGAATTATCTGAGTTTTCGCCCTTGGAGGCTACTTCACATCAGGGGGTTTGCTGCGCGGGGGTAGCAGCTCTGAAGTATGCAACGTCGCAAATTCAACTAGGCCAAAAACGACGGGCGATCGCCGTTGCCTCCGAACTAGCTTCCCGCCTCTTTAAACACACTCGCTTTGAACAAGAGGCTGCGATACAGGCAGGTGAAACACTGCCCTTTGATACTGAGTTTCTGCGTTGGATGTTGTCGGATGGGGCTGGGGCTTGTTTGGTCAGCGATCGCCCGGCCCCCTCGGGCATCAGCCTTAAGGTTGAGTGGATCGAACTGGTTTCCCACGCCAACGCTTACCCCGTGTGTATGTATGCCGGTACCGCGACTCCTGAAAAGCCTGCAAGTTGGATGGATTATCCTTCACAGGCAGAAGCTGCTCACCAGGGAGCCCTCAATTTACGCCAGAATATTCGCCTCCTCGATACTGTTGTGCAGCTTGGGGTGGAAGGCTGGCTACGCCTGATTGAAGCCGGACGTGTCCGTCCCGATGAAGTGGATTGGCTGTTGTGTCACTACTCATCTCATTTTTTCCGCAGTCAGATTGTGGAGTTACTGGACAAAGCGGGCTGCATGATTCCCGAAGAAAAGTGGTTTACGAACCTCTATACACGCGGCAACACAGGCTGTGCCTCCATCTACCTGATGTTGGAAGAACTCTTCAACGCGGGCAAGTTGCAACCGGGGCAAAAAATCTTCTGCTTTGTCCCGGAAAGTGGGCGATTCACGACCGCTTATATGATGCTGACAGTGGTGGGAAATGAGGGCTTAACCGCCCCCGCAATGACTGAACCGTCTGCCCAGGATGAGAGTGCCCCCGCGCCTGCAACTAGTTCACCTCAAATCGAGGCGATCGCCACCCCGCCCCTTGCATCACCCGTGTCGGCTGATTTACTACAGCAGCTGATGCTCGTGTGGCTAGAGTTTCAGCGCGACTTGCGATCGGTCCCCATTGTCCAGCGTTTATACCGGGGCGATTTTACCTTGGATGACTACAAAGCCCTGCTGCGTAATCTGCGCCCCCAAGTCGTGGAAGGAGCCCGCTGGATTACCCGTGCGGCTTCCAACGCTACGGATTTTTCCCTGCGATCGCTGCTAATTAACCATGCCCGTGACGAACATCGTGATTTCCAAATGTTAGAACGGGACTATGTTGCGGTGGGGGGAGAACTTGAAGAGATTGTTACAGCGGAACAAAACTTGGGTTCCGAAGCACTGTCAGCCTATATCTTTCAACGAGCATCCCGCGAGAATCCCATTGATTTACTGGGTAGCATGTTCATTATCGAAGGGTTAGGCAATCAGCTCGCAGGGCAATGGGCACAGCGAATTCAGCAAGTGCTGTCCTTGCAGAAACAACAGGTTTCTTTTTTGGGCTATCACGCCGTCAATGACGAATCGCACATTGGCAAGCTCAACGAATTTCTGGAAGCGGACTGGATGACGCGGGAAATTGGCGATCGCATTGTCAAGACCGCCAAAACGACAGCGCGCCTCTATCGACTGCAATTGGAGGAAATCGGTTAATGACTTTAACGACGACCAGCCGCGATCGGCAGGATCCCAATGTGTGGGAGGCGATCGCCGTCGACGAGGCGATTCCCGTTGACCCCACAGCGAAGGCCTACATGCTCCAAGACCTGCAGAATTGGTCGCGCAATTACCTGCTCATACCTTGCAAAATCATTGCGAACCTGAGTCTGGCAATTATCATGATGGTCAAGCGACTATTGCCCTTTCAGTTTCGCTCTTACCGCCTGATGCATGGCATGGCGGTGTGGTTTCTCAATACTTTTGCTACTCCAGAAGCTTGCTATCTTATTGTGCGCCACCTGTGGATTGGCTCCAATATCATCAATTTTCTGATTGATAATGGCCCCAATCCCCAAATGCCCCGCTCCGAGCTGTATCCGCGAACTGTCGAAGATTTGGCTGCCAATGCCTTTTTGGAACATGACCTGATTCTGTACAACTTTGTGTTGGACTATCACGAAGCGCAGCGACAGCACCCCAATTGGTTGGCGGATGTACAACAGCGGGGGTTGGACTACAGCAGTATTCATCCCGTGCAGGTTGAGGTGGATGTGACGCAGCGGGGCTGGTTGCAAGTGCTAGATATGGAATCGGCACTGGAACTATTCAAGATTTGTTACTCTCTATGCACCACTAGTGATGAGTTTCAGCGAGCGGTGATCTCCCTACAGTTTGACGAAAGCTTTGCCCTGTATGTGAGTAAACTGCTGGGTGATTATGACTGGAACCATGTGATTACCAACCGCCATCCACTAGCCCCAAATAGTCCCTTTGCGGCGGCCAATAATTTGCTGTTGCATGGGGTGGTGTCGGAATATCTGCATCGCTATTTGGAATTGCAGGCCATGGGGTCGATGAGGGCGGTGGGCTACCGTGTACACACATCTTGATCGGGACTTGGCTGGTCATAACCCACTTGAAGGGTAAGGCGTTGGCTGACGTTGAAGTAGACTATGAGCAGTTCGAGGATTGCGAGGATTTTCCCGATGCCTTCGCCTCTGCCTGGAATGGATCCCTACCTGGAACATCCACGTTCTTGGCCTAATTTCCACCATCGTCTTATTACTGCGATTGCGATCGTGCTGGGCACCCAACTGCGTCCCAAATATCGCGTGGTGGTTGAAGAAGCTATCTATCAGACAGTCGGACAAGACTCGGTGCTGGTCGGGATTCCTGATGTGGCAGTGCAGAAAGCGGCGCGTGCAACCGTGAAGTCGCCTCAAGCAATGACTAACGGATCAATTGCTGCTCAACCCATTGAAGTGGATTTACCCATGCCTGAGGTTGTGCGTCAGGGGTATCTGGAAATTCGAGAAGTGATGACGGATGAGGTTGTGACGGTTCTCGAAGTGCTCTCACCGACCAACAAACGTCCTGGCGAGGGACGACGCACCTATGAGGCTAAGCGACAGACTGTTTTTGCGAGTGCTACAAACCTTGTCGAGATTGATCTACTGCGCCAGTGGGAGCCCTTGCTGTCCTTGCCTCAGGAACTGAAGACTCATTACCGGATTTTGGTTAGTGAGAGTGCGCTCCGCCCCCGTGCCAGTCTCTATGCCTTTAATCTTCAAGATGCGATTCCAGCATTTCCAATCCCACTACGGACCGAAGATGCAGAGCCTATCGTAAATCTCAAGATGCTGCTAGACGATATCTATGACCAATCGGGATACGATTTGGTGATTGACTACAGCATAGCCCCTACGCCGCCGCTCAAGAATGCAGACGCTACTTGGCTAGAAGACTTGCTCAAATGAGCTGAGTTACGATAGGGCACGATCAATCGCCTCAGTGCTCCCTTCAGGATTGATATCACCGTCGCGATCGCCCGTGTCAGCCGACCGAAACATCATGCTTATTCGTCATCAAACACGCTGGCAAAGAAATCAATCGTATCTTTCAACGCCGCGATAAAGGTATTAATTTCTTCACGAGTGTTGTAGAAATACAGACTCGCGCGGGCTGTAGAATTAACCCCCAACACCCGATGCAGCGGCTGGGTACAGTGGTGGCCAGAGCGAATCGCGACGCCTGATTGATCTAGCAGGGTCGACAAATCTTGAGCGTGAACGCCCTCTACTGTGAAGGTTGCCAACGCTGCCCGCCCTGAACCATCGGCCTGGGGCTGCGGGCCATAGAGATTTACCTGAGGAATTTGGTTGAGCTGTTGATAGAGGTAAGCGGTTAGTTCATGTTCGTAATCCGCAATTTTTTTCATTCCAATCCCACTGAGGTAATCCACGGCGGCTCCCAACGCGATCGCTTCGGCAATGGCAGGCGTTCCCGCTTCAAACTTGTGAGGTAGATCTGCATAGGTGGAATGATCGAGGAATACGTCGGCGATCATTTCACCGCCCCCTAAGAAGGGAGGCATGGCTTGCAAGATATCCAGTTTGCCGTAAAGGAAGCCTGCACCTGTGGGGCCACACATTTTATGCCCGGAAGCCACGAGCCAGTCACAGCCCAGTGCCTGCACATCAATGGCCATGTGAGGCACGCTCTGACAAGCGTCAATCAATACCTTGGCCCCGTAGCGCTGAGCCAAGGCCACAATTTCTGGAACTGGATTGATGCATCCTAAGGTATTGGAAACGTGGTTAACCGCAATCAGCTTGGTTTTATCGGAGATGAGCGATCGCAGCTCATCCATATCCAATTCATGCGTATCTGTCAGACCCACATGCCTCAGGACGGCCCCTGTACGCTGAGCCACGAACTGCCAGGGCACTAGATTGCTATGGTGCTCCATCACGGAGAGAATAATCTCATCGCCTGCCTGCAGCTCGGTCATGCCCCAAGCGTAGGCGACCAAGTTAATGGCTTCGCTGGCGTTGCGCGTAAACACAATCTCATCCCGCGAAGCTGCATTGATGAAGGCTGCCAACTTGTCACGCGCGGCTTCATAATCAGCTGTTGCCCGAGCGCTGAGGGTATGAACCCCTCGATGGACATTGGCATTATCTGTTTCGTAATACTGCCTGATGACGTCCAAAACTGCTTTGGGTGTTTGCGACGTAGCAGCATTGTCCAGATACACCAGGGAATGCCCATTGACTTCCTGATGCAGAATCGGGAAGTCAGCGCGAACCTTGGTAGCGAGGGTGAGGTCTTGGGCAACAATCATAGCGACAGTTAAGAAACAGAAGTGTTGTTTAAATAGACTAGCAGGTTACTCTGACAACGGTGTCCACTGGGTTACCGTCTGCATCAAAGTTTCTTGTAAGGAAGGAATTGGAATGCGATCAATAATGTCCATCGCAAACCCATAAATCAACAACCGTTGGGCGGCTTCAGCATCAATGCCTCGGCTTTGCAGATAGAATACCTCATTGGCATCCAGTTGACTGACCGTAGCCCCATGAGCACATTTAACATTGTCGGCAACAATGTCGAGTTCCGGTTTGGTGTCCACTCGCGCCTTGTCAGACAATAATAGGTTACGGTTCAACTGGCTAGCGTTGGTGAGCTGAGCATTCTGCGGTACCCATACCTTGCCGTTAAAGACAGCATGAGCGTGTCCATCAACAATGCATTTGTGGAGCTGTTCGGCAGTTCCGTGAGGATGATTGAGGGCGATCAGGCTATGCGTATCTGTAAGTTGCGTGTTGGCGATCGCGGCTAGACCATACAGCTTGGTATCCGTTTGGGCTCCGGTCTGATATACCTCCAAGTTGTGGCGGGCCAAACGGGCTCCCAAACTTACTGCCATGTTGATATAGCGACTATCTTGCCCTTGGGTAATTGCTGTTTTGCCGATGTGGAAGGTTCCCGTACCCTCCCGCTGCAAACGGACATGGGTAACTTGAGCATTCGCATCTGCCCAAACCTCAGTCACACTGTTATTAAAGTAGTCCTGAGTACCCGTGCCCCAAAAATCTTCTACCAGCGTGAAGGCACTACCTGGCTCCCCGATAACCAAACATCGGGAGCAGGTTATTTGAGGGGCTGCCTTGTCAGGAATTGACAGGTGAATAACTTGAATCGGCGCTTCAACAACCTGGTCACGCGGTACCCAGACTACGGCAGCATCTTGGAAGCCAACTGTATTGAGGGCTGTAAATACTTCGTGGCTACCAGTAGACTTCGCCAATCGAGCCTTTAAGGGGTCTTGCAAGTTCCCTGCCAAGAGGGCCGCCAAGTTACCGACAATGACGCCTGCAGGTAAGTGGTCTACCTCAGACAGCGTCGCGCTGAATTGTCCATTTACCATGACTAGCCGAGCAGCCGCTTCTGGCATCTGTAGGGTCGATAGAGTTTCTACCGCAACCCTAGAAGGTGCTGTACTGGCTTTAAATGGCAAGGAGAGCATCGGCGACAGGTCGGTAAATCGCCAGTCTTCTTGCTTGTTCGAGGGAAAGATATGTTCTTTGACGATCGCCTCAGCCTGCGATCGCAGTTCCGGCAACGTTAACGTGTCAGGCACATGCGCCTTAACGGTATCAACGAGTGACTGCAGATACGCCTCACGCTGCTCGCGTCGCGAGGCTGTAGCGCTCGTTTCTGTATGGGAAACCTGAATCGTCATGATACGGTTGCCTCCACTTGATGAGCTGACAGAATATCCTCATAACCTTCTGCCTCAAGACGCTCGGCCAGCTCCTTCCCACCCGTTGTAATGATGCGACCATCTGCCATCACATGCACATAATCCGGCACGATGTAATTCAATAGTCGCTGGTAGTGGGTAATCATTATCACCGCATTGTCTGTTGTCGTGAGTTGGTTGACGCCATTCGCAACGGTTTTGAGAGCGTCAATGTCCAAACCCGAATCAGTCTCGTCTAGAATTGCCAGGGCTGGTTCCAGCAGTGCCATTTGCAGGATCTCGTTGCGCTTCTTTTCCCCGCCTGAGAACCCTTCATTCACACTGCGATCCAGAAACGCAGCGTCCATTTTTACGACATCCAGCTTGGCTTCAATCAGGTCGTCGAAGTCAAAAACATCCATTTCCTCTTCGCCACGGGCTTTGCGATGGGCGTTAAATGCTACGCGCAAAAAGTCCCGATTGCTGACGCCGGGAATTTCAAGGGGATACTGGAAGGCCAGAAAAATGCCAGATGTGGCGCGATCGTGGGGCTCTGCTTCGAGGATATCTTCGCGCTTGAATTGAACCTCGCCACCGGTTACTTCATAGTCGGGATGGCCCGCTAAAACTTTCGAGAAGGTGCTTTTACCGGATCCATTCAGGCCCATAATGGCGTGGATTTCGCCTGCTTTTACTTCCAGGTTGACCCCTTTCAGGATCGCCGTTCCGTCGACGGTGGCGTGGAGGTCACGCACAGAAAGAATTACTTCGCTGTTTTCGTTAATCATCACTCAGGGTTTCTGTCAGTCAGTTTTCTGAAGTTCAATCACATTCACTTTGTCTACACTTGAAGCAAATTCATTTCATCAGCAGACGAGGTTGGTCCGGGCTATCAGGATTGACAATCAATTGCTCTTGTTTAGGGTCGATTAGGACATCCATCCGTTGCATGGGGATAGCACCCAAAAGCACTTCGGTATTTGCTTCTACTACTACGGCATCAACCAAGGCTGTACGATTCTGAAATCGAATTTCTATTGGACCTACAACATCTGCTTGCATAGTTGAGCCATCTGCCAGTTCTGTCTGAACTTCATCTGTTTTATGCAGATTAAGAAGTTTGGTGAGCGATCGCGGCACGACCAACATGGAGGAACCGCTATCAACGAGGGCCGTTACTTGCACACGTCGAATCTGATCTTGTGCCAGGTATCCTTCCTGAACCAGAACCTGATCGGCAACTCGAACCAATTCAATTTTGGCGTAGGTGATACCCATGACCCATTAGCCCACCGTATTCTCCAGCTTCAGGGCCATCAGCTTGTCAGCTTCTGCCGCAAACTCCATGGGCAGCTCATTAAAGACCTGACGACAGAAACCGCTGATGATCATCGACACGGCATCCTCCGGTGAAATCCCCCGCTGAGCGAAGTAGAAGAGTTGGTCTTCCCCAATCTTGGAGGTAGACGCTTCGTGTTCTACTTGCGCCGTATGGTTTTGCACCTGGATATAAGGATAGGTATTAGCGTTAGAAGTATCGCCAATCAGCATGGAGTCGCATTGAGAATAGTTGCGTGCCCCTTTAGCCTTCGGACCAACCTTTACCAGCCCTCGGTAGCTGTTTTTAGACTTACCAGCAGAAATTCCTTTAGAAACAATCGTGCTGCGAGTATTTTTGCCAATATGGACCATTTTGGTTCCAGTATCAGCCTGCTGCATATTGTTGGTGAGTGCAACTGAGTAGAACTCACCCACCGAATTATCCCCAACCAGTACACAACTGGGATACTTCCAGGTAATCGCCGAGCCTGTTTCCACCTGCGTCCAGGAAATCTTGGAGTTCTTGCCCTGACACAGGCCACGCTTGGTGACAAAGTTATAGATGCCGCCTTTACCGTCTTTGTCACCAGCGAACCAATTTTGTACCGTGGAGTATTTGATTTCGGCATTATCCAGTGCCACCAACTCCACGATCGCTGCGTGTAACTGGTTGCTGTCATACATTGGTGCTGTACAGCCTTCCAGATAGGTAACCGAACTGCCTTCATCTGCAACCACTAACGTCCGCTCGAACTGCCCCGAGTCCCCGTTGTTGATCCGGAAGTAAGTTGACAGGTCCATCGGACACTTTGTGTTTTTGGGAATATAGACGAAAGAGCCATCACTGAATACAGCTGAATTCAGCGCTGCAAAGTAATTATCCCCAATGGGAACAACGCTGCCTAAGTACTTCTCTACTAGCTCAGGATAGGCTTCCACTGCTTCTGAAATCGAGCAGAAAATGATGCCATCTTCAGCCAGCTTTTCTTTGTACGTAGTGCCGATGGAAACACTGTCGAAAATGGCATCGACCGCAACATTGGCTAAGCGCTTTTGTTCCGATAGGGGTAACCCCAACTTCTCGAAGGTCTCTAGTAGGGCTGGATCAGCTTCATCCAGGCTATTCAGCTTCTGCTTCTCCTGTTTTGGAGCTGAATAGTAGACAATGCCCTGATAGTTAATTGGCGGATAGGACACATTGGGCCAAACAGGTTCCGCCATGGTTAACCATTTACGGTATGCCTTCAGCCGAAATTCCAACATGAATTCTGGCTCGTTCTTTTTAGCCGCGATCAAGCGAATTGTTTCCTCGTCAAGTCCACGAGGAATCGTATCAGCTTCAATTTCGGTCTTGAAACCGTACTTATAGGGTTGGCTTACGAGTGACTGAACGGAAGAAGTCATAGACGTAGAAGTGCAATGCCTATATTTGGACAGTAAAAGCAAGAAGCTGGGCTGCTTTCAGCAGGTCTGGTTCCCCACCAAAGCAAGACCCAAAACCTAGTATTGATCAGTCGTAGAGCGGATCTCTTCGAAAGAAATATCCTGTTTGTCGCCAGCGAAGGCATTATCCTCGGTCAAAAACAACATACAGTGGCATTCCTTACGTTCCTGCATGGGAACACAGGGACAGTTCCAGTAGGTTGCCTTCACCTCCGCCTCTTTATCTTCATAGTGACGGCAAGGACAGAGTGGTGCACCCAGATCGTCCTTATGCTTTGCCAACCCTTCTAAAACAACCGCAGTCACGCCTAGGTCGGCACAAAAGTAAGTACCTGTGCGCTTAGCGTAGCTCTGCGCAAAGTTGCGCATCAGCTCTAAATTCTTTTTTGTAGCTTGATTATTGTTGGTATCGTTCATCGGACTCTCTGGATGGAGTGGCGTACTAACCCGACAATTCTATAATTAAAACAACCTTTAGGTTGCTCAACTTGTCTTAAGCGTACTTTAGCAACATTCATGTTGTCAAAGTTAAACAACTAAAAAGTTGTAAAAGTCTGCGACAAGGTTCTAGGATCTGGATGGTGAAAGCGAATAGGAGTGAGGCAGCTCGACTGAGTTGTCTGGCTGGGTATTTGAAGACGGTTTGTCTAGAGTATTGAAGTGCCCTAGAGGTTTGGGTGTCGCTTTCTTTAACACCATCCGTTCGTCGGCGTTGACAAGGTTACTTGAAATGACTTCTCTACAGCCGTCCTCTACTAAAGACGATATTCTGCAGTACCTGTTAAAGCAGGGTGAGGCCAGTGCTCAAGCATTAGCAGATTATTTGGACGTCAGCGCTCAGGCGATTCGACGACACCTCAAGGATCTCACCGTTGAGGAATTGATTGAACATCGGCCTGTGCAAGAAGGGATGGGGCGACCCAACTATTTGTACCGCCTGAGTCGCAAGGGGCGCGATCGCTTCCCGGCCCAATATGGCGAGTTTGCTGTGTCCCTGCTCGATACCCTGGCGGAGACTGTCGGCACTGATCAGGTCCGCACTATTTTGCAGAAGCAGTGGCAGCGTAAGGCTGTGGAATACCGCGAAAAAATTGGCAAAGGATCAATTGCTGAGCGTGTTGATCGCTTAGTGAAACTGCGGCAGGCTGAGGGCTATATGGCTGAGTGGCAGGAAGGTAAGCCGGATGGCGAGGTTTGTCACCATAGTCCCTGCTACGTCATCACAGAGTACAACTGTGCTATTTCCCATATCGCTGAGTCTTTCCCGACGGTTTGTGGGCATGAACTCGAAATGTTCCAGATGACTTTGCCGGACTGCTCTGTCCAGCGGACTCAGTGGCTGGTGCGAGGTGAGCATCGGTGTGGGTATTTGGTGCAAGGTAAATGAGTATGGGGGGAGTTTGGAATTCGGAATTCGGAATACCCTGCGGGAAGGGCACTAGATGCGAAGCGGCTGCTCGGAGAGTAGCCCTACGGAATTCGGAATGTTTGGAATTTGGAGCTTGGAATTCCAAATGAAGCTGTTAGGGGATCGATGAGAAAGAAATTACCCGAAAAGGGAGCTTTTGGAGGCGGGGTTGAACGAAGTAAAACGCCGCAGCATAGCAATTCCGGAGGTGTTGGGTCTCGTGCCTCGACATCAACCTACGGCGGTATATTCATTTCGAGAAATCCCCTTAGCTGCAGGGTTGTGTAAGTTTGGCGTTTGGAATTCTCGGGTTTATTCAAATTATGCTTGATCAGTCTATTCAGTTCTTAACACCTGAAGAGTCGGCTGAAGTCGATAAGGCGCTGTTGACTTCGCCAGAGAAGTTTCTGGCGCGGCTGACAATTTCGACGGCTAAATTATTGAAGGCGATCGCTCAAGACCTGGATACCCCTGTTGAAGAACTATCACCCAAGCAAATCATTGCTTGGCTTGAAGCTGACTCCAAGCGTAAACGGGAGGAAGGTGTGAATGCTTCGATCCTGAAGTGGGAAGCTGCTGACCTGGATACGCTGACCAACGAGACTTAGGCAATTTGTGGTATTTTCCTGGTTCTTTAGCCAACGAGGTTTCCCAGTTTAAAGGTGGCCTCTCTGGGAAGTTGGGCAGTCAACAATGGTCAACACGTGGCGGGGAAAGCGGCAGAATTCGCGCATCTCCGATTGCACTTCAACGTGGACGCGGAGACGGGGTTGCGATCGCTCTTTACCCGTTTTATCTGGGATATGCGGGTGTATTGGACGTCGGCAAAACCAGGGGAGTTTACGCAGTAGCGTCATGATGGTGATAAAAGCCACAACATGGTTTCACATTAGCGATGGTGTCCTGAATGCAACAAACGATGGTGTGCATTTCTTTCATAGACTACATCTATGGTTGAGGACAGTCATTTTCTATGAACCTCGGTCATAATCGGGGCAAAGGCTCTGGGGGGCTCCATGAGCAAAGGGCATCACTCGGGACTCAAGCTGTCGCAGTTGCGGGCATTAGTGGCGGTGGCAGGCTGTGGCAATTTTGGTGAGGCAGCTTGGCAGTTGGGATTAACGCAGCCGACGGTGAGTCATGCGATCGCTACCCTGGAAGACGAACTGGGTGTGGTGCTGCTCTCGCGAGGACGCCATGGGGCTCAACTAACCCCTGCAGGGGATGCGGTTAACCAACACGCGCGGGACATTCTGCAACTGTTGGAGGTGCTGCAACAAACAGCAAATCGGCATAAGGGTCTGCAAGGTGGCCAGGTACGCATTGCGACGTTTCGCAGCGCGGCAGCAAATTTGCTGCCCCAAATCGTGGCTCAGTTTCAGACCGATCACCCGCCTGTGGATGTCACCATCACAGAGTTCTATGACTACACCTATGTAGAGCGACAGGTTCTGGAGGGCAAAGCAGATGTCGGTATTACGTTTTTACCCACGAATGATGGCTTTGAAACATGGGAAATCATGCGGGATCCTTACTGGGTGTTGTTACCGCCAAATTGTGAAGTTGGCAGCACCCGACTTACTTGGGATGATTTGATGGCACTACCGCTGATTTTGTATCCAGATGATAATAGCTGTTTTGCCAATGTGCAGACCTATTTTCAACAGGCGGGGTATCGCTTGGCACCGCGTCATCAGTTCCGCGAAACTCAAACCATTCTGAATATGGTGGCTCAAGGCGTGGGAGCGGCGATTATGCCGTCTCTCTCTTCGCATCCCATGCCACCAGGGGTGAAAGTGGCGCAACTCCCGTCGGCACTGGAGCGCACTGTGGGGGCGATTCTGTTGGCCGATGCCCTCCAGACGCCTGCTGTCTTCGCGTTTTTGCGCATTCTTAAGCAGCAAACTTTTTCTGCCGAAGCACTCCTTACTTTGTAGTTATGGCTAGTTCTGACATCCAAAAGTATTGCAATCGACAAAACAGCCTGTGAGGGAGCTCCTGTTTCTGCTCCCAAGATTAATCGCTATTTTAAGCTGGACACGTTAATTGGGAGCACTCTAAGTTCCTTCTAGAGCTGGGAATGTACAGCCAGGGTGAAATCGTTATAACTGAGAGCACCCAAGAAATAAAGAATGTCAACCAAGGATCGTTTCCATGACGTTGTGAAGACAGCACTTGTTAAGGATGGCTGGAAGATCACTCCATCACGATTGTTTGAAATGCCAGCCTCGCGGTTGGGTAAAGGTGCGAATGCCTTCCAGGGAGAGGGTCGCCCCTATGCCTGAGTGACCTCGCCCAGACCAGGGGAGATGGGGACTCACGCGATCGCAGCAGTTCCAATAAGCCGTGCCGCTGTTGACTTGACCCAGGATTTTGACGGCTCGATGGCGATTAGAACTGTAAACGGCGGCTGTTAATCCGTAGGCTGTGTCGTTCATCAGAGCGATCGCGTCAGCATCGTTTTCCACCTTTTGAATTCCAATAATTGGCCCAAAGGTTTCATCTCGCATCACTGCCATGGCATGGGAAACCTCCGTCAGAACTGTGGGCGCAAAATACCAGCCTGTCCCTTCGATGCGATGCCCACCGCAGTGCAAAGTAGCCCCTTGGGTAACCGCATCTTTGACTTGACGCTCCAATTCATCCAAGTGAACCTGGCGGCTGACGGGGCCTAAATAGGTATTGGCATCGCTGGGATCGCCCATCACAAAACCATTCACCGTTGCTAAAAACGCTTCAAGGAATTCCTCATAGATAGCAGCGTGAACATAGATGCGCTCAATGGCACAGCAACTTTGACCGTTGTTGTAAAAAGCGCCATCGGCAACTGCCGCCGCAACTGCCGCAACATCAGCCACATCGTCACAGATATAAGCCGGATCTTTGCCGCCAAGTTCTAGCTGCACCTTGGCTAGCTGGGCGGCAGCGGCAGCGGCAATTTTCTTGCCCGTGGCATAGGAACCCGTAAAAAAGACCCCGTTCAACGATTGTTCTAATAATGCCGCTCCCGTCGAACCACCCCCAATTACCGGAACGAAGATATCTTGGGGGACGCCTGCTGTGTGGAGTAGGTTAGCGATCGCTAGCCCGGTCAGTGACGCAAATTCCGAAGGTTTATACAGTACGGCATTACCCGTCAACAAGGCTGGAATGAAAACGTTAGAACCGACGAAATAGGGATAATTCCAAGCCGAAATATTGGCGACCACGCCCAGTGGATCATGGGTGATGACTTCTTCTAGGGCAGCAGTACCCGGAATACCGATGGGATCCTGATGCACAGTGTCAGGAGCAATCACCTGAGCCACATGGTCAATGAAAAAATCAATGCGGCTCTGAGTAGCAGCAATCTCGTTGTTAGCTTGGGTAATGGGTTTGCCGGTTTCCGATGTCAGGATGGCTGCGAGTTCAGCCTGCTGCTGTTGCAGCAAGTCACGAAACTGGGCGATCGCGCCAATCCGTTCGGCCAAGGACCGTGCTGCCCATTCAGGCTGTGCGGTTCGGGCGGCGGTAGCCTTCTGCTGTACGACAGTAACATCGTCGTTGGGAATGGTCTGGACGAGAGTTTCGGTTGCCGGGTTGATGATGGAAAGGGTCACGCTGCAAAGGCCTCTTGATAAAGGGCGTGGAAGTCAGTTTTGGCGACGGGGCGAGGATTGCAGGGATGACAGATATCCTGCATGGCGACTTCGACGAGGCGATCGCTGGCGTCTTCGGGAACGCCCAATGCCGTCAGGGATTCTGGGATACCGATGGCCTTGCGTAAATCCACAATCCAGTCGATGAAGGCTTCGCCGCTAGTAGCGCCGGGGTTGACAACTTGGGCCATGCGCAAGAATTTCGCCGGTTCCGCTGGTAGGTTAAAGCGCATCGCGGCTGGCAGCATCATGGCATTGGCTAGACCATGGTGCGTGTCGCACACGGTAGAAAGGGCATGGGCACAGGAGTGGGTAACCCCGAGTCCTTTTTGAAAGGCGATCGCGCCCATCATGGAAGCGTTTAACATGCCGCCCCGTGCCGTCAGGTGGGCTGTTTGTTCAGCTTCAGTTAAGGTTTCGCCTGCGGCTAACCGCTGAGCAAAGGTGACGCTGTCTTTCAGGTAGGTAGCTACGAGATATATTCCTTCGAGGGCGATACCGTCGCAGATGGGGTGGAAGCCTTTAGCCAGGAATGCCTCAATCAAGTGAGTCAGGGCATCCATGCCCGTAGCAGCGGTGATCTTGGCGGGGAGACCTAGTAGCAGTTCTGGATCGGCCAAGACAACTTGGGGCAAGAGTTGGGGATCAAACATGATCTTTTTGGCATGGGTGGCGTCATCGGAGATGACGGTGCTGCGCCCAACTTCACTGCCGGTTCCTGCGGTGGTGGGGATGGCCACAATGGGCGGCACGGTCTGATCCACGGGACGACCGTCGGGGCGACCGTCTTCGTAGTCGAACAGGTGTCCGGGATGATAGGCCATGAGGGCGATCGCTTTAGCCACATCCATGGGAGCCCCGCCCCCCACGGCCACAATGCCATCGGCGTTATGTTCGCGATAGGCTGCCAGCCCTGCCTCGACTTGGGATACGACTGGATTGCCCCAGACGCCACTAAAGGTTGCCGCTTTGAGGTCGGCAAGGGACTCTACCAGGGGGCCAAACCAAGGGAGTTGGGCCACGTCGCGATCGCTGACCACAAGCGGGCGTTGTAACCCTAAATTCGAGACCGTCTTAGGCAACAAGCTACATGAGCCCGCCCCAAAGTGAATAGTTGTTGGAAACTGATAGGTATGAACCGAACGAGCAGTTGACATAAGCGTCCATCTTCATAAAGGTTGATCTGGGAAGGCGTACTGCTTAAGATTTTGCGGGAATAGCTCAGCAGAAACAGCTCATGAATATTTTGCTGGTTTGTATTTACACTCAGCAAAAGTATCAATCGCGTGGAATAAATCAAGAATTTGCGTTTGTTCAGTGTATGGATTGAGTAAAACAGCTCTGAGCCAACGATTGTCCCGATATAGCGGCAGCGAAAGAAAAATATTATGGGTTTTCAGTAAATATACGTGTAACTGGGCGTTCCAGTCATCCCAATGACTCACTGAAACATCAGGGGGAATGCCGCGAAAACAGATAATGTTCATATCCGGGGTGCTTGCGAGTTCTAGGTAGGAACGTTTTCTGGCTTCCTCAACGAAGCCTTGAGTCAGCTTGTAACTCTCATCAATCAACTGAGCGTAGCCTTGTTGCCCCAAATGCTGCAGTGAGAGCCAGAGTTTCAGCACATCGGCATGGCGGGTTCCCTGCACACTAATCTCACCGAGATTTGTCAGGTTATCCAAACTTTTCATGTAGGGTGCCTGAATCTGGAAGGCCGCTGGCAATTCGGCAAAGCGTTTGAACAGCACCATGGCACAGGTTTTCGCCACATACAGCCATTTTTGAGGATTAAAGGTGACCGAATCCGCTTTTTCAATACCGGCCAACTGATGGCGATATTGAGGCGAAAACATGATGGCACCGCCATAGGCAGCGTCTACATGCAGCCAGAGCTGATGAGCTTTAGCTACCGCATAAATGTCAGCGATCGGATCAATGCTGCCTGTCGTCGTTGTACCCGCTGTCGCCACGACACAGAAAGGTTCTTGATTGCTGGCTTTAGCCTGCTCAATCCGTTCTTGCAGAGCCCCCATCAACATTTGCGAGTTGGCATTGGTCGGCACCGAAATTACCGCAGCGGTCCCTAAGCCCAGGAGCATAGCCGCTTTTTGGAGTGACGTATGGGCAGCTTCCGAGGCAAACAGAACGGGTTGTTTATCTAAACCAACGATGCCCTTTTGCAGGGCCTGGAATTTGATATTACGGGCCACGGCCACGGCTTGCACATTGGCTAGAGTCCCACCGCTTAAAAGAACCCCTCCCGCAGCTTCCCCTAACCCCAAAAGGGCCGCAAACTGTTTTAGTAATAGCGGTTCCAAGCGCGAAAAGACCGGTGACATTTCAATGCTCAGCATATTGTTATTGACTGCCGATGCCAGTAAATCTCCCAGCATCGACATCACCGTAGGCATCGAGTCCATATGACCTATGTAAGTAGACGTCGCAGCATTCATGGAAGCGGCCAGGATCTGATCAACCTGGGCAAGTAACTGCTCTTCTTCAATGGGGGTGGGAGACATGTGAGCCAGATCGGTCATTGCCATCGGCTCAGGTAATGGGGCGCGATCGCTGGCCTGACTCAAGTGAGTCATCAGTCGCGTCAAAAATTGATCTGCTAGAGCCTTAATTGCCTCACGATTTGTTCCGGCTGGGTCAATAAAGGCTGTGGCAGGAAGCTGCGAACGATCCATTGTTTTCTAAACTCCTGGGTTTCAACCGTTAATCGCTGGGGCTTTTCCGGAAATTGATGCGGCCCGTACGACTTCCACCAACGTGTCGTAAAAATCGCCGCCATTGCCCCAGTCGCTGAGTCCATCCGCCGTCAGGGCGTTGGCTGATACGCCTGCGGGACTGAGTGACGCCCACCAACCCGACGGCATGGATACCACACTGGGGCGCACGCGATCGCTCACTCGCGCCCGAAGTTTGACCCGACCACGATCATTGAACACCTCCACCCAGGCCTGATCGGCAATATCCCGTGATGCCGCATCCAAAGGATGAATTTCTAGCCATGGCTCACGTTCTCGTCGTAAGTGCCAGGGCAAATTACCATAGCTAGAGTTGAGAAAATTGGTCGCTGATTTTGCGGTAATCAGAGCGAGTGGATAGCGTGCTGTTAAGGCTTGGTCACCGCTCAAACTTTCCTGCGCCGCTGTAAATTGGGGAAGTGGGTCCAGGCCTTGTGTCTGCAGTGATTCGGCATAAAACTCACACTTCCCTGACGGGGTGGGAAATGCGCCTGCAGCAAAGGGACGCCAGTCACTCGGCAAATTCAGACGAGCCCAGCCGTCTTGCTGTAACTGCTCCAACGTGATGCCTTGCAGATAGGGATGATCGCTGGCTAGCGCCGTTCGGATAATTGCTTCATCCGAATCCTGCAGATAGGGATCTGTAAAGCCCATTTGTTGAGCCAGACGTCGAAACAATTCCGTATTGGAAATGGCCTCCCCCAACGGCGAAATGGCTGGCAGATTTAGTGTCAGGTAAGTATGTCCCCAGGAAGGAATGAGATCGAGATGTTCCACTTCAGTGGTCGCGGGGAGCACGTAATCGGCGTAGCGAGCGGTATCGGTGAGAAATTGCTCATGCACGACCGTGAATAAGTTCTCACGCTGGAGGCCCGCTAGCACTAAGTTTTGCGCGGGTGCCGTCACAGCCGGATTACTGTTGTAAACAAATAAGGCTTGGATGGGTGGGGCTAAGTCTGAGTCGGTTAAGGCTTGTCCCAACTGAACCATGTTAATCGCTCGAATAGACGGATCCTCGAGTTCTGGCATTTCAACGCCAGCAAGGTTGAGCGCTGCGTCAAAGTAACCACCTGTGGAACGGATCAGTCCTCCGCCCAGGTCGCGCCAGGCTCCCACTAAAGCTGGCAGACAGGCAATGGTTCGAAACATCATGGCCCCATTAGCATGATGCTCCATCCCGACGAGTAGACGGATGGCGGCAGGACGGGTATGGGCATACAGACGTGCCAGTCGAATAATATCCTCAGGGTCGAGGCCCGTTAACGCCGCTACCCGTTTCGGAGTGTAAGCTCCAAGTCTCTGGTATAGGGGGGCAAAGCCCAAGGTATGGTGTTTGACATAGTCCTCATCCTGTAACTTCTCTGCCACAATCACATGCATCATGCCCAGCGCTAGCGCCGTATCGGTTCCTGGCATGGGGCGAAGGTGCCAATCTGCGTGCCGTGCCGTGCGGGTTTTGAGGGGATCAATGACCACAACTGTGGCTCCCTGGCTTTTTGCTTGGCGAATAAAATGCCATAGATGCAGGTTCGTAACGACGGTATTGGTGCCCCAGAGTAGGATTAGGCGGCTGTGCTGCAAGTCTTCGGGGAGCATCCCAACGGGGGTTCCTTGAGTGACCGCTAGTCCTGCTGCTGCGGTACTGCCACAAATATCGCGCTGCAGTCGGGAAGCCCCCAGTCGAGCAAAAAAGCGCCGATCGAGACTCTGGCCTTGAACCAGTCCCATCGTTCCGAGATAGCTGTAAGGCAGGATGGCCGTTGCGCCAACGGTTTGCCGAAGGGATGAAAAGCGATCGCCGATCGCCTGCAAAGCTTCCTCCCAACTCACCCGTTGAAAGTTGCCGCTGCCTTTCGGTCCGCTCCGTCGCAGGGGATAAAGGATACGGTCAGGGCTATAGACTCGCTCCAGGTAACGACTGACCTTGCCACATAAGCCTCCCCGCGTGAAGGGATGATCCGGATCCCCTGTCAGCTTCGTCGCCACCCCGTCTTCGACCGTCACCTGCCAGGCACAGGTATCGGGGCAGTCATGGGGGCAAGCTCCTGGAATCGTCTGATAATTAGGCGCGTTTAGGGTGGTTTGGGGCTCCATGTCTTGGTCTCTATGTCTTGGTCTCCATGCCTTTGGCTAAATGTCGAGTAGCAGCAATTGCCGCTCATAGTCCGTGACGTAATTGGCGGCTGCTGCCAACGTTTGGTAGCCGTAATTTGCGTAGTGATGCTGCACAGTTGCTCCCAAAGTTGCTGCAACCACCTGGGAGTTTTGAAAGCATGTAGTTGCTGCGGCTAGATCACGGGGGATCGGTTGACTGGATTGCCCATAGGCATTGCCGATAGTTTCGGGACTTTCTGGTTCGATTTGGTGCTCAATGCCATACAAACCGGCAGCTAGCATGCCCGCGTATACCAAATAAGGATTGACATCAGCGCCTGGAATGCGATTCTCAATTCGCTTATGCGGCCCTTTGCCAAGCACTCGAAAGGCTACCGTACGATTATCGATGCCCCAGTTGAATTGGGACGGGGCGAAGGTGTTCGGTTTTAGCCGTTTGTAGGCATTAATATTCGGGGCAAAAAACAGGAAAAAGTCGCGGCTATATTTCAGTAACCCACCGAGAAAAAAGCGTAAGCGATCGCTCATGCCTGCCTGCCCATCATCAAAGGCCGTGTGTTGATCTAGATCCAACATCGACATGTGAACATGACAACCACTTCCCGCCAAATCGGTTCGCCATTTGGCCATAAAGGTTGCGACCCAATTCTGCTGCAACGCAATTTCTTTCACTGCTGCTTTGCACAACAGGTGGCGATCGGCGGCTTCTAACGCGTCGGCATATTCCAGGTTAATCTCCATTTGGCCGGGCGCATACTCCGCCTTAACCAACTCGACGGGCACTGCCGATGCCTCTAGCGCCGTGCGCAGATAGCTGTTAAAGTCTTCGTCTTCCGAGGTTCGCAACACAGTTTCTGGATGCATGACCGGATGCTTGGGCTGTAGATTGACGAATCCTTTAGCGTGAACGCTATCGACGTTTTCTTTGAGCAAATAGAATTCTAATTCGGAAGCCGCAAAGGGTTGCAAACCCATGGATGCAGCTTTCTGAATCTGCGTTTTGAGCATAGCTCTGGGTGAAACTTCAACCACCGAACCATCGGGGTTCGTACTGTTACCCAGCACAATGACAGTGCCGGGATACCAGGCATAGTGTCTTAACGTGTTGCAATCGGGAACGACCGTTATGTTGGGGTATCCGGCTTCCCAACCCGTAAAGGTATACCCCGGATCAAGCGAGTGATCTTGTCCCCATCCTAAGACCACTGAACAAGTATCGACTCCCTCTAAACCCGATTTCAGGAAATGGCGCGCTGTAAGTCGCTTACCGAAAAATCGCCCCTGCATATCGGTATCGCAGACAATCACGGTATTAATGGCACCCTGCTCAATGTGCTTTCTGAGATCGGCAAGCTCCAACTTCATATCCCGTCACTTTATTCTTTGCTTTAATGTCTGATGTTAGACATTAAAGCAAATTGAGTAGGTATTGTCTGATACTTTCTCCAGGAATTGTTGGCGAGAAAAAGGGAAGGCAGAATATGGAAGACGTAAAGGAAAAGACGGCGTAAGGAAGATGGCAGCAGTATCAAACCCTAAAATCCAGGAGAGCTTGTGGCAAAGGCAGTTGATAATTTGGCATTCGATGCGGAGCAACCCTTGAGTGCGGTAGAAGCACTCCTAAAAGGTACGAAGTCTGGTGCTAATGCATTTGAGGCAACGGTCGAGCGGTTGAGCGCAGCGATCAAAATGGGACTTTATCAACCTGGTGAGCAACTGCCTTCGGAGCCAGAGCTGGCCGACTTGATGGGCGTCAGTCGGAGCACTCTGAGAGAGGCGATTCGGGTTTTGTTGGCTCAGGGGATTCTGACGGTAAAACGCGGTCGCATGGGCGGGACGTTTGTTTCGGAAACCTTTGCCCCTCCCAGTGTATTGGACTTACAGCAACGGCTCACGCGGGCTGGAGTCTCGATGCAGGAAATCTTGGATCACCGCATCATTATTGAAACAGGAGTGGTGGGCTTTGCCGTGCAGCGATCGCTGCCTAGTCAACGGCAGGAGCTGCAGATGCTGGTTGATCAAATGCATACAGCTGAAAGTGATTTTGGCGAATATCGTCGGTTAGATACTCAGTTTCACTTGCTCTTGGCCAGAGCCACTCAATCCAATCGGCTAATTACCATCATGGCGGATATTCATGCCGAGCTATCTGATCTGATCGCTGCAATTCCTCACAGTCCAACAGCCTGCAATCACTCGACGGAACAGCATCAAAGTATTGTTGATGCCATGAATAATAGCCAGGTTGATCTCGCTAGGACGGTTATGGAAGAGCATGTCAGAGGCACTCGTAGTCTCCTGAATGGATTGCTCGGCAATATTTAGCGTGCGCCCCGGTAGGCTATCGCCCAATGACAGTTAGTCATTCGGATTCGGTCTTAGCAGTTGACATACTGATCCATCTCCCAGGGGGTAATCTGAGCGCTGTACTGACGCCACTCCTCATACTTGAACTCAAATAGAGTCTTAGCTGCGGCTTCTCCCAACGCATCCATTAAGAGGGAATCTTGCTTCAGAAACTCCAGGGCATCTAGCAAGTTAGCGGGCAGCAAGTCCAGGTCTGGAAACTCCGAACCGCGCACAAACATATTCTCCTCAATGCGGGGTCCCGGTACTAGCTGTTGCTCCATCCCTTCGAGTCCAGCCGTTAGCAATCCAGCCAGGGCCAGGTACAGATTGGCCGCACCATCCACCAGACGACATTCAAACCGTCCGGCTTCAGGAATGCGTAGCATGTGGGTGCGGTTGTTGCCGCCATAGGAAATGTAGCGGGGGCTCCAGGTACTCCCAGAGGTCGTCGTCATGGCTCCAAGGCGTCGATAGGAATTCACCGTAGGGCTACACAGGGCCGCTAGCCCTTTGGCGTGGGCCAATACCCCGGCCAAAAAGTGATAACCGACCGGGGAAAGGCCACCCTCATCCGCCTCTACTTCAAAAGCATTGACATCGCCTTGCCACAAACTGTTGTGGAGATGTGCGCCGTTGCCGGTGAGATGACTGAAGGGTTTCGGCATAAATGTTGCTGTCAGCCCCCGCTGCTCAGCCAAGGTTTTCACCATGTATTTGAAGAACACGTGGCGATCGGCGGTCACCTTGGCGTCATTGAATGTCCAGTTGATTTCAAATTGGCCGTTCGCGTCCTCATGGTCACACTGATAGGGCTCCCAGCCCAAATCTTCGATGTAACCGACCACAGTAGAAATGAAGTCATACTGCCGCATGAGGTTGAGCTGGTCATAGCAGGGACGCTCAGCGGTGTCTTGGCGATCGGCAACTTCATAGCCCGTTTCAGTCGCTTTCAACAAAAAGAACTCCGCCTCAACGCCAGCCTTGTAGCTGTAGCCCATATCGGCACAGCGATCTAAGGCGCGATTGAGAATCATCCGGGGAGCCGCATCAAAGGGCTGACCATCAAAGTACACATCACTAGCAACCCAGCCCACGGTTGGTTGCCAGGGCAGTACTATCAGGGAATTGGGATCAGGCACGACGGCAATCTCAGCGGCGTCTGGCCCCAACCCCAGATTGGAGGCAAAAGAGGCAAAGAAAGCTCCGTCCGTTTCCACGGAAGCAATTTTAGCGGCGGGGACAAGCTTTGCCCGTGTCCCTCCCAAGAGATCGGTATAGGAAACCAGGAAAAATTTCAGCCCTAACTCTTTAGCTTTTTCGACGAGACTTGCCTGCTGAGGCATTGTTCCAACCACGCCTGATGTCTCCAGTTTTAGTTCCTCAGAAGGACATCTTTATGGCCAAAAGCGTAATGGTTTGTGTATTTTGATACAAAGCGTGTGTTTCGATACGAAACAATTGAATCCTGGCTCAAAACACACACGTCTGCCCCCAGAAACCTCAATAAATTGATCTATAGGTATTACTGGAAGGAGGGAAATTGGGGTGACGGAAGTATCTGCCTAGTTGTGGTTTGGCTAAGTTTACGGTCGAAGACTGACGACGAAGTCTAAAATTGCGAATTGATACCAGCTCAGATTTGTTCGGATTCGTAAAGATGTGTGTTGCTTTTGCTCAATCACAGTATGCCATTTTCACAAACTGGGAAGCTCCTGAAGCTGCATGATAGGAGCTGCGTGAGAGTTTTTTGTGGAATAAGTAGCAATTAATACATTCTTTTGATGTCAGAAAATGCAGACTTCTTAGTAACAAGTTCTTGTCTAGGCTAAGGCCCAATGGATTTCACAAAGTTATCGTCCAATTGGAGCCTAATGAACTGTGTTGAAATCTTGTAAGTCGGCTTGGTGGTGGACAAGCGTGGCACTTGAACTTGTGTTTTAGCTTTCGTTTTAGGGCGATAGTTGCAGTGGTTTTGTAGAGCTAAAGTCACCGGCAATTTAAGTGCTGGTTGTATGGATGGTATGGTGTGTTCTCAAAACTTTTAGCTTCCCCAAGCATCGGTTGTTGATTAGGAGTTGAGTATGGAGCCTGATGCACAAGCGTTTTTAGGAACCTTTGTCACAGAGACCTATTACTACTGGGCCTCTGTGTTCATGTTGATTATTCACGTGGGCTTTCTTGCCTATGAAGGAGGCGCTTCCCGAGCCAAAAATGTCTTGGCGACGATGGTTAAAAACTTGCTAACACTCTCAGTTGTAGGGCTTTCGTTCTACTTCTTTGGTTGGTGGGTTTATGCTGGTTTTTCCATCTTTCCACGCTTTGGTGGAATTTTGGGTCCCTGGAGTACTTCCTTGCCGGAAAATCTGGGGACTCTTGATGGCGGGGGGCTGCTCGACTTCGTGGCCTCTACCTACCCCTGGTCACCGGCAATGGGACCGAACATTGCTGATAATTTGACGGGTGTATTCTGGTTTGCCTTTTCCCTCTTCGCCATGACGACAGCTTCGATTATGTCGGGGGCTGTGATTGAGCGGATTCGCTTGGGAGCTTACCTGATTCTGGCTATTATCCTGGGTGGCTTTCTGTGGGTCGTCGCTGGCTCTTGGGGTTGGAACTACTGGGGTTGGTTCAATACCATGGGCTACCACGACTTCGGCTGTTCAGCGGTGGTTCACGGTGTATCGGGCTTCTTCGCGCTGGGCGTTTTGATCAACTTAGGTCCCCGTATCGGCAAGTACGATTCGCAAGGCAATCCCCGCGAAATCCTGCCTCATAACCTGCCTCTAACGATGGTCGGTCTGATGCTGATTTTTGTTGGCTTCTATGCATTCCTTGCTGCTTGCGTCATTTTTGGACCGGGAGCTACTGCTGAGGTGACCATTTATGGTTCTCCCATGACGCTAGCTTCGATTGGGGTGAACACGACGCTGGCCCTTTGCGTTGGCATTATTGGAGCTTACTTGGGTTCCAAGGGTGATCCGTTCTTCACCATTTCAGGTGGACTGGCTGGGATTATTTCTGTGGGTGCTGGACTTGACCTCTATGCTCCGCCGCTTGTGCTCCTCATTGCTTTCATCGGGGCCTTTACGATGCCGTTTGTCGGCAAGTTCGTTGAGAAAATGGGGATCGATGATGCAGTCGGTGCCTTTGCGGTTCATGGTTACTGTGGTGTTTTGGGAGCCATGGCAGTTGGGGTAATGGGTACAGGGTATAGCATTGGTACTTTCCCGCCGACGAACTTTATGGCCCAGTTGATTGGGACTTTCCTCTGCACAATTGTCTTGGGTTTGATTCCAGGCTATGGCTGTAGCTGGGTCTTGAAAAAGCTAAATCTCCTGCGGGTGCCACCCGAGGAAGAAATCGAAGGGCTTGATCTGGGTGATTTTGGGCTTAAGGGATACCCTGAGTACTCTTTGACACCTGAAGAAACAGAGTCGTATATGCATACCCCGGTTAGTTAGCACTTGGGAAAGTATTTGAGGAGAAATGCACAATGTTTACCTGGTTATTGGGGGCGGCTAGTCCGTTCAAGACCTGGGAAGAGTTTGAAGGGGCCATTGACGGTCCTACTGGTGGGGCTATCTATACCTTTGCCGATCGCCCGGCTTTGATTGGCATTATGGTTTTCGTTGCAGCCCTGATCTTTCTGTACTTTATCTATGCTTCGTTCCATATCAGCAGTGGTCATTCCAGTGCGAAGACGCCACCCGTACTAGGCATGTTGTTAGTGGCGGGAGCTGCTTCGGCCATGGCCTCGCTCTACGAGGGTTTCACGGAGCGCAAGACAGTACATCAAGCATCGCGTTCCAGCGAGGTTTCGCAAGTGGCCAAGCCGTCACAGAAAATGCCTGCGGCGCTGCTGGGTGTCGTCGGTATGGTGGGTGTTTCGAAGCGGAAGCGTTCACTCAACCGCCGGATTCGTTTTCATCGCTGATCAGTAGACGTTCAGAAGCCATAGCCCAGAATCCAGTTCTTTATTTAAGTTCTGGGTTCTGAGTTTCTTCTGTACTCAGTTCCTCTAGCTTCAGTTAAGGGCGACGAAAGCATCTTTCACGTTTCTTTTGCAGTACAGCGTTATCTATGCAAAGCACTTGAGAGCGACCTGGGTTATCACTGTCTCTCGAGTGCTTTTTCTTATCTTTTTGCAGCAGTTGATTTGAGCGGTGATTGAACCATGAGTCACCTTTTGTGTTAGAAGAATGGGGTACTTAATTCTAGTAGGAACCCGCTAACTATGCTTTTTCCTGGTGCGGCTGTTTGTGTCGTAAATGTCGATGATACTTACTACGGATTTCAAGGGCAGGTGCAGCGGATTTCTGATGGCAAAGTCGCTGTGCTGTTTGAGGGGGGCAACTGGGATAAGCTCGTCACCTTCAATGCCTCTGAGTTAGAGCCCGTAGTCACGCGGCGCGGCAAGAAGTAAATGCCTGATAGTGTCGGAAATAATAAGCCTTATGCGACTGCCGCTACCTCAGTTTGCGCCCAATGCCCGTCAGCCTCATCACATTGCTGAAGTTGTTGAAACCTCGACGACTGGATTTTTAGCTCAGTGCTTGGAACCCGATTCTCTAAGTTTTGCCCAGATGCCTCCCTTCGGCAGTTGGGTGAAGGCAACGGATGAAGATTCTGGTAATGGCATTTATGGGGTGGTTTATCACGCCACCACGAGTCCATTAGATTCTGTTCATCGTGCCACGGCTTTAGGATTGTCGCTGGCAGAACTCCGGGAACAGCAGCCGCAGATTTTCACCATGCTGAAAACGGAGTTTAGAGTCGCGATCGTGGGGTTTCAACCGGCGGATAAAGCTATCGTTTATCAACACCTGCCACCGCGCCCGCCCCAGGTCCACCAGGCGGTGTTTCAGTGCGAGTCGGAGGAAATCCTCGCCTTTACGGAACAGCTTGATTTTTTGAGGACCCTCATGGATATGAGCAGTGCGCCTGTTGATGGCTTGATTGCTGCTGTGATTCGTACTGTGTACCAGCTCCGAAAGTTAGATCGCGATTGGTTGTTACAAGCAGGGCGTCAGCTTAATGTGCTGCTCAAAGACGACTACGATCGCCTGCGTGTCATTCTTTCTCAAATTCATCCCTAGCCTATGCGAACCTTTGATTGGATTGTTGTGGGCAACGGTCTTACCGGGGCGGCGCTGAGCTATGAGTTAGCCCGCCAGGGTTGTGCTGTTCTCTTACTGGAAAAGGCTCCGACCCCTGCCAGCGCAACTCGCTACAGCTATGGAGGCATTCCCTATTGGTCGGGCACTACCGATCGGCTAAGGCAACTCTGTCGGGAGGGGATGGCGCGCCATCGATCGCTGCCCCAAGAAACTGGGGTGTCCACTGAGTTGCGAGAACTGGATCTGTTGCTGACGGTTGCCCCAGATCAGGACCCACACGTGCTGGCAAAACAGTATGCGGGTGCGGAAATTCCGCCGCTACCGATTACGGCTCAGGAAGCCGTTGAGCGCGAGCCTCAGTTGAATATTGCGGCGATCGCGGGGGCTCTGACGGTGCGGCATGGTCATGTGAATCCGATGGCTGTGGTGAAGGCTTACAACCACGGTTTGCTAGATGCTGGCGGTCATGTGGTGATTGCTCCGGTAACTCAGTTGGTGCGCATCGGCGATCGGGTGACGGGCGTCCTCACGCCTACCCAGGCTTATGCGGCAGGGAATGTGGCGATCGCGGCCGGTAGCCAGACTCGTGATCTGTTAGCCACTGTTGATATTAAGGTGCCGGTTTACTTCACGCATGCCGAAATTCTTGAAACGCCTCCGCTAGAGACTGATTTTCGATCCATTGTTATGCCTGCTAAGCTCAGCCGATCGGGCCTCGAATCAAAGGCTAGCCAGCCAGAAACTGATGCCCTCTGGGATCAAGCGGAACATGAAATGATGCCGCCGATTCTCGATGCTGGTTTTATTCAATTCTGCGATCGTACCGTGCGGATTGGCCAAATCAGCCGCATCCATACGGCCCATAATCTCCAGATCGATGCTCCGGTGAGTGAGCAAAGGCTGCGGCAAGGTATTAAGCCTCTGGTCCCTGCTCTGGCTGACGTTCCTGGACAATGGCGAGCCTGTCAAGTGGCCTTCAGTCGTGATGGCCTTCCCGTTGCGGGTCCGGTTCCAGGTTTGGAAGGGGCTGCTGTCTTTTCCGGTTTCACTAGTCCTTTTGCGTTAGTTCCAGGAGCTGCCGTACAGTTCGCTCGGTGGGCAATAGGGCAAGATGCTGCAGTGATGGCAGCGTTGTCGCCGGAGCGATTTGTGGCAGGGTAAGCAAGAAGGGTTGGCCGTGAGATGGTGAAATCAAGGTTGCAAACATATCCACTAAACCTGGTCAGTTACAAGATTGGTATAGTTTAAGATAACTGTCTTGAACTTCTCTCCCCAACCATTTTGAGATTCAAGAAATTTCTCCTTTACTTTGTATGTTGAAGCCTTCTTTTCTGCATATAGAGATTGATTACTGTACAACTCTAAAATAGCAGCCTTATAGGCTGCTGTATCGTTTTGAGGAACGACTACAGCAGCTGAGCTGATTTCAGCAACGGCCGGACAAACATTCGATGTAATAACAGGCTTAGCAGCTAGGATGGCTTCAGCGCAGACCTTATTGAATCCTTCGATAAAATCTGTTGTCGTTGGAACAATTACAACCGTAGCGTTAACGTAGTACTCTTTGAGTTTCGGTTTCTCACAAAATCCATGACATCTGAAGTTTTCCTCCAATCCAAGTTCTTGAACTTTATGCTTCAGTTCTTCTAGAGCAGAACCTATACCACAAATATCGAAAACAATATCCGTATTATTATCTTCGTGCAATATTTGCCTTGCAATTTCAAGTAGAATAAAGACACCTTTATTTACTTCTACTCTTCCTACAAATAGAACTTTAAAATTAGAGTCCTGCTGCTCGTCAACTCCCTCAAATAAGTGTTGAGAGTATATGGGAAAAAACTTAATGGTAGGTCTACATTTATTTTGAGTTACTTCCTTAATCTGAACTGCTATATCGTCTGATACAACCATTATGGCAGAGCAACCAAACTTGAAGAAACTAGCTGTCATACCAAATAGTATTTGGTACACCATACTAGGAGACTTAAATTTGGGCCATAGAACACAATGAACAGAGGGTATGACCTGTATCCCCAATATATTGGCCAAATTCATCAAGAACCAGTAAGGTCTTCCTCGGGTTATGACAATAGCAGATGCCCCTAGCTTGACCGCCCTAGCTATAATCCTAAGCATCATGATGCATCCATTGATGTGATACATCGCTCCACTATAGTTAGTATTATTAGTTTCCCAATACTCAATATGTGAATACTTGCTGTGTTCTGGATATCCGGCCTTTCTTTTGGGTGCAATAACGTGAGGTTTTAGTGATAAATCTTGACAGGCACCGTAAAACTCTAATAAATATCGAGCACCAAAATATGACTGATCTTCCTGCCCATTTTGCCAGCACTCATAAACATGGTCTGCATCTATAGGACCTGCAACATAAACGATTAGTTTGTCGTTATTCATGGCATCCAGGTGTTGATAGATATATGGGCTTAACCATCCGAAAATTATCCAGCTCTAAAAACTAACCAGCTCCGACAATCTAGGGTCTACCAGGTTTTTAGTTCCGAGGAATACCTATTGAAAATTATAAACTTCGTCAGCTGATCTATGGAATTAGAGGCTATCAACTTAAGGCGAGAAATTCCGGTAACGAGAGAAGTCAGAAGTCAGGAGGGCACTGGATTCTGACTCCTGACTTCCTACTCAGCCGGTGCTTTCCGGCTTAAACCGTACGCCGAATTAGAACTTGATCCTAGTCTATGCGATTCCTACAATATGCAAGATTCTGTTTTTCTTTTGGTTCGAGTTTGTAAAATCACTTCCTCAACTCGTCAATAAGTTTTTGTGAAATTTGTATTTGGCACTTAATGCAGCGTAAATTAAGTTTCCCATCTTTAGCGATGGAGGCTTGATCCCCCCAACCCCCCTTGCGCAAAGGGGGCATTCC
>JBCBTQ010000051.1:0-30166 GCA_039818605.1 Cyanobacteria bacterium J06639_14 | reverse complement strand
AGTGACAGGAAATTCCATATGCGTCCTTTAAACCTGCACTTTTTGACAGGCAGCTGTCTCTTCAAAATATCTCTCACAAATTTAAAATTCGTTTGACTGTCTCATTTGTCAGGCTTGCTTAATTTGTAACAACAGATACTAGAACAGATTCTGAGACCTTCTAAGCTGCTGACAAATTCATATTGGGAGTGACTCAAATGCCTCAAGTTACGACTCCTGCTCACCAAACTGGTGACTTTTTCGTTGACTACGAAGAAAAAGTATTTCCTGATGTCCAGGCAGAACCTGGTGAGAAAGCACTTGTTGCTTTCCATACAGTTGCCTTCGAAGGATCTATTGGCCTCGTGAACTTGCTGCAGGCTACACGTTTAATCCGTAAAGGTTTTGAAACCTCTGTCTTGCTTTACGGTCCTGGGGTGACATTAGGGGTTCAGCGAGGTTTCCCAAAACTTGGTGACGAGGCTTTCCCTGGGCACTTAGCAATGAATAACCAGCTAGTAAAGGTTATGGAAGAAGGAGGGAAGGTCTATGCTTGCCGCTTTGCCTTACAAGCCCTTTACGGTCATGGAGAGCCTTCTTTAATTCCTGGTATAACCCCCATTAATCCGCTCGATGTACTGGATATCATTTTGGTACACCGCAAAGAAGGGGCCTTCATTCTCGATACTTGGACGATGTAGGTTTCACCTCTCCGAGCCAGCGATCGCCGATGTGTTCTCAAACCTCTCCTAGCTAGATCCTGGCTCTTTCTTGCTTTTGCGTGATGAGTCATTGGCTATCCATCCAACGATTAACCAATCACCATCAACGCATTACCATCAACGCATCACCAGCAACACAGTACTGATATCGCTTTCCTAGAATCATGGACTATTCCAAAACGGTTCGTGCGGCTGCAGTTCAGCTGAGCCCAGTGCTTTTCAGCCGTGACGGTACAACGGCAAAAGTGTTGGAGGCGATCGCCGCTGCAGCCAAAGAAGGTGTGCAGCTTATTGTTTTTCCAGAAACCTTCATTCCTTACTATCCCTACTTTTCCTTTGTGCAGCCCCCCGTGCTGATGGGGAAAGCTCACATGAATCTGTATGAGGAAGCCGTTACAGTGCCGGGGCCAGTGGTAGATGCGGTAAGTCGTGCCGCACGTTCCTATGAAATGGTTGTTGTTCTCGGCGTTAATGAAAGAGATGGGGGTTCTTTATACAACACTCAGCTCATCTTTGAGGCTGACGGCAAGTTGCTGCTGAAGCGGCGCAAAATTACACCGACTTACCACGAGCGCATGGTGTGGGGACAAGGGGATGGTGCGGGACTCACCACACTGGATACCGCTGTGGGGCGACTGGGTTCTCTAGCTTGCTGGGAGCACTACAATCCCCTCGCTCGGTTTGCGCTAATGGCCCAGCATGAGCAGATTCACTGTGGGCAATTTCCGGGGTCAATGGTGGGGCAGATCTTTGGTGACCAAATCGAAGTCACCATGCGGCACCATGCATTGGAATCGGGCTGTTTTGTCGTGAATGCAACGGGCTGGCTCACAGCGGCTCAGAAAGCTCAGATCACGCCTGATGAAAAGCTGCAGAAAGTGTTGAGTGGTGGCTGCTACACCGCCATCATTAGCCCTGAGGGAGTACCGCTGAGCGCACCCATTACAGAAGGCGAGGGAATGGCGATCGCCGATCTCGACTTTACGCTCATCACTAAACGCAAGCGCATGATGGATTCTGTCGGTCACTACTCGCGCCCTGATTTGCTACAGCTTCAGGTTAATCGTGCCGCCTGGTCCGTTATGCAACCACGCCTATCCAGCTCCGTTGCTGCTTCCTCTGGGGGCGCAGAAACACCCGCTGCCATGCCATCTTCAACATTACCCCAACCAGCCGCACTGCCCTCTTCAGCATCAGAGGAAGGTTTGTTGGAAACACCTGCTTGGCCCGATCCTCGCACGCCGGATCATCCAACTGCTTGGCCCCAACAAGAGAGGGTTTTGGACTCCACGACTGCTCATTCTCTGTCTGACCGTAATGAACAAACAACGCCTAATCACCGACCTACAGACTCACGGACTTAAGCTCGTTGACCCTACTGTTGGGGCAGCTGGCCGCCAAGGAGGAGCGGGTCCCTCGGACCACAAAGCTGTTACCGTCGGTGATACCACCGTAATGGTGCCTATCTATACGGGCACTGCTAGCCAGTCCCCCTACTCTGTGCAGACTGCCGGCCCTAATCAGGGCATGCTGCTTCACGATAGTCATGATCTCGGCCCTATCGACTTTCCACAGCAGCCCAAATTCTACAGTCTCACTACGGCTGATGGCATTCCCTACTGGAAAATTGCGTTGCTTCACAGCCGTGATGTATTGGCTACCACCGTGCAGCAAACCTGTATGCGCTATCGCGATACCAGCACTGCTTGCCAGTTTTGTGCCATCGAACAATCCCTTGAAGCGGATCGCACGATTGCGCGCAAAACGCCTGAACAATTGGCCGAAGTTGCCGCAGCAGCAGTGCATCTGGATGGCATCAAGCATCTGGTGATGACTACAGGGACGCCAAATCGCAGCGATCGCGGTGCAGCTTATTTGACTGAATGCGCTAAAGCTATCAAAGCGCGGGTCAATTTACCCATTCAAGCCCAATGTGAACCTCCCGATGATTTCGTTTGGTTCGAGCGGATGAAAGCTGCCGGTATTGACAGCTTAGGCATGCACCTCGAAGCGGTTGATCCCGCCGTGCGGGCCCGTATCATGCCAGGGAAAGCGGAAGTCCCCTTAACTGATTACTTCAATGCTTTTGAAGCTGCGGTCAAAGTTTTTGGCTGGGGGCAAGTGAGTACTTATTTGCTGGCAGGGTTAGGGGATAGTTTGACGACATTGCTAGAGGTCTGCGATCGCTTGATTCAGCTGGGCGTCTATCCCTTTGTTGTGCCCTTTGTCCCCATTACAGGCACGCCCCTAGCCAAACACCCTGCTCCTAGTACTGATTTCATGTTCACCCTTTATCAGAAGGTCGGGGCCTTGCTGAAAGCTGCAGGCATGTCTTCAGCCGATATTAATGCTGGGTGTGCCAAATGTGGCGCATGTTCCGCTTTATCCACCTTTGAGAAGTGATTTGGGGTGATGAGTGACCGTAGGCTTCTTATTTTTTATCAGGAATTGTAGACCCTTACGCCGTATTTAGAGGTGGCGGGTGCAAGACAATAAGACCACGATAAAAACTCAGCCTCACAAGCACACCTTGAGTATTGGGTTATGTGACCGGATTTCTCAGGATGAGCTATTGATGTTCCCAAAAACCGATATCAAGTTAGGATAATCGGCGCAACAACTCTCATAAAGAGACTGTGAGTCAGGGCTGTTTAGCTGTCTCGCTTATCCACATCAGAGGCATCCTGTATGACAGGGCAGATAGTTAACCATTGCCTCGTTTCTATAGCTGTATCTTGTTCGATGCTCAAGATATCCCTTCAAAAGCACTACCCAAGGAGCAAACAATGACTAAGGAACCCACATTTCAAATCTTCTGTCAATCTGGTGCGTCTGTGTTTGGATTTCTGCTACTGGTAATTCTCTTAGCCTAATTAATCGAACGGTGTACCGTTTATGGTGGGAAACGTTGGCTCCTGACTTCGCAATTCTTGCGTCAGTGGAATTTCTCGCCTTAAGTTAATAGCCATCGAACTAATCTGACCTAGAGGCAGAGTGAGCCCAATACCTGGCAAGCAATTGTTAGCGGTTATCTACTAATCTGTAAACCAAATTTATTTCCGTATCTTAGCAGTAGCAACTTGATTCCCCGCTGTCGCCGCCCCCTTGAAAAAGGGGCTATGTAAACCTCGGCAATGTATTTCCCCACTTTGCAAGGGGGGTTGAGAGGATAAAGCCGCCGCCGCTAATGGTGGAAAACTTTATTTGCAACGAGGCATCTTAGTCTTGCACTGTCTCGTACAGGCAATTTATTATCCCTCTTTATCCGAAAATCGCAGGCGAAGTTTTTCTAGCCCAACTACGATCGACGTGCGAATAGCTTCGACTGGTTTGGGGAAGGCTTGAGACCGGGCAACCACATTCCCATTCCTCAAGAGTTCGGCCAGGGGAACCACTTTATATTCCATCTTGGCCAATTCTGGGAGCAGTCCTTCAAGAATTTGGGCAGTACGATCGCCTCGACTGCCACCGTCATGAAGAATGATGATGGAGCCTGGCCGAATATTGTGACGAATAAACCAGTGCGAGAAAGTTGGCCAAGCTAGCAAGGTATCGTAGGGCCAGACTGAACCCAAAGCAATATTAGGGAATCCGTCACGAGAACGGTATTCCGCTTGCTGCCTGACCGTATCGGCCATAGCACGATCGCACCACCCCACCCCTGGGCGAAACCAGCGGACCTGAGGATACTGACTGTCTGGCAATTGCGCGTATGCTGTGAGTTGCTGGTGCGTTGTCTCAAATGCCTGAGAAAAGCGATCGCCCAACAGAATAGAAGGGCCATCCTCTGCCATATGATTGCCAATTTCGTGCCCCTCGGCAACGATACGGACCACGGTGTCATCTAGGCGATCGCCCAGCAATCGTTCGCGATCGCTGATCTGATTGCTTAAGAGAAAAAACGTTGCGTGAGCTGTAAAATCAGGTTCTTTTTGATTGTGCAGCCGTAGAACTTCAAGCATCTTACGGGTTGAACTAGCCTCGCCCAACCTTAGGTCAGGGCCGTCATCAAGGGTCAACGCGACCATTTTTTGGGGCGTATCGACGGCGTAAACAGCGCCAGGGCAAATGACCGGTGCAAGAGCCTTAGTAAAAAGCCCCTGAGGGGGCATGAGGAGTATACTCAGCAGGCCAACAACAATGGCTGCAGCTAAGATGAGCACTCGTCTCCTTTTCTTCATAGGTTTTACAGCCAATACACGTATGCTGATGTGTGGTTTGAGACTTCGTCGTGAGTTCAGGCGTTGGTTTGGTAGCCCCAGAAGAGCTTACGATTGAGCCTGTCTCCATCGCAAAGTGTTTCAGCCTCAACATCTATAACAGCTACAAAGTGAAACGGGCTTACCCTGTGAGCATTTAGTGAGATACCTTATTATGCCAAAGTGAAGTCTAGGATCCAGTTTTTGCAGCTAGTCTGGACAACGACGCAGCTTACCTGCGAACAGCTATGAACGGAGTTCCGGTTGCCTAGCTGCCTCGGCAGAGATAAGGGCAATAAGATTGTTGCCCATCTGACAACAGTATCAGGATTCGGATGGCGATAGAGAGTCAAATACTCGGGAACGTATTCTATAGCCAAAGCAATCTATCTTAAAGTTAAGGTTGTTTTCATTTTTGCTCGTTTCTCACTGCAGCTACAGGGTTTTGTGAAATGCTCTATCTTGGGCCAGCATGGAACTGACTCAGTAGTCACAGGGACCGAAATCGTGCCTGTTCTACTCGATTTTTTGCGCCGAACCTCTCAAATGTTCTTTGAGAGGGCAGCCCATTGAGGAGCATCTAAGGAAGAGAATCCCTGTATGATTACGGTTCGTACCATGAAACACGTTGCCAGTAGTCGAAACCTCCCAAGTTTTCGACCTTGCCGAATGAGTAACCGAGCTGGCCAAAGTACCACCCTGCTTGATCAGGGGCGCTCAGTGCTTGGCTATGCCCGACTCTTAACGAGCGATGCTCGTCGCAAGTGGCGTAATGGACTTTGGCAGGTGCGTCGCTAGAGACGTGGCGCGGCTTATCGGAACACAATCGGAGCAGAGCTTACCGCGTCACGGCTCGTTAGACTGTCATAATGTCTTTTTCTTTCTCTTTTAAAGCTTCATCAACTTGAGCGATGTATTTGTCGGTGAGCTTTTGAACTTTATCTTGCAGATCGCGTGATTCATCTTCAGAAATTTCGCTATCTTTCTCTTGCTTGCGAAATAGATCGACGCCATCGCGACGGACGTTACGGATGGATACTCGTCCCTCTTCGGCATACTTGCCAGCTATTTTCACAAACTCTTTCCGGCGTTCACTGGTAAGGGGAGGAATATTTAGGCGGATCAACTTGCCGTCGTTATTGGGAACTAACCCAACATCCGACATTGAGATGGCTTTCTCAATCAATCCCAAAGAGCTCGGATCAAAAGCCTGAATCATTAATGTACTGGCGTCTGGTGTACTGATGTTTGCCAGTGACTTGAGGGGGGTGGGACTACCGTAATACTCCACCATAATTTTGTCCAGCAAAGATGAGTTGGCCCGTCCTGTACGGATGGTATTGAACGCTCGCCGGGTCGCTTCCACTGCGTTCATCATTGCTATTTCGATGTCACCTAGGTCAGCTAACTTCACAGGAATCTCCCACTATTGTGCCAATCGACTCACCCATCACGGCCCGGTGAATATTTCCAGGCACTGACAGGTCAAATACCATGATAGGGATGTTGTTATCTTTGCACAGAGCGATCGCTGTGCCATCCATGACTTTGAGATCATGCGCTAAGACATGGCTATAGGTAAGGCTTTGAAACCGCTTTGCCTGTGGGTTTACCTTCGGATCAGAGTCATAAATCCCGTCTACTTTTGTGCCCTTGAAGACAACATCAGCGCCAATTTCAGCGGCTCGTAAAGCTGCTGTGGTATCGGTCGTGAAAAACGGATTGCCTGAACCAGCTCCGAAGATTACCACACGTGATTTTTCCAGGTGGCGAATAGCTCGCCGCCGAATGTAAGGTTCTGCGACTTCTTGCATGGTGATTGCAGTCTGTACTCGGGTAGGTGTGCCTGTCCGCTCGATCGCATCTTGCAACGTCATTGCATTCATCACCGTTGCTAGCATCCCAATATAGTCTGCAGTGGCCCTATCCATACCAGCTGCAGCCCCTTTTATACCCCTAAAAATATTGCCACCGCCGACGACGATGGCAATTTCAACTCCTTGTTTTACACTCTCCGAAACTTCCTCTGCAATCTCCTGCACAACAGCAGGATCAATACCATAAGAGAGGTCGCCCATTAGGGCTTCACCACTAAGTTTTAGGAGTACTCGATTGTAGGTTTTCCCCATTTGTTTATCCCTGGCTGACTATCCCAGGATTCCTACTACATCTAACCACATCTAGTTACTTCTCGGATTGCCTCGAAGCCTAGACACACGGAATCTTGGTAATTGGCATTTCATACAGGCACCCCTTGCCAAACCTTACGTTTAGCTGTTCTATCCCTACTAGATTAGCCGCAAGAAATCAGGGTAATCCCGATTAACGCTGCCAAACCGCAGCTTGTTAGTTAAGTGGCAAGTTGATCAATAAACCACATCCGATTTGAAAACGGAAGTTTTTCCCTAGGCAAAAACCAATAAACTGGATACGGCCAAAGAAAGTATATACATTTTTCGAAAAACTTATTTTGCTGCTTTTAAAGCGTCAATGATTTGGGTGTTGGCTTTGGGGAACGGGAACTGCTCAAGTTCTGAGACCTCGACCCAACGCACTTCATCGCACTCAATGGTTTGAGGCTCCCCCTTCAGGTGAAAACAGTGGAATACATTGAGGGTGACTTTGAAATGGGTATAAGTATGAGCAATCGTAATCAGGTGATCGCGTACTTCAACTTCTATTGCTAGTTCCTCTTGAAGTTCACGACGAATGCAATCTTCAACCGTTTCACCAGGCTCAATTTTGCCCCCCGGAAATTCCCAGAGCCCTCCTAACAACCCTTTTGGTGGGCGGCGGTCAATTAAGATTTGACCTTGTTTATTCCATACAACACCGACGCCAATTTGCTTGTGAGGAAGCGACGCACGGGGTTCGGTCATAGGAATCTCCATTTGCATATTCTGATTGTAAGCTTCACAAGCACTTTGCCAAGGGCAAAGCAGGCAGGCAGGTCGATGTTTTGTACAAAGGGTTGCGCCCAAGTCCATGAGAGCTTGGTTAAAGTCACGCGGATTGTCTTGGGACAGGAGGGTTTCTGAGAGTTGCCAAAGATGGTTCAAAGCTTTACTGGGAGGTTGCCTTAAAGCCAGAATGCGAGCCAGGATACGTTTCACGTTGCCATCTAAGATCGCTGTGGGCTGATTAAAGGCTGCACTTAAGATACCGCCTGCCGTTGTCCGACCGATGCCTGGTAACGCGACAACTGCTTCAAAGGTTTGAGGAAATACACCTTCATATTTTTCGGCAATTATCTGTGCTGCTTGATGGAGGTTGCGAGCACGCGCATAGTAGCCCAATCCCTCCCATGCTTTTAAGACTGTTTGCTGATGGGCGATCGCTAGCTCAGTCACCGAAGGAAATTGTTCTAACCAACGCTGGTAGTAGGGAATGACTGTTTTGACCTGAGTTTGCTGCAGCATGATTTCCGAAACCCATATGGCGTAAGGGTCGTGAGTCTTTCGCCAGGGTAAATCGCGACCTTGTTGCTGGTACCAAGTTAAAAGCGACTGCTGCAATTCTGAAACGACGAAACTCGGCAGAAGGTTCTCAATCTTTGCCGAGCGATCGCGGTGCAAATTCTTTCTTGGGGCCACTCAGACTTATGTAAACATGCAAAACACAGCTACTAGCCTACTCCGATTCGGTTACGGAGTCAGCGGCCGTCAGCGAATCTTCAAAGGCAAGGCGCTGCTCGGCTCCTTTCAGGAAGTAACCACTCATCATGGCTGAAGCCAGCAGGCGTCCTAGATTTTCACGGCTAGTGGTTACCGTGATGTCAAAATGCTGAGCGGGAAGCCCTCCCAGAAGACCCACAATATTGTGTTCCATGACCTGCATGACTTCTGAAGAAACCGGTCGCGATAACTGAGCAATGGTTTCTGGGCTCATGGATTGCACATACTGAAGCAATGCATTGCCCTGGTCTGACTTCCCCTCAAAAAAGTCTGGAGTGTTGTCTGATGGATTGTTCACGTTCATGACCTCACTCGGCTAGCAATAGATTAACAGCGTCCAAATGCGAAGAGCGCAACTGAGCTATCCGTAACAATTGCTCCTACTTTAACAAGGGAAGTCAGTTCCTTTGGGTAGGTAGAACCGAACTCAATTTATTACAGTTAACGCCCCAATGTCAGCGAAACATGGCTTTCTAGCGTTAAGTTTCCCACCGACCCAACATCCTGAACACGAGCAGAAGCAGTCTTGCTTGCCATGTGACAAAAGCTACTTACCAAGTGGGATCTACGTAGAGGTTGATCGTCAGTTCCGAATTTCCGGGTGGAACAGAACTTATACAGGCACAAATAGGGTCTTCTTTGCCTTCAATTTCGACCTCACAGGCGTGGCATGACCCCATCAGACACCCCGTTGGAATCGTTATGCCTGCCCTTGCGGCTACCTGCAGCAAAGGTTCACCCACGCTAGCAGAAACCGTAACATCATCAGGAATAAACCGAACTGTAACCGTCATGCCGTTGGCATCCTCCTGCGTTAGTTATCTTGACCGCGAGCTTGCTTCAACATATCAACTAGTACATGATGGGCTTCCTTGGCATTCTCAAGAGGATGATCGAACATAACTCGTACAGGGACCGATGCGCCCTCCACTTCTGCGGTTAAGTTCATGCCCTCAAGGTCAATTGAGTCCATCGTGGCAGCTGTTGCGGTTTGAGTGTCGCCAAAAACTTGGACGTAGGTCAACACGGCATCGGCATGGTCATCATTCATATGCTTACAGATGCGATCACTTACGGCAGTAGTAATTGACTCTGACATGGTAAATCTCGTAAAAGACGTTTACAGATGGACACAATTTCTCTCTCGATGATATCGCCTTTGCCCACAAACACTGTGCATCCCTGGCCCTCTGGACATGTATTTCAGAGCCCAGGAGCGTATTTTACTTATCGGGTGATTGGGCCTTGCTGTCGCCTGTATGACCGTGAGCAACTGCCCTGGCCTTGCTGTCGTCTGCAGTGGCGTAGCAAGGAGCCCAGTTGGCGGCGCATTGGCCGTCAACTAGTCCCTGACATGGCAACCCGTCGATTTCCCTCTTACAGTGTCGAAATTGTTGGCCAGGGGTATCGTGGTGAACCTTTTGTCACAACGCTCTACACGGCACAATTGCCGCCCGAAGAGCAAAACTGGTGGTATACCAAGCGGCTTCCTGCAGGCTTATCCTCATAGCGCGGATCAACTCTTTTAAGCCTCCCCATCGCTCCAAATCCCCATTACCCTCGACTGATCTTCCAATGCTTGTCTGGACCGGTAATCTGCTTGAGTAGTGTTGCATCAAAATCTGCCCTTAATGATAATTTGAGGGGCGTTGCCACGATCTTGGTTTTGACGGAGTTTAGGTAGGAATGCCATGCCGAAAGTAACTGCCCAAGGGAAAACATTTGAGTGTGAAACCGGGGCCAATTTGCGCCGCGTGCTTTTACAACAGGGCGTCGCTCTCTATAATCAACGGGCCAACATCATCAATTGCCGTGGCATCGGTACCTGCGGGACCTGTGCCGTAAAAATTGAAGGGCCGGTTTCCGAGGCTAACTGGCGCGATCGCAGCCGCCGCACGTTGCCGCCGCATGATCCTGATCGCGATTTGCGACTGGCTTGTCAAACGTATGTATTGGGCGATATTCGTGTCACCAAATACGACGGATTTTGGGGCCAAGGAACAAAATCGGTTTGGCAACCAGAAGACTAGCGCTGATTTGGCCTATCAGAACTATCATGAAAGCACCTCCTTTAGGAGGGATAAGCGCATCGCTGAAGGAAGCTTCCCATGAGTCGTTATTTACTTGGTGCCCTGTTGGGGTTAATTGCCCTATTGACGCTTTATAGTACGGGGGCATTGCTACGTATTAACCGAGGTACAACAGCCTCTAGAGAGGATACCAATTCCATTCGATCGGCCCCCACATCAGTCGAATCGACCGAAAACGTAGCCTTATCTGATCTAGAAGGCGCTGGGCAGTATGTCATTAGGCAAACATCTGATGAAGCACTTGATCAGATTACAGCTCAGCGTGATACTACTCAGCCTGAACCTGAACCTGAACCAGCGCCTCCGACTCAGCCTCAAGTCGTAGAATCGGAGCCTGAACCCCGTCGCCAAAATAATCAAAGGGCCATCCCAGCACTTTGGTAAGGTGATTGCTCGAAGTGAATATCTCTGTGTGGGTGGTAAGGCTTTTCAGCGATCGCTTAAGGTTCTGATAAAGACGATTAAGCTACGCTGAAAAGGCACTGGAACAATCTCCTTCCTGTTTTCACACTGTATGAGAGCACTGTTTTGGCAATAGAGGGGTAGGCAAACGGTATGGCAGGGACTCCAGATGTCCTAGTTGTGGGTGGTGGTGTAATCGGTTTAGCGATCGCCCTCAAGTTACGGCAGAGTGCTCTGGCAGTGACGGTGCTCAGTCGTGATTTTTCTGAAGCAGCTAGCCATGTTGCGGCCGGGATGTTGGCACCTGGAGCCGAAGGGATTCCCTCTAGCCCGCTTCGAGAACTCTGTCGTCAGAGCCTGCAAATCTACCCCGACTGGGTAAGAAAGCTGGAAACGCTGACGGGACAGGACATTGGCTATTGGCCTAGTGGCATTTTATCCCCGCAGCTAACGCCACCTGCGGATATGCGCGATCGCTCAGTCGGAGGCGGATATTGGCTCGATACTGCCAGTGCGATTGGTTATCAGCCAGGACTCACGGACACGATTGCTGGGGCTTGGTGGTATCCCGAAGATGGGCAAGTGGATAACCGAGCCCTGGCCCAGGCACTCCGCATGGCGGCTCAAGATGCTGGGGTGGAGATTCGAGAGGGGATTGAGGTTCAGGGCTTTGTGCAGCAAAATCGCCATGTTCAGCAGGTGCAGACTACTGCTGGGGATTTTCAGGCTGGGCAGTATGTTCTAGCCACAGGTGCGTGGTCAAATTCGTTATTGCCGATTCCGGTGCTTCCTCTCAAAGGACAAATGGCTGCTGTCCAGGTGCCGCTTGGCTATCCGTATCCGCAGCCTCTCCAACGAGTTTTGTTTGGATCAGAAGGAATTTATTTGGTCCCTCGGCGTGACGGTCGAATTATCTTGGGGGCTACGAGTGAATCCGTAGGCTTTACTCCTGGCATCACTCCAACTGGCTTGATTCACCTTTTCCATAAGGCTGTGAATTTATTTCCAGTCATCAAAGATTTTCCTGTTCAGGAGACTTGGTGGGGATTTCGTCCTGCTACACCGGATGAAGCTCCTATCCTGGGGCCTAGTTCTTGCGATAATCTCACCTTGGCGACTGGCCATCATCGTAATGGGATTTTGCTGACCCCAATTACCGCTGCCTTGGTATCAGACTACATACTTGGCAAATCCCCCTCCTTGATAGAGGCTTTTTCTTGGGAGCGATTTGCGCAAGTCACCCCTACTATCCCTGCACTCTCTGCAACTCAGCCCATGCAAATACTGGAACGTCCTGCCTCAAACACTGAAAATCACAAACAAGATACACCGTTGGTGATTGCTGGTCGTAAATTTCATTCGCGGCTGATGACGGGGACGGGCAAATATAGCGATTTTGACACGATGCGCCAAGCCATTGTTGCTAGTGACTGCGAAATTGTAACCGTAGCTGTGCGGCGAGTCCAGACTAATGCACCGGGGCATGAGGGACTTGCTGAAGCCTTGGATTGGGAGCGTATCTGGATGCTACCGAACACGGCTGGCTGTAAAACGGCAGAGGAAGCTGTCCGAGTAGCCCGTTTGGGGCGCGAGATGGCAAAATTGCTAGGCCAAGAGGATAATAACTTCGTCAAGTTAGAAGTGATCCCCGACGCCAAATACTTGCTCCCTGATCCAATTGGGACCCTCGAAGCGGCTGAAAAATTAGTGCAAGAGGGATTTGCCGTGCTGCCCTATATCAATGCTGATCCCCTACTTGCCAAGCGCTTAGAAGAGGTCGGCTGTGCGACGGTGATGCCGCTGGGATCGCCTATTGGTTCAGGTCAGGGCATTCGTAACATGGCTAATATTCAGATCATTATTGAGAATGCTCAGATCCCGGTGGTGGTAGATGCTGGTATTGGGGCTCCCAGCGAAGCCGCCCAAGCGATGGAAATGGGGGCCGATGCCTTGTTAATTAATACCGCGATCGCAAAGGCTCAAAATCCAATTGCGATGGGCCGTGCTATGGGGCTAGCTACGGTTGCTGGGCGACTCGCTTACCACGCGGGACGAATTCCGATTCAATCCTCTGCCAGCGCTAGCTCACCTCTAACAGGACGCATTACAGAATAGTCGCAACTAATGATGAAGCCGCCTCTTAACATCCTGATTGGTGGTGCGCCGCGAACGGGAAAGTCAATTTTGGCTGCCTCACGTGAGTTCGACGGCCTCATTTTGGTTGCGTTTCCCCCTGCCCGCTGATGAATCGCGGACTAATTGGCAAAGTCTACTAGAAGTAGACTGAAGCGCTATATTCCTGGCTTAGCAAAGGATATAACTCATTGCAATGAGTTTTCCTGTTGAACCCGCAGTTGACTCGCGGGCGGGCTATCAGCGAAGACAGGATCAGTGTCGAATTCATGTTGACTCGCTATTTGACGCTCTCCACAGTCCAGCTATTCACGGGGACACTTGTGAGCCAATGCTGTGACCGACCAGCATTGTTTGTTAATTGCATCAGCATGAGGATGAATCGCTGAGGCGAATACTGAAAGGATTGCAATACTTTAGTGGCTTCCTGCGGTCAGAGTGCCAACACTATCGTGTGAATTGGGTAGAAATTCGAGACGATTGGCGTGCTGAGTGGACTCGTTTAAAGGACACTCTCATCCACTTTGCAAGTAAAAAGATCACCAGCACTTGAGCCATTCTGAACAACATATGAGAAGTTCGGCTGGGGATCGCCTAATTTTCTGTTGGAGAAACTTAAAATCTGAGAAATCAGTTTATGAAAGTTCACTTGACCTCTGTGAAAAATCCTTGAGGTTTTATTTTTCCTCAAATTTTGATCTGTGCAGATCGTCAGGCTTGCTGATAAGCTCTAAAAAACTAATCTCAAAGTTCAAATCATCAACCTATAAATTCAATTTTTGGAGCTTGCTCCGAGACTCTTAATAAGAAATGGCAATTTGCACCTGAAATCGTGATGATATGATTACCTCGATAGTTGTCTAGTTTGCGGGAACTCTTGAAACCGATGAATCAAGCGCCTGTTCCACCAATGGTGCTCGTTATTTTGGATGGTTGGGGATATCGAGCTGACACTGATGGAAATGCAGTAGCTGTTTCCCAAACGCCTGTCATGGATAGTCTCTGGACAGCTTATCCGCATACGCTAATTCACACTTCTGGCAAGGATGTTGGTTTGCCAGATGGCCAGATGGGTAACTCTGAAGTCGGCCACTTGAACATTGGAGCTGGCCGAGTTGTTCCCCAAGAATTAGTTAGGATTTCTGATGCTATCGAAGATGGCAGTATTCAGGAGAACGATGTTTTGTTGGAAGTTTGCCAAGCTGTTCGCTATCGCAACGGTAAGCTTCATTTAATTGGTTTGTGCTCTGAGGGTGGAGTCCATTCCCATCTCAAGCATCTGTTTGGTCTTCTTGATATGGCCAAGGCTCAAGACATTGAAGATGTCTGTATTCATGCCATTACGGATGGTCGTGATACTCGACCGACAGAAGGGTATCGTTCAATTCAAGCCATCCAAGACTATACCGAGCGCTATGGCATTGGCCGCATTGTGACGTTGAGCGGTCGCTATTTTGCGATGGATCGCGATCACCGTTGGGATCGTGTTGAGAAAGCTTACCGAGTGATGGCTAATGATGGTGAAGGTGATGGTCGTTCAGCCGTAGAAATCATCCAGGCAGCCTATACGGCAGAAATGACCGATGAATTCATGGAACCAGTTCGTGTTGCACCAGGTGCTGTCGAGCCTGGGGACGGGGTGATCTTCTTCAATTTTCGCCCTGATCGAGCGCGGCAATTGACCCAGGCATTTGTTGATCCTGATTTTACTGGGTTTGAGCGCCCATATTTAGAAGCGCTCAATTTCGTCACGATGACTCAGTACGATGCCAATCTGCCAGTACAAGTTGCGTTTACCCCACAAAATCTCAGTAATATTCTGGGCGAAGTCATTGCTAATCAAGGCCTCAAGCAGTTGCGGACAGCCGAAACTGAAAAATACGCCCACGTTACTTACTTCTTTAACGGTGGCCTAGAGGATGCCCTGGAAGGGGAGGATCGGGAATTGATCCCTAGTCCTTCTGTGGCAACTTACGACCAAGCTCCGGGCATGTCTGCGGTGAAAGTGACGAACACAGCGATCGCGGCAATTCAGAAGGGAATTTATTCACTGATTGTGATTAATTATGCCAATCCAGATATGGTGGGGCATACCGGTAACATGGATGCCACGGTCCAGGCATTAGAGGTCGTGGATCGTGAAGTTGGCCGATTAATTGACAGTATTGGGCGGGCTGGGGGAAGCGCGATTATTACAGCCGATCACGGTAATTCAGAATATATGTGGGATGAAAACCATCGTCCATGGACAGCTCATACAACCAACCCAGTACCGTTCATATTGGTGGAAGGAGAACGGTTGAAAGTTCCTGGCTATGGTACTGATGTGACCCTACGTTCCGATGGTCGCCTAGCCGATATTGCGCCGACTATCCTGGACATTCTCAATCTCCCCAAGCCTCAGGAAATGACCGGATCTTCGATGTTCGAACCGGCTACAGTCAAAGTCCAGCCGAATCGTACACCCGTGCGTTTAACCCTTTAACCATCTGTGTAGTCGTTAAAGGTCCCTTATTCACGCTAGGATAAGCAGGCAGCTTTGGTTGACCTTGCGATAAGTTGCTTGTTGAGGCGTGAAAATTAGGCTCACAGGTACTTTGGAATGGTCTGCTTCGCTGAAAAATATGAAGGAAGCTGACCTTTGTTAGCGGGGTTAACTGGTTGTTGTTGATCCCTGAAAATTAGAGCCAGACAAGAGATTGATTTTATGACTGTAATTACTGTGCTAAAGGTGATTTGGGCGGTTTCGGCAATAGGCCTAACGGTCCTGGTACTGTTGCATAGCCCCAAAGGCGATGGCTTAGGCGCATTGGGTGGACAAGCACAGTTGTTTACCAGCACTAAGAGTGCTGAAACCACATTGAATCGGGCAACCTGGACACTGACTGCACTCTTCATGGGGCTTACCGTCGTTTTAAGTGCGGGCTGGTTAGCGTCTTAAATTGGGGCTCAACTTAGGAGATTTCTCACGAAAAAATGCTGCCATGGGCTAGGGGTAAGGTCCAAGACCCCGTGTCCCCATTGGTAGCTTTTTTGCGATCGCCTTAACCGATACTCCTTAGGCTTATCGGTTAAGTAATACCGAATCTGAATGGCTAACCCCCATTATGGGAAATAGGTGGTACCTGTAGAGACGCGACATGTCGCATTTCTCAATTAGGGGGTAGGTAAACCGGATTTAGTATAAGACAGAGTGGTCCTCGATAGCGCTAGCAGCTTCGTTGGCTTTTGCTATGTCGGGGGTAGCTTGCTACCAATCGCCCGAGGCAAAAGCAACTTCTGCACCGTTCGTTTCAATTACCACAATCGGGAGTGTTTCATTGGCCTCCAGCCGTTGAAACTGGATTGACTGAAGTCCCTGCTGGGTAGGCTCGACCACGATTTGATACTGATCCCCAGACCACTCAATCGTGACAACACGATGCCCGATCAGCCAAACTTCAGCCAATTGCCCCTGATTAATGGCTTCTGGGCGATCGCCTTCATAGCAGGGATCTAATGCCTCGACGGCAGTCCAAATACCGCTCAGGTATATGGGCTCAGTTCGTGCGCTGAGACCGTAAGTTGTAAACGTAATGATGGATTCATTCCAAAATTTCTCAGACAGGCTATGGAGCGGTTCCTCATCTAGTAGTCCATTGCCATAGCGAGGGTTACTCGTTAGCGTCGTTTTTTGGGTATCGGTATCGGGTCGCTCCCAGTCGGGCAGATCACTACACACGTCGAAGCTAACCACCTGAGTTTCGGTTTCAGCACCTGGCATGGGGGCGATCGCAGTCTGAGAAACTGGGATCGTTGATGATGAAGCCTGATTCGATAATATCGCTGGCGGAGCCTCTGGACACCCACTCAACCCCAGGATTGCGATACCCATCACCCCTAATTTCATTGTCGGCCAGGTCCTGATCTTGCGCATCTGGCTAGGTCCCCTAATGCTGCCACTGCTAAATCGAGCTGTTATAGAACCGCACATCCTCATCGGCGTATGTTTGTCATCAGCAATCGCTGGCTAAAGCAATTTATCAAACATGTCTCGCTGATTAAGAAGGCGTGGATCTCATCTGAGAGCTATTACGATCCCACACACATGAACCTATAGAGCTGGATCCGTTCTCGCTAAAGTAAGAAACTAACCGTCTATAAAGTTTTAACCACTTGGGAAAACTCACTTAGAGTCGATGATTCCCCTCGTGATGTGCAGTTTCCATGAGAATCTCGGCGAATGCTTTGTTTACAGTGTTCCACCCTTATCTAGAGCTTCTCCGGAACAAATGAAACAGAGTTAGCCCACAACGACAATTTGCGTACGGTTCACACCTGGCTTTGAAACTATCGTTACTACCAGCGCAAACTCCCACAAGAAAGCAAATTCCCTTATCGGTTGCTTAGCAAGAGCAAGTAGTCATTTATGACAACCGGCTCCTGATTGCCGTCCTCTTGGCAGGATATGCCGTCAGAAAGTGATCGATCCGTAAGACTCGTGAGTTCTCAACTAGCTCAAAAATGCTGTACCTATAGAATAGCGGGGAATCGTGATTTGCAGCGTAATTTTTTTAGGAACTTACAACAATTCCAGAAAGTATCCCGAAAGCTTGAGGGGAAGGCAACTCTCATTGGGTTGCTTGGTATGAGTTTGAAGGTTGAGGGAATTTCTCGAAAGGTATATGCCGGTGGATTTATCTTGGCTAACAGCGGCCGAGGCGCATAGGCTTGATGGGATCTTCACCAGAGCTTTAGAGAAACTGACCGATAAAATCAAATTGCAGAGAGAGTATTCCCCTAGAATAGGGAGGTCTAACAAAAGTACACGTTAGTTTGTCAATGGCATTTAGTGCCGTCTGTCTTAGAGAAAAGCTCTTTAATTAGAGATTTTTATTTTCTTGGGCGACTGACAAGGCTGCTAGAGCACCAATTTGCTACTATGCTTCAGACCTATGACGATGTAATCCATCCCCTTGTGAAGCAGCAACCTGAAGCGGATACCGTTTTAGAGCGGATTAACAGTGGCCGTTTGTGGATTGTTAACAGCCGCCGTCGTAACGGCATAGTTATATACAAGAAATTTCATGCTGAGTTTGCAGGTCCTGGAGCAGCGGTCGGCGGCATCTTAGATGCTGGCTGCACTCACATTACGCCTCTAGGTAATCTTTCTTTGGTGGAGCCGAGTTCCTACGAAGAGCAGCAAAAAGCGATCCGTATTCGTCTTCAGTGGGTCCGGTTGACTCAGAACTTTACCGATAAACCTGTGTCAACTGAACGGGCTCAAATGATCCTGGAACAGTTCAAGATGTATTTCGACCAGTCGATTGTCGATGAAGTCTCGGATGAAGCTTTCTCGCGATTGGTCGGGGTATTTCCGCATACGGTGCGACGGGCGCGACGGAATTTGTGATTGGGTTGAACGACTTATCACCTTCCGACTCTTTACATCAGAGTCGCTTCTAAATGAGCAATCGTTCTATCGTTCTCCTCAGGTGTCCCAATCGTTATCCTGAGGCCACCCCCTGTGTGACGAACATGCGTGCCTTGTTGCCGGAGGTGGGTAAATATCTCTTCTGCCGTAGATTCTGTAGGACGGCAATAGAGGAAATTAGCGACACTGGGCCAAACTTTGAGCCCAGGTAAGTTGTTTAGGATAGTTGTGAGGCGATCGCGCTCTGACTGAACTTCTGCAACTGTTGCTAATAAACTTGGATAGTGAGCTAATGCTAAGCGTGCTGCCGCCTGTGAAAAACTCGGGAGATTGTAGGGTAAGCGTACTTTTTCCAGCACTTGCACAATTTCGGGGGCTGCGATCGCATAGCCAACCCGGTGTGCAGCTAGCCGAAAGGCTTTTGAGAAAGTCCGTGTAACGACCCAGTTCGGCTGGGTGATCGCCTCGCTTAAGGTTGTTTGCTGACTGAATTCAAAATAGGCTTCATCGACGACGACCAGGATGTCTTTGGGGAGCTGTCGCAGCCAAGTCAATTCGCGCTCGGTTAAACCATTTCCTGTGGGTGAGTTCGGGGAAACCATGAAGACCATGCGAATCGGGTCTTGACTTTCTGCCATAGCGGCCTGAGCTGCTTCCACGTCAACGGCAAAGGTCGCTTGATCCCGCTCGACAGTAACTACCGGTATGCCTAACGTTGTAGCCAAGATGCTGTACATCGAGAACGTTGGCGTGGCCACGAGAATCGCCCCTGGGCGACCGACACAGGTCGCGATTAGCAAGGAGCGAATCAGTTCATCCGAACCGTTGCCCACGGAGATGTTGGGGATGGTGATCCCGCTGGGATCAATACCAGCAGAAGCCGTGACATACTGAGCGATCGCGCCCTTCAAGGTTTCCTGACCCCCATCGGGATAGCGATTAGCTCTAATTTCCTGCTGATACTGCCAAGCCAACTTCTCCTTTAGGGCGATCGGCAGGTCGTAAGCGCACTCATTTGTGTCCAAATGATCAATGATCGCGGGCATCGCCTCGGCATCGGTTTGAGGATGAGCGCTGTAGGCAGCAAATTCCAGTAAGTCTGGCCGTAGGAATGCAGACATAGGGACAATCCGTGAGCAACAAGGCTTCATTATCGCTCAACCCAGCATCAGTCAGACGCCGTTCTATCGCTCTCAAGTACCAAACCGAAAATAATCAACTCTGTCATCTGGATTTCTCAAGCCTTATCCGAAGGTCTGGCTTGGGCCGGTTATAGAACAGGAGGTTTGGCCTAACTGATAGCATCAGTTAGGCCCAGGAAGCTTTGTGTCGCGTCCCAAATAGACTGATGGGCAGAGGCCAGGCTGTGGTCGCTTTCTATCTCAATGAGTTGAACCCAGGGACGTTGAGCGGTGTAATTGCGGCTGGCCTGGATATCAATCACCTCATCATGGCGTCCGTGAAGAATCAGAGTAGGGACGGGGATCGTGAGGTGAGCCTCTTCATAACGCTGAGCATCGGTGACGAAATCGTAAGACAGGGGTAGCTTTTGTGCTTTGCCGTAGTGGTAGACCGACAACCAACCCTCTGTTTGCCACTGGGTGACCGTTTCTGATCCCAAGCGGGGTAGCCACTGGGTCAAGAATTGGAAGGCGGGAGCCAAGAGTACTAGGCGGTTGATTTTGTCCTGTACGGATGGGTGTTGAGCAATCCAGGCAGCTGTGAGCCCCCCAAAGCTAGAGCCCAACAGGTTGACGCGATCGCGTTCGATGACCCAATCCACTCCCTGTTGGATTTGTCGACTCAGCGTTAAATGCGCAAAGTCGTCCTGGTTCAAATCCATAATGTGCAGTGTTTGCCCGATGGTTTGAAACTGCTTCTTGAGAAACTGCGCTTTTTGGGATTGAGGGCTAGAGGCAAAGCCGTGGAGATAAAGATAGTCTAGGGGCATCTTTTGGGTGGGTGGATGATGATTGGTCGGGGCGAGGCATTGGGTGAATAACTACCGTGGCAGTTACGAAGTTCTTGGCCCCAATGCCTCGCCCATGCAGATGGTGGTTGATGGATGGCGGTTGGCTATAAGTCTGTATGAGCGATGAACCCCGAACGATAAACCATGAACTTGATCCCCGACCGTAGGACAATGCTCTCTCAGATGTATGAACGACGAACAACGAACGACGAACGATAAACCATGAATCATTAACCCCGAACGATAAACCATGAACCTGATCCCCGGACGTAGGATAATGCTCTCTCGGAGGTCTATCCTGAACTCATCCTTACTATTAATCGACTTTCCAAAGCTATGACGCAATCCTTCCGCATTACGCTTCTTCCAGGCGACGGCATTGGCCCTGAAATTATGGCCGTCACAGTTGACGTGCTGAAACAAGTTGGTAGCCAGCTTGATCTGACTTTTGACTTTCAGGAAGCTTTGATTGGTGGAGCAGCTATTGATGAGGCGGGATCACCTTTACCAGATGCCACCCTAGCTACTTGCCGCCAGAGTGATGCGGTTCTACTCGCGGCGATTGGCGGGTACAAGTGGGATGCCCTGCCGCGACATTTGCGTCCGGAAACGGGACTGCTGGGCTTACGTGCAGGGTTAGAACTATTTGCCAATCTGCGTCCAGCGACAATCCTACCGCAGCTTATTGATGCCTCCTCCCTGAAGCGGGATGTCGTTGAGGGGGTGGACATTATGGTGGTGCGTGAACTGACAGGGGGAATTTATTTCGGCGAACCCAAGGGGATCTTTGAGGCTGAAACAGGGGAAAAGCGTGGTTTCAACACAATGGCCTACAAGGACAGTGAAATCGATCGCATCGGTCGCGTCGCGTTTGAGACAGCTCAGAAGCGGCAAGGACGTCTCTGTTCAGTTGATAAAGCGAATGTTCTGGAGGTTTCGCAGCTATGGCGCGATCGCGTCACAGCCCTAGCCGCAGACTATCCTGATGTCGAGCTGTCACATTTGTACGTAGACAATGCGGCGATGCAGTTACTGCGGTGGCCCAAGCAGTTTGACACGATCGTGACGGGGAATTTATTCGGCGATATTTTGTCTGATGCGGCTGCCATGCTGACGGGGAGTATCGGGATGTTGCCATCGGCAAGCTTAGGCGCTAGTGGACCCGGTGTTTTTGAACCGGTTCATGGATCAGCCCCGGACATTGCCGGCCAAGACAAGGCCAATCCGCTGGCCCAGGTATTAAGTGCGGCCATGATGTTGCGCTATGGCCTTGACCTACCAGAAGCTGCTGATCGCATTGAAATGGCTGTCATCAAAGTATTGGATCAGGGGTATCGAACAGGCGATATCATGGCGGAAGGGATGACTGCGGTTGGCTGTCAGGGTATGGGTGAAATACTACTCAACACCCTTACTTAAAAAGTTTTGCAAATTTGCCGCTTTCTGGGAGATCAATTACAGTCTTGCATATACGATAAACACTTTGTACTAATCACTAGGGGCTCCTTCGCTGTGCATAGCTATCATCAGCCGCTCCCGCCTGTCCCCAGACTATCTAAGCCAGATGAAATTCCGGGGGCTGCTGCCATCTTTGATCCTGCGTTACTCAAGGCAGCCAGGCATATTTATCGCACTTACTATGAGGTGCATCCTGATGACATGCAGCGTCCTATTGGAGTCGCTATTAGCCGTAAAACGCGACGGGGAAAGTTGATTTTTGGCGATCGCCCTGTGCTCCTACCCAGTGAATGTTTTATTCCGCTTAATCAGATTGAACCTGACATTCACTAAGCGAAGTCTCAATCGGAGTTAGGGCTGACGCTCCATGGACTGCAAGTTCTGCAGAATCAGAAAACTTTGGTTCTGCAGAACTTGCAGGTGAATTGGCAATCCAGCGACAATTAAGTTTTCCATCGCTAACAATAAGAAAGCTGATTGACCCTGACTTCCTAATTGACCCTGACTTCAGGGAGTACACAAGGTTGATGTCTAAAGTTCTGAAGGTCCAGGTCTGTTCGATAGTGATGGCGTTAGTCTATCGGGTTGGGTAACGGCTTGTTTTCATTAATTGTTTTTGTATTTGGGGCTGCGGTGGGGAGTTTCCTCAATGTTGTGATCTACCGCATTCCAGCCGGATTATCGATTTTGCATCCTCCTTCACGATGCCCCCACTGTGAGCATCGTCTGCGGCCTTACGATAATGTGCCTGTACTAGGCTGGCTATGGTTGAAGGGACGATGTCGTTACTGTCGAGCCCCAATTTCGCCTCGCTATCCGCTGATTGAGGTGCTAACAGGCGGATTTTTTCTGGCGGCATTTTGGCATTTTGGCCTAACGGGAGAAACCGTGAGCGCATGGTTTCTCCTCAGTTGGCTATTAGCATTAACATTTATTGATCTAGATACGTTAACTTTGCCGAATGTTCTCACCCAATCGGGGCTCATTGTGGGGATTACGCTGCAGACAATACTTAGCGCATCGGAAGCTTTGTGGAGCTTGCCTGCGGCTGCCCAAGGATTCTTGACCGCTGTTATCGGGACCGTATTGGGCATCGGGCTGTTTGACTTGATTGGGTTGCTAGGCTCGTTTTTGCTGGGGCAAACGGCCATGGGAGGAGGGGATGGCAAGCTAGCAGCCTTGCTAGGAGCCTGGTTAGGCTGGCAAAATATGTTGCTCAGCAGCTTTTTAGCTTGTGCTTTAGGCGCGTTTATTGGTGGCGGCGCGATTGCTCTGGGTTTACTGAGCCGCAGAACACCAATTCCATTTGGACCTTATCTTGCCCTAGGTGCAGTAATTGCGCTTTTTTGGGGCGATCGCTTAATTGCCTTGTACCTACAATTATTCTTTCCCTTTGGCGTTTGATACCGATACTTCTCTTTGGAACTCCAGAGGCTACGCCAGCATCCCAACTCGCAGGGAACCACTACGGTGTCGACAAACTGTCACATCGATACTGTGATAAAAATACAAAGCAGTAAACCAGCCCTACCCGAAGGGCCAAGACGTTGAGCTATTTATTGTTGAACTATGAGTTGGGCTATTAATAGTAATGAGCCCGTCCCCGCTCACGGCTATGGTCGAGCATCACTCGCGTCGTCGGCTGGAAACATCGCTCAGTAGCTGGTGTGGCAGGGAGATTGAGCTGTAAAAAGCGGGCAATTTCCGAGCCATTCTCGAATGGTCGAGGCTGCAGGGGAAATGACTGTTGAATCCGTTCCCGTTGCTCTTGCAGATCTTGCTCAACCGCTGACCAGTACTGTTTGGCAAAATCGACAAAGTTGTACTGGCAAGCACGGATGATCCGTTCTATCCGAATATAGCGATGAACAAACCAGGCTGTTAAACACTGCCAGGCCGGATGCAAGTCTTTTGCCTGCATCAGAGAAAGATTGCGTTGCCGGAGTCGAGGCAAATAGGTTTCCACCCAAAATTCCATGAGTCGGGTGTAGCCGGGATTGTCAAAACACGTCAGGGTAAGAATCTCCTGACGTGTGACACCAAATCGTTCCAATAGGGCTGTGGGGAAATAGCAAATCCCTTGACGGGAGTCTTCGTATAGATCCCGAAGATTGTTGTAGAACTGATCGACGACGCCAAACCCTCGGGCGATTGCTCGTTGGTGATCCTCCAGGAAAGGCAAGAGCTGAAAGCAAGCTCCTGCTAGGCGATCGAGCATCACTTCGTAGGTCTCTAAGGTCGCGATCGTGAGGGTGGGCTGGTGGTAGTCCAAAATCGCCTGCATATAGCAGTCCCACGCCTCAATTTCTACCTGATACAGGTTTTCTGTATCGTCAGCAAACCAACAGGCTTCAATCTGTTGTAATACCCGCCAGACGCGATCAGAAGGTGAAAGGTATCTTTGGTCGCGGAGTCGTTGCCATGCTTGGTAAAACGCTGGAAATTGCTGCCCCCCTGGTTGGACAAGCTGATCTTGCTCGGCGAGTCGATCGACCCAACGGATCCAATAAAATCGCTCCAGCCAAACCGCTTGAATTTTTTGAGGCAGACCCGCCGACCAAATGCCATTGTCTTCATCTTTAAGCGCATCATTAGCGATCGCGTAATACTCAGAAGAAGCAACCTCTTTAGAAATCTTCGTCATTGTTCGTAACACACCCTGAGTCTCTGCCCGCAGAATAGTCTCTTGAAATGAGGGGTAGCCACGTGACATCCACGGAGCAAACTGAGAAATCCAGATTTATCTCACAAACCTTGAGCTAGGTAGATTTCAAGGTTTACGGCGATGTCACAGCAACTTATTTTGATGCCAATGGTTAAAAAAATCTTTAGCCTTCTCACACACTGTATATATTACAGAGCAGTTCCCCTCTCGCGCAGTTGTAGCTAAACCCGATAGGATTAAGGGTAGCCTGCTTATATTGGCAACCCATCCCCTGTTGCAAAAAGAATTTTGTCAGAAGCATGTCCCTATTTGATTGGTTCGCAAATCGCCAAAAGTCTGGACCCATTAGCCAGGAGCGGCAAGAACGTGAAATTGCCGATGGTCTATGGACCAAGTGTGAAGCTTGTGGCGTTATGACCTACACGAAAGATTTAAAGGCCAACCAATTAGTTTGTCCAGAGTGCGGACACCACCACCGGGTATTTAGTGATGAACGCATCGAACAACTAATCGACAAAGATACTTGGCATCCGTTGGATAACCATATTGGCCCTGTGGATCCACTTAAGTTCCGTGATCGTAAAGCCTACAGCGATCGCATCCATGATATGCAGACGCGGACGCAGCTCATTGATGCCGTTCAAACGGGAGTGGGTGAGTTAGAGGCCTTGACTATTGGTTTGGGCGTCATGGATTTTCGCTTTATGGGTGGCAGTATGGGGTCAGTCGTAGGCGAAAAGCTAACGCGTTTAATTGAACACAGTACTCGTCGTGGCTTGCCGGTGATTATTGTTTGTGCCTCGGGAGGGGCACGGATGCAAGAGGGTATGCTTAGCCTGATGCAAATGGCCAAAATTTCGGGGGCTCTAGAACGGCATCGCAAAGCCCGTTTGCTTTTTATCCCCGTCCTCTCTCACCCAACTACAGGTGGCGTGACGGCTAGCTTCGCCATGCTAGGAGACATTATTTTGGCTGAACCGAAAGCCACAATCGGCTTTGCGGGTAGGCGAGTCGTGGAGCAAACACTCCGCGAGAAGCTCCCAGATGATTTTCAGACAGCCGAGTATCTGCTCAATCATGGGTTTGTTGATGCCATTATTCCTCGCACCGAACTGAAGACGACGTTGGCGAAACTTATCCGCTTGCATCAACCTGTACCGTCTTCGCCGCTGCGCATTTTACCCAAAGCTTCTAATTCTCAAGTTGCGCTTTCCTAAGGTGATTGGTGAGTTGGAAATCTCTTTAGTAACGTCTGTTAGGTAAAGGGCAAAGCTCGTTTCTATCCATTAATAGCTGATGCTGTTCGGTCGATAAGCACACGTTGTGCTGTTGATTTTACAGAGCTAGTTGTGCTGAACCGCCAATCGACGACGGGATATTCATTTCGAGAAATCTGCTTAGTTGTCCGTTACATCTGTGAGCCATCTAGAGAAACAGATGCTATCGTTGGGCTCGTCTGGGTGATAGATCGTCATACCTGTAAATAGTGCTTATACTTTTCCGTTGATCCTATCCTTACGAAGACCCTGTTAAGATTCAGCAGAGCGTATATCTAAGCGACTCTGTTGAGCTGTGTTTAGAGTGGGCTCATTAGAAATGGCTATGCAGACTCCATTGACTCGCAAACGAATTACATCTACCCCAAAACGACCGACTCAAGTATTCAGCCTGGTGAAATACTTGGGAGCATCGGTTCTGTTGATTGGGGTGATAACGGCGCTGAAAGGGGCACTTGCTTGGACCGCCGAACGGTTTATCTATACCTTGCCGATGGTAGGTGGTCTGCTCAAGAGCCTGGAATTGATGGAAGTCTCTAATGTGGTTGTCTTTGCCATCCTGGGCGTTGGCTTAGGAGCCTTTACACTTTGGCTACCCAAGCAATGGCCTTTGTTGATCAAAGCGATCCCGTTAGCTATTGGCGTTCCGCTTGTGTTTTTGAGCAGCTATATCGTGCGCTATCACGTCTGGATACAGCAAGTCGCTGTGACGTCTGAACTTTTACCAGCGCAAGCAGCACAGGTTACGAACAATTTGCTATTGGAGGCAACCGGACATGAGGGGTTGCGAGGGTTTTTTGAGTACACCGTACAAGTCCCCATTTTGCCAACCGATTTAAGTGCTCTCCAAGCAGTTGATCGCGATGATAAATGGTTTCGATCGGAGTTGACCCGCTACAGCGGTGTTGAGCCGGGCATTTTTAGCCGCGTATTTCGTTTCACTGGATGGGGCATTCGACTGTTCTACACTCTGCTGGCGGTAATTACAGCCATTATTTATTTCACTAAAGGATTAGTTTGGGCTAACACACACCGTAAGCAACCACGAGGACGATAGGAAGGTGTAGGGCTTCTGGTCAGTATCCTGTTCTGTGTGACCGTCTATTGGTGGCGATGTTTCCCGAGAGTCCTTTCTGGAATGTTCAGGATGCCTAATGTATCAGATGTATTAGCATACAGCTTGGCTGACTGTATTGGGATGTGATGTTGCACTGTCCAGATACAGTTACCATGGGAATCATCTACCGTTCCAAATCAACTCCTAAACTCAACGCTCGTGTGGGTGCGCTCGTTGCGCCTGCAGTTTGAGTTTCTGTAGTTTGCTTGAGGCTCCCCTCATGACTTGTCCCCAACCGCCGAGTCCCTGGATTGGCTGTGCCATTGGCGATCGCCAGCGTTATGCGATCGTTGAGTGTATTGCTGTGGGCGGCATGGGTGACGTATTTTTGGCTACTGATACCGTCCTCGGTCAGCCGGTTGCCTTAAAACTGCTAAGCAATAAGCTGCTATCGAGCGAAATGCGGCGGCGATTTGAGCGTGAAGTGGCAGTCTGTGCAGCCCTGAGGAGTGACCATATTGTTCAGGTGATGGATTTTGGGGTCACCTCTGACGGTTATCCCTTCTACGTAATGGAATATTTGGAAGGGCAAACTCTGAAGCAGGCATTGCAATTCGAGCACCGATTTGCGGTCGAACGAACGATTAAAATTGTCACCCAAATTTGTTCGGGCTTATTTTTGGCCCATCAGGGGATTGATCTCACGCACCAGACATCAGGCGCGAACGAACACGTGAAAGTGGTGCATCGTGATTTGAAACCAGGCAATATTTTTTTGGTCCCTACTGGATTAGGAGAATTTGTCAAAATCTTAGACTTCGGCATCGCTAAAATCTGCAGCCCTCAAGCGGAAAGCACCTACGCTACCAGCATGTTTTTGGGGACTTTTCAGTATGCAGCCCCCGAACAGTTTCGGGTTGAGGTCACCCTGGATGAACGAGCCGACATCTATAGTTTGGGGATGATTCTCTACAAAATGCTGACCGGAACGGATCCGTTTGGCCTTAAAGGCCAGCGCACTTCGTTCATGACGTGGGCTATGGCGCATACAACCCAGGCTCCACTCTCCATGCGCGAGCAACCCGATTGTGAACATCTACCACCAGAACTGGATGCCTTCGTTTTGAGTTGTATTGCGAAATCGCCCGACCATCGCCCGTCTTCGGTCACAGAGCTAGAGCAAAGGCTCCACCAGATCCAAGCGCAAGTGAGCGATCGCCAGAGCGATTTGCCATCGACGGGGCAATCCCCTTCTCAAAAAACCTCTAAGTCGGGGAATGATGGGCCTTTATTTGCCACCACGATCCAGACCTTGCTAACGTTGCCGGAGGATTCTCAGGTCCCGACAAAGCGCTACTTACCGGCTGAGCAGTCTGTCTCGAACCAACAGGGGCTGAAGCATTTGGCTAATCGCTGGCAGCGGTTGGTTTTACCCTTAGGTGTGACGAGCATTCTGGCTGCAGGGATAGGCTTTTATGCTGTTCGAGAAGCCGGGTTGGCGGCCCTTTGGGGTGAACCAGATGTCGATCAATTGGGGCTCACGCCTGCGTTGACTGCTCCGGTAACGGAATTGGTGCCATCGGCAGCTACGATGGCGATCGCAAAACATGCTAATGAAGTATGGGCTGTAGCGACGCATCCTACAGACAAACTTGTGGCTAGTGCGGATGCAGATGGTGCGATTCACCTCCGCGAGCTTCAGACAGGGGAATTAGTTCAGGCTTTAGAGGGCCATTCTGACGTCGTTAGGAGTCTCTCGTTTAGTCAGGATGGCTCGCTATTAGTGAGTGGCGGGGGAGACAAAACTATCAAGATTTGGGATGTCGCGACTGGTAGTCTCGTCCGTACACTAACAGGTGATTTAGGCACCATTTGGTCGGTAGACCTGAGCCCTGATGGCCAAACAATTGCGAGTGGTAGCTTTGATGGCACGATCCGACTGTGGAACACCCAAACCGGCAACATTCGCCAAACGCTACCGGAGCATTACGATTCAGTGTGGTCGGTGGCGATTAGTTCCGATGGTAGAACCCTGGCCAGTGGCAGCTACGACAGCACGATTAAGATTTGGGATATGCAGACGGGAGAAATTGTGCGGACCCTGCCGGGACATATTGAATCCATTCGGACGATCGCTATCAGCCCAGATGGCAAAACTTTGGTCAGTGGCAGTTGGGATAAAACCATCAAAGTATGGGACTTGTCGACGGGGCAACTGTTGCACACACTTTCGGGACACACGGACCGCGTGCTAACGGTTGCCATTAACGATGCGGGTACCGCGATCGCTAGCGGCAGCATCGATCAAACCGTCAAGATTTGGGATTTGCAAACTGGAACAGAAAGCCAAACGTTTTCGGGTCATTCCGGCTGGGTGCTATCAGTAGCGTTTGGTCCGGATGGAAAAACAGTCCTTTCGGGCAGCAAAGATCAAACTGTTCGGCAATGGACCATCGAGGATTAGGGGAGTGTTTAGTTTGGGGTAGGAGTTAGGAGTCAGGAGTCAGGAGTTAGGAGTTAGGAGACTTTTGCTTGGCATCCTAAGCTCAATTTTCTGCGTTAAGTTGGCGGCTTTAGTAAGGCTACTTGCTCCGCAGTCAAATTCAGCAAATCTGTTACCTGCTCCAGTGACATACCCGTTGCCAAGAGGTTTCGTGCCGATTGCAGAATTTGGGCCTGGGCCGCTTCTTTAGCTTGGCGTTCTAGTTCGGTGTCGGTCAAAAGCCAGTTGCCGTCGTGGTCGCACCAGCGCAACCAACGCCCTGGCATCCCTTCGAAATAGCCATTCCAAATGCCCAATCCCACCTGTATGTCAGCGAGCCAGAGTTGTGGGGCGGACTCATTGAGCACCTGCTCTTGATAGCGACTACCGACCAGTTGGAAATAGCGTAGCTGGCTGTTGGAGCGGTTGTAGACCAGGTAGTGGGGTACCCGCAGATAGCGCTCGTAGACTGCCAACTTGTGAGGGGGGCGTGCGGTTTCTGTTGTAGGTGATGGCACCATGCCATTTGGCTTAAGGGCGATCGCGTCCTCACCAGTTGTTTCCTCGGGCTGGTAAAATCGGCCTAAATCTTCGACCTGGGTACCCGGTGACAGGAACTCAATCACAATGTGAGGCGCTTGTG
>JBCBTQ010000050.1:0-30642 GCA_039818605.1 Cyanobacteria bacterium J06639_14 | reverse complement strand
CGACTACTTGACCACGATTCACCAAAGTGGCGATCGCCTGTTGGCCCTCATCAACGACATCCTCGAAATGGCCAAGATTGAGTCGGGGCGAACTGTTTTAGAAGTTTCTCCCTTCTCCCTGACGCAATTGGCACAGAAAGCGCTAGAGCCGTTTCGACAACAAGCCCGCGATCGTGACATTGAGTTAACTTTCGAACCCACGCTTTTAGCTGAACAAGATACCTTTACCGGCGACCCCCGACGTGTTCAACAAATCTTAGATAACCTCCTGAGCAATGCTTTGAAATTTACTGCGGATGAAGGGCAGGTGAATCTGCGTCTACGCCGTGAAAATCACATGGCAGTATTACAGGTAGAAGACACTGGCATCGGGATTCCTGAATCGCAGATGCCTCTCCTCTTTGAAAAGTTTCAGCAGCTCGAAACCAGTCGACAACGACGCTATCCAGGAACGGGTCTCGGCTTGGCCTTGACTAAGCAGTTGGCCGAACTCCATGGCGGTAGTGTCGCAGTGAATTCGCGCGTAGGTGTAGGTTCTGTATTTACTGTCCGTTTACCCCTGCAGCGGCAGGAAAATGAAATCACCCCGACGCATGCCCCGGTTGATCTGCCTCCGGCTACGCCAGTCGTTGGCCGTATTGTCCTGGTTGAAGACCAAGAAGACACCGCAGGCATGATCTGTGACCTCCTGACGGCTGCCGACTATCAGGTGATTTGGGTAATTGATGGGTCCCAAGTGGTGGAGCAAGTCGCGCTTCTTAAACCGACAGTCGTCATTCTCAATCGGCAGCTCAATAGCGTCAATAGCAGCCACATCATTCAATCTTTGCGGGAGTCTCTCGTCACTGCTCCCATCAAAATTCTGGCGTTGAGTTCCGATCAGGAAACGCCGCCGCTGACAACAGATGCTGATGAAACAATTTTTTTGCCATTAGATCCTGAAATACTTTTGCAGCGAGTGAATGCTCTAGTGGTTATGACCACGGCATGACCCACGTACCCGTAAGCGGTAAACTCTTATGGCGCGTATAAATTAGTTGCAATAGTTTTTAAGTAAGCAGCTTCGTAACATTCCTCAGCAATCGCTATTTTTGTGATGATTTTCGCAGAACCTGAGCTATTGTTGTCGGTTGATTACGTTAGGAAACTCTTTGAGAATCCTGATTGCTCTTATTTATATCTTGTATTCTTCTTGACTTCTCTTTCACACTCCTCACTATGAAGCCTTTGTTTTGTGAGTCTGTGCACCGCTCTACTCCCGCATCCACTCGTGCCCGCAAGCGCCGCCATCGTTCCTCTCTCATTGTGCCTTTGGGGCTCCTCTTAGGCGGAATTGTGACGGTTTGGACCGTGACTGATATTTTTTCACGGGCAGTCGTTGAAGCGGTAGAACCTGCTGCAGAGACGTCAGCCGCCGTTGGCGAGAATGTTTGGAGTCAAGCATCCTTCCCGGTTGAGAATTTTCAGGCTTACACATCACCTTTTGGCTATCGCCAAGACCCCTATAGCGGTAGTCAACGTTTCCATTACGGCTTAGACCTTGCCGCTCCTTCTGGAAGTTACATCCGGAACTGGTGGCAGGGGGAAGTTATCGAAGTGTCTGACGATAGTGCCTGCGGTACTTCAGTCGTTGTGCAGTCCGGGCATTGGATGCACATCTATTGCCATATGCATGGCTACGTTACTAGTGATGAGAGTGGACGCTACCTGGCCGACAGTGAGGGCAATCTCCAAATTCGCGAGGGTCAATATGTGGATACTGGGGCCCGCATTGGGCGCGTAGGCATGACTGGACGTACCACAGGCCCTCATTTGCACTGGGGTTTGAAATATGATGGCAGTTGGGTGGATCCGGCGTTGGTGCTTCGTGCTATGTACAGCAGTCAGCGCGCTGCGATGCAGCCGAACTAATGTGACGAAGGCTGTAACCAAAATGTCGGTGTACTCTAATTTTTACGCCGATCGCTTAGCGTTTGACTGCAAGGGTTAGGCCATCGGCCATCGGCACTAAGCTCAGCTCAATCCGTTGGTCTTGATGCAGTTTGCGATTAAAGTGACGCATTCGCTCCGTACGATTATCCGTAATGCTGTGATCGGCAACGCGACCAGCCCACAGCACGTTATCGATCGCAATTAGCCCTCCTGCACGCACCAATTTCAACACCAGTTCGTAATAGGTATCGTAGTTACTTTTGTCAGCATCAATAAAAGCGAAATCAAAGGTGTTCGCTTCGCCTGCGGCAATGAGTTGCTGGAGTGTGGTGACGGCCTTGCCAAGGCGGAGGTCGATCTTATCAGCCACGCCTGCCTGTTCCCAAAATTGTCGCGCGATCGCCGTATGCTCCTCACTGATATCACATGCCACCAAACGTCCTTCGCGTGGCAAGGCTAGAGCGACAGCCAACGCACTATAGCCCGTAAATACGCCTAATTCCAGGGCTTTCTTCACATTAGCCAGCTTGACTAACAGGGCCATGAATTGGCCTTGCTCTGGCGCAATTTGCATTTGCGACATGGGGTAATTCGCCGTGCGATCGCGCAGCGCCGTTAAGGCTGGGTGCTCTCGCAGCGAAACCGACAATAAATATTCGTACAAAGCGGGTTCCAAACCCAGTGTACGATTCGACATTATGCCTCCCTCAATCTCTAACAGTGACCGCGAAGCTGCTATTGCATCTTGAATAGCCCCTCTTTCCGTAGGGCAATGTTACGCTGCAATTAACTGTAGCAGTGCAATATGCCACGAATGGCTGTAGCCGATTTCGTCCTGCTGAGTATAATTTACTACCTGTTTATATTAAGATAATATTAAATCTGGAAAGTCATATGGAAGATAGTCAGTTTGTTCAGCTATCCGCCATGCCTGGGTGGATTGTAGGCGTTAGCCACACGAAGAATCAGGGGTATCGTTGTTGGGTCATTAATCCCGACTTGGACGTTCTCAATGACGGCTCTGTCTACACAACCAGTAGCGCTGCCTTAGCAGCCGGTCGAGCGTTTATCCAGCGGTATTACTAGTTTCGTTGGTGTCGTTTGTGGTTTATTGATAGTCCGTCGTTGGTGGGTGATCGCGCCGTCGCAAGCACCCTAAACCCTGAACCCTAAACCAAGAATAGGCTCCTCTTGCGCCTCTAATCGCCAAAGATACACTTCCAGACAGAATCACACTGTGATAGCGTCCTATTAGATGTTTTCTGGCTAAAGTGGCTCAATCTTCGTGATTGCAATTTACCCTGGGAGCTTTGATCCTATAACCTTGGGTCACCTCGACATCATCACACGCGCGAGTCGTTTGTTTGCAAAAGTCATTGTCGTGGTATCGACCAATCCAAATAAGAGGCCACTGTTTACTGCCGAGCAGCGCATGGAGCAAATCCGTCAGTCGGTCGATCACTTAGACAATGTTGAAATAGACTATTTTGACGGATTAACCGTGACCTACGCCAAGATGAAAAGTGCTCAAGTCTTGTTAAGAGGGTTAAGAGTGTTGTCTGATTTCGAAAAGGAATTGCAGATGGCACATACCAACAAAACCCTTGCCAGCGATCTAGAGACTTTGTTTTTAGCAACGTCTACCGAGTATGGCTTTTTAAGCAGCAGCTTAGTGAAAGAGATCGCCCAGTTTGGGGGATCCGTAGATCACCTAGTACCTCAACATGTTGCCCTGGATATATGCCGATGCTACGCCAAGACCTGAAATCTGACACGCCCCCAGAAGAGAACACCGCTAGAAATCATGCGCAGGCTGCCACCCAGACGGTTCAATCTCGCGAAGCAGTCCATCGTCTCGATATTCAGCAATCGCTCGATGTTTTAGAAGAGCTGATTCTGGAAAGTCCGCGTGTGCCTTTGTCACGACGTACGTTGGTCGATGAGGATAAGCTGTTAGAACATCTAGACCGTATTCGGCTGAATCTGCCATCGGTATTCCAAGAAGCCATCCAGATTGTGCAGCAGCGAGACATGATTCTGAGCAAGGCTGAACAGTATGCTCAAGAAATGCTCGATGCGGTAGAGCAAGAGGCCAACCGACGGCTGCAGGAGATGGGCATTGTGCAAAAGGCAGAAGCACAGGCGCGCCAGGTTCAACAACAGATACAGCAGGACTGCGAGACACTGCGATCGCAAGCGATGACTGAAATTCAGCAATGGCAACAGGCTGCCCGCCAGCACTGGCATGACATGCAGCAGCAGACTGAGGCTGATTGTCAGACGATGAAACAAGAAGCGGATACCTATGCGGCTCAGGTTTTGCAGCGGGTTGAGCAGCAACTTTCAGAAATGCTACAGATTGTTTATAACGGCCGTCGATCGCTTGGCGGCGATGTCGCTAACCCTGGGACTAATGGCCAGTCGCCCTATCCTGCGGGTACGAACAAAGCCAGAGCGCTGCCACAGTCAGAGGCCAACCATCTTGGGCGATCGCAGCGCCTACCAGAGTAATCTGGAACTATCAAGCCCCATGGCGCTTAACCATCCTGCCTGAACTACACCCATGCTGAGTTATTTGAAGGGAACCCTGGCCGATATTCAAAAGCAGGGGGGACATCGGGTCATGGTGACGATTGAAGTGAACCAAATCGGCTATGACTTACAAATCAATGGCCGCCTGCTATCGGAACTCCCGCCTTTGGGGACCTCGCTACAAATTTACTGCCATCTCCAAATTCGGGATGACCAGCCCGTTGTTTTTGGGTTTGCGAGTCGAGCTGAGCGTGATGTGTTTCGTCAATTAGTCAGTGTGAGTGGTATTGGTCCCCAAATGGCTATGGCCCTACTCGATACCCTGGGATTTCAAGATCTCATTCAAGCCGTGGTCGCGGGGAATGCCCGCCTGATTTCGAGAACCCCGGGTGTTGGTAACAAAACGGCAGAGCGCCTCATTCTAGAACTCAAAACAAAATTATCAGAGTGGCGTCAGCAGTCAGGGTTGACGATGACACCAGGTGCGAGCCCCATTGCGACGATTCAAGAAGATGTTGAAATGACTTTGCTGGCGTTGGGCTACACCAATAGTGAAATCATGAAAGCCTTAGAAGCTGTAGGCCGGAACAGTACTTTGGCCAAAACGTCAGACACAGAAGCTTGGATTCGTGAGGCGATTGCTTGGTTAAGTCAATCCGCCTACTAGAGGTGTTAAGCTGCCTCAAGAATTATGCTACAATATCTAACTCTGTGCCTTAACAGTCATCTTTATATCTACGGCAAATCGTAACCTATGGCTCTGCTACAAGAACGCAAACAGGAAATCATCTCGGAGTATCAAGTTCACGACACAGACACAGGGTCTGCTGAAGTTCAAGTTGCTATGTTGACAGAGCGCATTAATCGTCTGAGTAAACACTTGCAGGGCAACAAAAAGGATTATTCCTCCCGTCGTGGTCTACTCAAGATGATTGGTCGCCGTAAGCGTTTGCTTTCCTACATTGCCAAGAAGGACGTACAGAAGTATCGTGATTTGATTGGTCGCTTGGGGATTCGCCGTTAGCGATCTCCTTCACAACGCTTTTCATGGAGCCTTGCGATGCCTGCTGATTCAGAAAGAAATCGTCTACCGTTTGAACCAAGCCGCAAAAGCAAGAAGCAACAGAAAGCAAAAGTCACTGTGCCTTCTGATGATGCAGGTAAGTCAGTTAAAGCATCTCAGTCTGCATCGCGTCGCTCCAAGCGCAAACGTGACGATACTGCTATTCCCGAGGTCGTTAGCCGTCGGATGCTTGGGCGGATGGTTATCTTCTCGGGTATCCCGGTCAGTTTGGGCATCCTTGTATTTTTTGGTGGATATATTGTCATTACGCGGCATATTGCAGAGCTTCCTAATGTGGCTGTTTTTCTAGCAACCTTGGGATGTTTTGGCTTGAGTGTCGTGGGGTTAAGCTATGGAGCCCTTTCCTCCTCCTGGGATGAAGAGGCTACCGGGAGTTGGTTGGGAGCTGAGCAGTTTCGGCTCAATGCCGGTCGTATGATGGATGCCTGGAGGCAAGCCCGCGAAGACCGTCAGAAGCAACAAAATAGCTGACGTTTATTCGTCGACTACAACTTCATAGTGGACCTTTTAAGCATTGGGCATGATGTGCATACTGCCGCCATCGAGTACTAGTTTCTGTAAAGATACTTTGTTGCTGGTATTGGGAGCTGATGCCAATGTGTGATTTTGGCCTGTGGTATGGCGATCGCCAGAGCCGTTAAGATATTTTGGCCAACGCATACTTAAAAAAGCACTCATTGCGCCATGACATTTGTCTTCCGTTCCCTTCAAAGGAGATGATGAGTTTGACGCTATTGCGATGCTGAGTTGTCCCAATCACCATGTCTGCTGATTATCTTGAAAAAATTCTGACTGCGCGTGTCTATGATGTAGCTCAAGAAACACCCTTGGAGCTAGCACCTCGGCTTTCCGAGCGACTGGCAAATCTGATTTACCTGAAACGGGAAGATATGCAGTCGGTTTTTTCTTTCAAGCTCCGGGGTGCTTACAACAAGATGGCTCAGCTTCCTCCCGATGTTTTAGCCAAGGGAGTCATTGCAGCGTCAGCGGGCAACCATGCTCAAGGGGTAGCCTTGGGGGCTAAGCATCTAGGGACCACGGCTGTCATTGTGATGCCTGTCACCACACCGGAACTGAAGGTGAGGGCCGTTAAATCGCGTGGGGGCATTGCCGTTTTGCAGGGCCATACCTATGACGATGCCTATGCTTATGCTTGCCAGCTAGCGGTGGAAAAGGGGATGACCCTGATTCATCCCTTTGATGATCCAGATGTTATTGCTGGACAAGGCACTATTGGCATGGAAATTCTGCGCCAACATCAGAAACCGATTCACGCGATTTTTGTGGCGATTGGAGGAGGCGGATTAATTTCTGGTATTGCTGCCTATGTTAAGCGCTTACGACCCGAAATTCGGGTAATTGGCGTGGAACCTGTGGATGCCGATGCCATGTATCAATCCATCCAGGTGGGTAGCCGGATTGGCTTGACTCAAGTCGGCCTTTTTGCCGATGGTGTTGCCGTGAAGCTCGTCGGTGAGGAAACCTTTCGCTTATGTCAGCAGTATGTCGATGAAATTATTTTGGTGGATACGGACAATACCTGTGCGGCCATTAAGGATGTATTTGAAGATACTCGCTCCATCCTAGAACCTGCTGGGGCGCTGGCGATCGCCGGTGCAAAGGCTTATGTTGAGCGGGAGCAAATTACCGATCAAACGCTGGTCGCTGTTGCCTGTGGGGCCAATATGAACTTTGATCGCCTCCGCTTTGTGGCGGAGCGCGCCGAAATGGGGGAACGCCGAGAGGCCATCTTCGCGGTCAATATTCCCGAAGGACCAGGTAGCCTACGCAGTTTCTGCGAATGCATTGGCGAACGGAATCTGACTGAGTTCAACTACCGGATTGCCGATCAATCAGAAGCTCACATCTTCGTTGGGTTACAGATTAAAGACCGCGATGATGCCAGTCAAATTGCGACTACCTTCGAGACCCACGGATTCAAAACATTAGATTTGACTGATGATGAACTCACTAAAATGCATCTGCGGCATATGGTTGGTGGGCGATCGTCGCTTGCCCAGAACGAATTGCTATACCGTTTTGAATTTCCCGAGTATCCTGGTGCTCTCATGAAGTTCCTCAACTGCATGAGCCCCAACTGGAATATCAGCCTTTTTCATTACCGCAATAATGGAGCCGATTACGGCCGCATCGTAGTGGGTATGCAGGTGCCGCCAACGGAAATGGATGACTGGCAAGCCTTTTTAGAAACGGTGGGCTATCGATACTGGGACGAGAGCGAGAATCCTGCTTATCAGTTGTTTCTAGCTTAACTATCGACAGTGATCTATCGTCCTAGACAGCGATGACGGTGGTTGAATTAATTTCGATCCTCCGACACTAACTCGCTATATGACCGATGATATGCAAACGCTAGAGCATATTACATACGAACAATTGTCTCCTTTTTTAGCAGGCCATCGCGATCTTGTTGCCCGCTGCGACATTTCTTCTGAACAGCTCAGTGTGTGTGAAAAGGCGTTTTGCGAAGCCAGGCGCAGGAAAGAACGGTGCATGTAGCAATGCTGCTCAAGCACTCAGTGGGTCGTTACCATTCTTCGTCATAGGCAGGATATTGCTCCGGTGCTTTGCCATGGACTTCGAGAATTTCACCAGATGGTTTATGCGTACGCGATTGACGGCGCTTCTTTTGCTTGACGCGTTGGAATCCTTTCTCAGGTTCAGGTTCGGGGGGAGGCTCTACCGTTTCCAGTTGCACTGAGAATTGCCAACAATCACCAAAGTCGAAGAGGTACTCCATCGTGCTGCCTTCGCTCAAAGGCAGACTCCCAATTTTGACTGTGTCGGTTGTCAGATCCCCTGTATCTGCGTAGGGATGCACGACCTCAACTGTGCGACCCGTAGGCGTTTTGTACGTGAATTGATCAAGATGATCATGGTCGAAATCAACCGAATTCAAGATCCATGCACTCAGGTCAGCGAGGGTAGCTTCGCCAGAAATGGCAATGCGTCGCCATACTTTCCCCAGAGAGACCTTGAAAATATGTCGTCCTGACCGGAAGGGGGACTTTGGGACTACCAGGCTTTGCTGCCAATCAGGAAAGTAGGGTTGCAATACTGGTTGAAAATCGCCCAAAGGTAATGTGGGATCAGTGATGCCAGGCCATTGGTATTGGTTTTCGAAATTGGCATTGTAAAGACACGTCATCAGGGCATTGCCAAACGGTAGAGCTTCAACCCGCTTGATACGCCAACCTTTACCCTGGGTGGGTCTACTAGAGGTGATTTGGACGAGGCCGAACATTTCCATCAGGGCGATATTGTAAATGCCAGGCCAATAGATAAGTTGTTCCTGCTCGTTGTAGTTGGCAAAAGTAAGCGCTGGTTTTGGGATGAAGTCTAGCCAGCTTTTGAGGCAGCGATCGCCCATCGTAAAGGGGCCGGATCGCTCCTCACCCAGCATTTCAGGATGGCTACGAATAAACCACGCTTCTAATAGCGAGAAGTATTGTGCAGCAGGATTGAGTTGCTGCCAAGAGTCATGAATTGCAGCGTTGATGATCAGACGTGATTGCTTGCCCTTAACTACCACATTCACGATGCCGGTTGCTCGTAACAGCAAATAGAGGCCATGAATGTTGGGATATGACTTTTGCTGAGGACGTTTGAGGGCGATCGCGATCGGGTTGCTCAGCTGCTGGTTCAGTTCTCCCAGCAATTTAAGCGGTAAATGTTGTCGTTTGCCGCTAACCGCAACTCCTTCTGAGCCGATGAAATCAACCATGGTCTGAAAATCACGCAGAATAGTCCCGGGTTCTGTCGTGGTAATCGATTGGTCACGTAGCAACGTTGCTTGAGCATCAGAGAAGGGAATCACTTGGCGTGGACTGTTGTGGAGAAGACTGGCTCGCAGGTCTGATAAATCTTCTGTGGGTAAAGATGCTGATGGGTCGATACCAGTTGTTAGGCTCTCAAGGAATTGCTCTGCAGCTTCCGGCTCAAGTTGCTCAACGGCTCCCAGGAATTGCTCCATGAGGGACATGAGGTTAATGGGTTGTCCTTCTTGTGGTAGATCGAGGCCCAAACGAGCAAAGGCTGCTTGCATATCGGGGGGTGGGGTCGTCATTGGGACAACTGGGGCTAGAGGCGCGCGTGGTGGTCCAGTCTGAAGACTCTGGTTATATTCCGCCTGAAAAGCTTGAATGCCTGCTTCTGTCGTCATATCGAAGCCTGCTTCAGTGCCTTCCATGAGAAATTGTTTGGCTATGCCACCGCGATTGGGATCAAACATCCACTGAGGAAACTGGTCCTCAATCGATCGCAGATATTTCGCGATCGCTTTGGCACTTCTAAACCGATAAACTTCATCCAGGAAGGTCCAAAAAGCAACCAGTTCATCAATTGCCCCTTCGACATTTTGCGGGTTAACCAGCGTTAGCTTGCGAGGCAGGATATATTCCATGACCTCCTGAGCATTCCCCTTTGTCATCTTGGGCAGAATATACTCGCCATAGAGATAGGCCATTTCGATAAAAGTACCGATCCAGTTGCCGCCCTGGGGATGTAATTTGATGTGGGCTTGCCCCGCTTTAGATTGAACGAATGCTTGAAGGGCATCGTTGATATAGTCATCCAGGAGGGGTTCAGCGTCGTCGTAATCGAGCTTTTCGAGGAGATAGATGTCAAAGGTCATGACGGCAATTTCCTAAAGCGATCGCCTGTATTTTGGATGGCGTAGCGGGGTTTGGTTGCCCTGAATTGGGTTCACTGTACTTTATCAGTTGTTGCAACTTGGGCGATCGTCTTTTATCAGCAGCGGTACATCCAACCAACGGCTCAGCGTGTCTGCCAGCCATTCAAGGTCCGCCTCGGTCAGTAGACACTACTTCTAAAGGCAACACTTGTTGCCTAGTCCCGATCGTCAACTTGGCAGGAGTATGAATCTTCTGTTCATGGCCTCTGAGGCGTGAAGATAATGATAATGCAGTCAATGTTTGGCTCTGGAGGCATAGCTGCGGCGTCAGCGGCGACCTTTAACGGAGAAGAACACTTCAACATGATGCGGTGTAGTTTTAGTCGATATTGACGTAGGCTCGATAGTCCGAGTGCGAAGAAAAGTATCTCTCCCAGCGCTGCACCTATAAGATTCAAAGGGAGTGTCGTACTAAATCAGCAGAGTTTATCCAGCATTAACCGGCCAAAGATTCAGTTTGAGATTCGTGAGTTTAGATAAAAATGGAGCTAAGCGGATTCGAACCGCTGACCCCTTGAATGCCATTCAAGTGCTCTACCAACTGAGCTATAGCCCCGCATTGCGCGTATACTATCTTGCCGCGACAGCAATCATAACGTCAAGCACTGCAAAGAACTTAATGCTTCCAAACCTGTGAAACGCGCTAGAGTCGGTGCAGAAAACTTAGATGCAGCTGTCAGTTGAGTATGGCGTCTCCCGAACCAAACAATTCTCCTGTTGATGTCGATACCTTGATCACCCAGCTGCGCCGTAAGCAAGGCAACTGGGTGGAGTGGGGCAAAGCGTGTCAGGCTTTGCAGAAAACTGGCCTGAGTCCCCAGCAAGTTTTTGAAGCGACGGGCTTTGAACCGATCCATCAAAATCAGGTGATTGTCGCAGCTCAGGTATACGGATCGCTCGTGGCTGCGGCTGCGCCAGACGGTGTGCAGGCCCACTTTCAAGAACGGGGCAGCGATGTGCTGTACGAGTTGCGGGTATTGTCGCAACGCGATCGCGCCCGCGCGGCTGAGCTTGCCCTCAAGCATAGTCTCGACGCCGACATCATCAAAGACATCGCCAAAGCCCTAAAAGAATACTCATATTTGAAAGAAGCCCCTCACAACTTCACCGATACTGCTGGGGATGCGGCGGCGTATCACTACTGGAAACTGGCACGGCAACAGTCAGATCTGCAGGCGCGATCGCGCCTCATTGCCCAAGGACTACGCTTTGCCACCAGTGACACAGCTCGCCAGCAAATTGAAAAACTGCTGACAGATTTCACCGTTGTTAAATCGCGTCCTGCTCCTACACTGCCGGCCTACCGTCTCGAAACAGACTCAGAGCTGCCCTACCTGATTCCCGTAGCGGGGGAGTGGCCCCTCGCGACAGCCGACTTTAGTGCGGTGCCGATGGTGGTGCCCGAAGAGCCCTTTGGCCTGGTCAAATTTCAGGGGACTGGAGCATGGGCCCCGATTCCCGGCTGGCAGGTGATTCTCCAGTCAGAAGATCCGGTGGCTATTTTGGCGCAGGTGCATCATCTACCGAACGTCCAGAACCCTGAAAGCACCGAACCTGTTTTGCTGATTGTGGATCGGGCACAACGAGCCTGGGATGCCGATAGCTATTTCCTCATAGACCAAGCGGGCACGATCGCGCTCGATTGGTTTGCGGAGCCTACAACCCTCAAATTATTAGGGCGGCTATTAGTGGTGATGCGTCCTAAACGCATCCTAGACGAGAACTACACCCGTGAACTTTGGCAGTTCGAGGAGTAGAGGCACAGCATGCCATCCGGCTACGCTCGGCTAACATCGGAGTATCTGCTTGTGACTCCATGCAAAATTTTTGAATACGACCCATGCCTTTAGAACGTCGTCTATCTCGCTCCATGTTTCTGGAAACTGAAGTTGTTGAACTGCGTCAGATGTGTTTTACACCCGGACGCATGTTTGAACCCGGTAAGTACATTGCTGGCGAACTGCCCGATATCGCATTTGAAATGGGCCTGGTTGAGAAATTACCCCCCGTGCGGGGTCAGAGCGAAGAAATCGGTGAACCGTAGGGGCAGGCATGGATGCTAGTTGATTGCCGCTAGATCGAGGATATTTGTAGATCCATGCCTTGCCCCTACGGCAAAATCAACATCGCATCGCCGAAGGAATAAAACCGATATTCCTCACGGATGGCTTCGGCATAAAGCTGCAGTAATCGCTCGCGACCAATCATGGCACTCACCAGCATCATCAGGCTCGCCCCTGGCAGATGGAAATTGGTCATCAGTCCATCGAGGACTTGCCATTCATAGCCAGGATAAATAAACAAGTTCGTCTTGCCTTGTAAGGGCCGTAACTCGCCTCCCTGAGCCGCGCCTTCGAGGGCGCGTGTCACTGTGGTGCCGACGGCAATCACCCGGCCCCCGTTGGCTTTTGTCTGGCGAATTTTCGCAACCGTCGCGGCTGAGATATCCAACCACTCGGCATGCATTTTGTGGTCGGTGATCGTTTCCGCCTCGACTGGACGAAAGGTCCCAATTCCCACGTGCAGGGTAATGAATGTGCGATCAATGCCCGCCGCCTCTAACCGCTCAAACAGTTCTGGGGTGAAGTGAAGACCCGCCGTAGGGGCGGCCACGGCTCCTAACCGTTCGGCGTAAATGGTCTGGTAGCGCTCCGGGGGAGCAGAAGATGCCGTGATGTAGGGAGGCAGGGGCATTTTACCCAGGCGATCGCACACCTCATAAAATGATTCGCTACCGGGCAGCGTGAACTGTAAAAGACGGCCATTGGTTTCAGGATCGGACTCGAGTACTTGCGCCACCAACAGCGGCTGGTTCGGTGTCTCGCCAAAGTGGATGGTAGCTCCAGGTTTAAGGCGACGACCCGGCTTTACCAGTGCCAGCCAGCATAAGGGCGATCGCTCCTCCAGCAGCAAAATCTCGACAGCAGCTCCTTCTGGCTTGTGGCCAAACAAGCGAGCAGGTAGCACTTTCGTGTTATTCAGAACCAGCAAATCGCCAGCCTGGAGGAGATGGGGCAAGTCATAAACATGGTTGTGGGTGTGCTCTGTCGGCGCGGTAATGGTTAGCAAACGCGCATGATCACGCGGCTCAACTGGATTTTGAGCAATGCGCTCAGGCGGCAAATCATAGTGATACGAAGCGAGTTGTAGGTCAGCTGCGGTGCGATTTCCCATGGAATAGTGCGTAATTGGGTAGAACCCCCAGGGTAGAACGGGGAGTTTCCCAGTGTTATCAAAGATCGTTCCTCCCGACAATATAGATGTAGCGCCCGACTGGAGGGTCAACGATGGATTACATCTATCATCTCGCAAACGCTAGTCTTACCCTTCGGGTTGTGGAACACCTGTTAAGGACGACCTCACTTCCCCTAGCTCAGCTCACAGTAATACACCAAATTGATGGCTGGGTTGTCAAAATTAGAATGCATGACGTGATCGATGCCGTAGTCGCAGACGATTTCAAGGCATATCTGACCGAACTGGGCATTCCCCATGAGCCTAACATTCGTTTGAGAATGGCTTTTTGGGCACTTGAAACAGGGCAATCACCCGTTGCTGTGATGCGTCGTTATCAGGTAGCTGTGGTTTCTCACGGCAAACCCGATCGGAAGGAAATAGAGGCATTTCGCAATCAATTCGTCATGGGTTTAGGATACTGTCCGGAAACCCTGGCATAGTATTTTAACGGTCACCTGAGCCATGCTCGCATCCACTCATTTTTGTGTATTGATGTGATGCCAAGCGTCTCTTTACCTCTACTCATTTTCCTGAGTTGTAGCTTCCTGAGTGGCGGGCTGGTCTGATTCTGCATCAGCCCCGTCTCCCTCTTGAATCAGGTATTCCACAACAACTGAATTCGGATTCTCGGGGGGATCGGTAACCGTAAAGGTGGCTACCGAGTCGTAGGTTTCTCCCTCGGCCAAAGCCGGGACAGATTGTGAGAGCGGCGCACCACTAGCCTCACCATTAAGCACCAAACGCAACGTCATGTTACTGGGGGCAATATCGCCTTCAGCTTCACAGGTAAAGGGAATGGCCAGACTCAGGGCTTCGCTAGTTTGATCCACGCCTTCTGGTTCAGGCTGAAAATCGCAGCTGATGGGGAGATCACCCTGGCCAAAGGAGGTCCCTGGTGATGGCTCATCCGCTGCTTCTGGTTTGATACATAACTCTTCTAAGTTCACTAAGCGACCATCCCGCTCAACCATGTAACAGTAGAAGTCTGTGGTTGGAATGTCCGCTGCAATGGTGGGGACAGAAACGCCTAAAAGCAGATTTATTGAGACGATTACAGATTGCATGGTAAATGACTCCCTAACTGTTCTCTAAGCATCTTCAAAGTTCTGAATGTGCAACACAAAGCATCTAAATTGCCTGGTCAAGACACTTGGTTGATACAGACACCCCTATTGAGTGAGAAAACAAACACGTACTTTTAATTCCGAAGAATTACTGTAAGTAGGACGATATCAAAAGAGCCTGTAGAATCGTACTCTCCGTAAGATTGCAGTATATCTCTGCCATATGTTCTGCAAGCAAGAGTATTTTCCCTTAACCTAGCGTTGCCAAAATGGCACAGCATAACTAGGGCGTTTCACCCTAAAGTCAGGATTCGATTAGATTTATACTCAGACGATCGTGATAAAGACCCACAATTTTCTCAACAACAGCCTCAATAGAGAGTCCATCCGTTATTAATTCAATCGCATCTTCGGCCCGCCTGAGCGGGGCAACGCGTCGAGTGCTATCTTTCCGATCGCGCTCATCAATTGCCTGTTGTAGAGCCTCCAGACTCATGGTGGGCTGATTTTGGGCCACTAAGTCCTTTTGTCGCCGCCGTGCGCGCTCATGCACAGATGCCGTCAGAAAAATCTTCAGTTCGGCAAAGGGAAAGACCTGAGTTCCAATGTCGCGCCCCTCCATCACGACACCTCCGTTCGTCCCGTAAGCCTGTTGCTGTTTCAGCAGTACCTGCCGGACCATAGGCTGAGCTGCGATGACTGATACTTGAGCGGTAACTTCAGGTCCGCGAATAACCTGGGTGACTTCTTGATCGTTGACCCACACCCGAGTTAAGCCGACGGGTTGGTGCAGGGTCGGATCGGCAGAAAGGCGCAGACGACAATTGGCTAATACCTCTGCCACAGCGATTTCATCCTGGGGATCAATGCCTAACTGGAGAACCCGCCAAGTCACGGCCCGGTACATGGCACCACTGTCGAGATACAGCAGGTTGAGTTTATCGGCGACAATCCGGGCGACGGTGGATTTGCCTGCCCCTGCTGGTCCATCAATAGCGATAATAGGGTGTCGCGATCGCAATAGCATGTTATCAATCAGACGAGTTTTGCCAAGATAAGCTGCGATCGCTAGGAGCGCGATCGTATCAATCTTCGCTAATGACTGCATTGTCTCAGGATGAACAAGATCAACATACTGAACCTTCAGGCTCGGCATTTGACTCAGAACCTGCCTGACTACACGAGTCAAAACACTGCCCTGTCGTTCCCCTTGATCAAAAGCAGTTTTAGCCTGTTTAAGACTTTCATAAAGGACCGCTGCCTGCTGCCGTTCATCTTCAGAAAGATACTGATTGCGAGAGCTATACGCCAATCCATTGCTCTCGCGAATAATTGGGCAGTCAACGATTTCCACCGGCAAGTTCAAATCTGTCACCATGCGCCTCAGAATAGCCAGTTGCTGCGCATCTTTGCGACCGAAATAAGCTCGATTGGGCTGAATTAGGTTGAAGAGTTTGGCCACCACTGTCGTGACGCCTGGGAAATGTCCAGGGCGGTAAGGACCACACAAATGGGACATCATGGTTGCCGGTGAGAGCACCTGAGTCAGGTTTGCTAGGCGAGGATCGGTTTGTCCGTAGAGCACCTGCGGCAAAGGGCAAAATACGGCATCTACCCCTGACGAAGCACACTGCTCTAGGTCTTGCTGTAAGGTGCTGGGGTACGCATCTAGATCTTCCCCGGCACTGAATTGCAAAGGATTCACAAAAATCGTCACGACGACTCGATCATTTTCACGCCGAGCCTGCTCGATCAAACTCATGTGGCCTGGGTGTAAAGCCCCCATTGTGGGTACTAGGCCCACTGATGCGATCGCTGGATAGTCGTCAGCAGAGGGCTGCCGCCAAATTGCCAGACAACACTTTAAACCTTCGATAGTCTTGAGGACTCGCACCGATTTCCACCCCTGCCTGCTGCTGATTGACCGTAGCATCTCAATCCAGTGGACGAATTTCAGTAATCGCTTCTCTCAGTATCGCTAAACGTCAAAGAAAACTCGGCAAGCTGCCGCAGCCCTCTTTTGTTGTTTTAAGGCTGACCCCGAAAGTTTTAGGTCAACTTCCCTGCATAAGCGAGTAGCAATATTTATTTACATTTCGAACCACAAGTTATATACACTACCAGACTCTGCTTATGAAAAAACCTTCTCTGCCTTGGCAGGAAGGAGCAGGGTATGAAAAGTCGGAGAGATGATGGAGTCGCCTCATCTCTCACGTGCCGACTTCCTTACTCAGAAAGGACCTCAAGACGGATTTGACCGACGCCAGTATGTTGGAGCCCAATTTCCCGCGCGGCTGCCGCCGAGAGATCTAAAATGCGCCCACCCGTAAAGGGTCCGCGATCGTTAATCCGAACAACTACTTGACTTTCGTTGTTGAGGTTTGTGACCCGAACCAGCGTCCCAAACGGTAAAGTTCGGTGCGCCGCTGTGAGGGCTTCTTGGTTAAACACTTCACCGCTGGCAGTCCGTCGGCCATGGAAGCCAGGGCCGTACCAGGAAGCTTCACCCGTGAACATCGAAGTGACATCCCAGGTACTGCCAGTAGCCACCTCGGGCTCGGGCTCGGGCTGGCCTTCAATCTCCGTGAGGGGGGCTGCTCCACCTAGCAGACGACGAAGGCGATTGGTTGCTTGCAAGGCATCCTCGGCAAAGTCGTCAGTTGTATCAGGCAGGATAACGGTTTCGTTGATGGCAACTAGAGTTGTTTCAGCGATATCGATGGCATACTCTTCGAGGTCAGCATCCCAGCGGACGCCAATACTCTCGGGGTTGCCTGCCTCATAGTGAAAGGCCTCAAGATGATTTGCTGCCGCGATCGCCCGCGCCGCTGGATCATCAACACGCACACTCGATTCTGCAACGGCAACTGCGGAGTCCTTATCGGCCAGAGTATCTAACTCCGGCCCCACAAACGTGAGTACAGGAATGCTATTGACATACAGCGTCGCCGCTTGATTAGCATCCAGCGCGTGAGGAATTACTCGAACCAGACTAGAAGAATCTGATTCAGGGCTTTCTACCACCTCAAACGACGGAGTTGCCTGATGGGCTGGCAAACTTGAAAGGGCTGGTTGGGACTCAAAAACCTCAGGGCTCAAAGTTTCTGAAGGGGCTACTGGGAGAGCATCTGAGTGGGCTTTCGCTGGTTTCTTAGAGAATTCAATCGATGGATTCTTAGCAAACTGAGGATTCAAATTGACTAAAGGCTGAGGTTCCGGCACGTCCGCTGAAGAGTCAAAGGCTGTCTCTGCATCTTCAGTGGCCTGTAAGGCATCCTCCAGCTGGTTAACCTGCTCGGCATTGACCGATACAGGTGCGCTAATCGCAGACATTACAACAGCAGCAGCAAGGCTGCGACAAAAGCATTGGTTCATATGTGTAACAGGAGCTCAACAAGTTGGTATGCGTTTGCCAGACAATTGGCAGATAGGAAGACCATGACGTCAACCTCCGGCACCCTAAACAGGCGCACTAACTCATACCTATTTCGACATCACTCTGTGTAATTTTTGAACGAGTTGTAAGTTAGCACGAAGTTTTGAATTGGCAATCCGGGGAATAAGGGGTACGACCCCTGCCCGTGAACTTGTTAGCTTTTCTTGAAGTTCCTTCGAAAATCTTCTGATCCGCTCCCAGCGGATTCCTGGAGTTATTGCGTGGGGGGTAGAAAAAGTCAAAAAAACTTATCAGTTACTGCCTTGTGATTTTGGAAAAGCAATGCATGTACAGCATATTGATCCCTCCCTCAGCCATTTTCCTCTAAAATCTAAGTGCAACTTTTTGCAGTGCCAGATCGATGGACTGTTGGTGTCATCAAAGCATTTTAATAAGAAGAAATTATTCCTAAGATTTTTCCTGATTATAGGATGTGATTTGCATCCTATGAGAGTCATGCTATCGCTAAGATAAGCACTACAAATGGGAAGCCTGTTTTTATCCGGTGGGCAAGCTTATGACGTAAAAACTAATGCTTCTTCTTGTGGGCTGAGTTTTTTGAATATATATAGGCTGTTGAAGTCGATTATCGTAACGTCTACTTTCTGAAACATCATTAAATGTGATGAGTAAACATGCAGTTATTGACACAAGCATAGATACTCAATACTGACGCGAGGACAGATTGCTAATGGATTATCGCGAAGCAGGTGTCAACGTAGCCGCAGGCAGAGCTTTTGTTGATCGGATTCGTCAAAGTGTAGCGAGTACCCGCCGCGCAGAGGTGATGGGTGACTTGGGCGGATTTGGTGGTTTTTGCCAACTACCTGCGGGATATCGAGAGCCTGTGCTGGTCGCGGGGACAGATGGCGTTGGCACCAAACTGAAAGTGGCTCAGGCGCTGAATTGTCACAAAACAGTGGGCATCGATTTAGTCGCTATGTGTGTCAACGATATCTTGACCAGTGGGGCTGAACCGCTCTTCTTTTTGGACTATTTGGCTACAGGGCAACTAGAACCAGAACAGCTATCTGCAGTTGTCGAAGGGATTGCAACTGGATGTCGTCAGGCTAACTGTGCCATCTTGGGCGGAGAAACCGCTGAAATGCCAGGATTTTATGGCCCCGAGGAATATGAGCTAGTCGGCTTTTGTGTCGGTATTGTTGAGAAAGATCAGATTTTGGATGGTTCGCAGGTTCAGCTAGGCGATACGGTAATTGGTCTGGCTAGCCAGGGCGTTCACAGCAATGGCTACAGTCTGGTGCGCAAAATTATGGCGGAAGCTGAGCGATCGGATGCCGATCGCTTTGGCTATCACTGGGATGAATGTCCTGAAATTTTGGCGGGAGTGTCTTTGGGGGATGCCCTATTAGCTCCTACACAAATTTATGTGTCATCGGTTTTAGCCGCGCGCCAGGCTGGTTTGCCCATCCATGCCATGGCTCATGTGACAGGGGGTGGCTTGCCTGAAAATTTGCCCCGATGTTTAGGCCCTGGTCAAGCGATTGAGCTGAAGGCAATGAGCTGGTTGATATTACCGATTTTTCAGTGGTTGCTAGAAGCCGGTGGAGTCTCAACAATTGATATGTTTGAAACCTTCAATATGGGGATTGGCTTTGCGCTGATTGTGCCTCCCGATGCAGGGGAGGCCGCGATCGCTCATTTCCAAAAATATGGGATTGCGGCCTACGAAATTGGGCAGGTGATTGCCGGTGATAAACAAGTCACGGGCATTCCCACGCGTTCTCTGTAGCTGTTTCTCATCAAGGGTTAACGGTGGCATCCGCCATCCTGCGACAGAGTCAGAAACTAGGCACAAGAATTCCGAATTCGCCTAATGTCTGCAATCCGATCACCGTTTGGCCTATTGGCAGCTATGGATATTGAGGCTAGACCAACTGACCGGCAACATTCTTCCAGCCAAAATCGCCAATCGATAAATCGCAAATTGGTATGACTCTTGATTTCTGACGTCTCAGCTCCAACATTGCAGGAGATTTCCTTAAGATTTCCAATGCCGTTCTGTAAAAACTGCTGTACCCTTTAGCCGATATGGATCGTCACATTTGAAGAGTCGGCAGGTACTGCAGTGATTCAGCGAAAGGTAATGGGGATGAAGCGGTTTATTAATAGATCTCTCTTAATTGGTGCAATAATTGCATCTGCTTTGATGCCAGGTGAAAGCGCGATCGCAACACCCATCGCCTGGGGCTCCAATCTTCCGAATGAGGGCGATGAGCGTCCCCATCAACTGGCCCCAGTCAAATTCACAACCGATTATTCATCCCTGAAGCAGGTAACCGAAGAACCGCTGCCAACTGATTACCGGATTCCGACCCTGCAACGAGACAACGCCGGTAATCTTTGGATTGGTACCTGGTTAGGGATCATTGCCCGCATTAATCCAGAAACTGGCAATATTCAAGCCCGTATCAACATGCCTAGCCAAACAGTAGGATCTTTGGCCCAGGATGGTAACGGACAAATTTGGATAGGTACGTATACCGGGTTGATACGCATTAACCCACAAAACAATCACATTACAGCCCAAGACATCACCCTCTTCCCTTCGAGCCGTGTACTCTCTATGACGACAGATAGTCGTGGCTTCTTATGGGTCGGTACCGATGCTGGTCTGACAATGGTCAACCCCGATGACGCCCAGGTAATGACCACGGTTCTGGACCTCCCAGGTATGAGCGCTAATGTGATGCAGGTTGATAACGAGGGGCGTCTTTGGGTTGGGACATTGAATGGCTTGGTCGAAATCAATACGGCGAATGCTTTTCCTGGGCGAGTAATTACCGACATTCCTGGCCAGACCGTTCAAGCCTTGGCACTGGATGCCCAGGGAAATCTTTGGGTTGGGACACCAGGAGGCTTGTCCGTTGTTGATCCAGAATTGGGTACAGTGATTCGCTCGGTTGGGGCCATGGAAGGACTCAACGTTTCCGCGCTAGCGTTTGACAGCAATCAAGCCGTCTGGGTGGGGACCCATGCCGGTCTCTACAGTATGAATCCTTACAATGGTGAGGTTCTAGGGCAAGCTCATGGCTTGCCTGGGAGCCAAATCTTGTCCATTGCTCCCGACACGGGAGGCAAGATTTGGGTCGGTACCAACGAAGGGCTGGGCTGGGTTAGCAGCACCACAGGCAAGGCGTTACCCCTGGTCGGTTTAGTGAATCCTATGGTGTTGCAGTAAAGACACAAAATATTTCATCGCTACTGCTTTGATATTCTGGACACCGATATCTCCAAGGACAAGAAAAGGATGGCTGTTCGGATTAATCAATTCGTTCGATGGAAGCAAGAAAAGCGGCCGGTTGCTGTGCTCACAGCCTGGGATTTTATGTCAGGTCAGATTGCCGATCAATCAGGGGCTGACATGATTTTAGTGGGTGACTCTTTGGCTATGGTTGCCCTCGGATATGACACGACGATTCCCCTGACATTAGACGAACTGTTGCACCATGCTAAAGCCGTACGGCGTAGTGTGAAACAGGCCTTGTTGGTGGCAGACATGCCGTTCTTGAGTTTTCAGACGGATCTAGCCGATGCCATGCGGTCTGCAGGACGAGCCTTGAAGGAAGCCGGGGCTCAGGCCGTCAAGCTCGAAGGCGGTTATGCACGCATGACAGAGACGATTCGCGTCTTAGTGGAGGCTGGTATCCCAGTGATGGGACATGTGGGATTAACGCCGCAGTCTGTGAATCAACTGGGCGGTTTTCGCCAGCAAGGGACCTCTCCTGAAACGGCCGATCGCATTTTGCAAGAGGCCCTCGCAATCGAAAAAGCAGGCGCATTCGCGATCATCTTGGAGCATATTCCTGATGAGCTTGGTAAAACCATTACTGATGCGCTAGACATTACCACCATTGGCATTGGCGCAGGCCCTTACTGTGACGGACAAGTCCTGGTGACGGCTGATGTTTTAGGACTTTCTGCCTGGCAACCCCCCTTCGCCAAGAAATATGCCAATCTGCGTGAACAAGCTATCAAAGCGGCCCAGCAGTTTTGTGAGGACGTCAGGTCGCAAAACTTCCGGGTTTAATCCCGATTCTGTAGGCGATCGAGATATTGCTTGGCCAGGGCACATGACTGTGCTTTGGCCAAGCTGTGTAATGTGTCGCTGTGACTCGTGGCAGACTATGAAACTATGTGATTGCCTGGCTGGCTACACAGCGGCTAACGCTGAGTGGACTTGGGTGTCAGCCGCAACCTTGGTTGCTGTGCAATAGACTTCAGCCGAGTTATTGGGGCTCTCAATCAGTTTCACTTTGTGGAGCTTGGCCCCAGTCTGGGCGATCGGCTCCTGCAGCAAGCTGCGAATGTAGACCGCAATATTTTCGGCTGTAGGAACGACCTCAGCAAAGTAGGGAATATCCTTATTCAAGAAGGTATGGTCAAATGGCTCGACTACATGGTCATCGATCGCTTTCTGGAGTTCAGCTAAATCAGCAATCATGCCAGTTCTAGGGTCAATCTGCCCGCTGACGGTGACTTCCAAATGATAGTTATGGCCGTGACCGTGGGGGCGCGCGCACTTGCCGTAGATTTCAACATTATCCTCATAGCTGAGGGTGGGAAGTGCTAGTCGATGAGCAGCGCTGAAGTGAGTACTAATCGTGAGATACGCTTCCATATCATTACCTGTGTATTCAGACCAAAGTTCCGGGTGTTCAAAAAGCTGAATTTTGACAATTGGCAAATACGGCACTAAACGATTCCAGATAACCCGTGCCATATGTTCGGTCGTTGGCAGGGTGGTCTGAAATTCGGGCCAAACATCATTGAGATGGGAGAAATCTAGCTGACTGGTAATTTCTCGCTTGATTACCTGCTTGACGTCAGACAGGTTGAGGACCATGCCGTATTGATCTAATTCGCCCAACATGGACACGTACAAGACGTAATTGTGTCCATGGCCGGGGGCGCGGGTACAGGGACCAAACTTGGCTTGGTTCTCGTCTGTACTGAGTTCTGACAACCAGTAGCGATGACTGGCTGAGAACTGGGCACGCCGATTGATGATGCATTCCATAAGATGAAGGCGCTAATTCAGTTACATTCTGTAAAGCTCTCTATTCTCAGCATAAACCACATCCGATGTAGACGCGGGAGTTTTCCTGTGGGCAAAGCCGGGGATCATGATGGGGCAAGGGGAACGCTGCCACTGTTGCCCACTGCGACAAAACGGGTTTACTAAAACTAAGCGCGATCGCAACTCATTAACAGCTAAGACTTTGTAATCTTTTGTTGCCATCCTTCTCATATTGTCTTGGAAGGACTGAAGAAACATTACAGAGAAAGCATCACAGCTATCGCTGTATGTGTCTTTATATTTTCATGAGTTGCTGACATAAAAACTGAACAGTAAAATCGAATACAGAATGAACCATTCGTTCATCTCAAGAGCCTTGATTCTCCGTACTGGTTTTTCGTACTTAATTGAGGCTGCTCTGAGACGGAAGTAGGGAATTACCTGAAGGAACGCATCCATTCCCATTCTGAATCTGAGTAAGTCCCTAAGTTTGGAGTCGAAATATGAAACTTTGCTACCGTGGCGTTGAATACGACTACACCCCACCAACGCTTGAAGTGTCTGAGAGTGAAGCCTTAGGTCGTTATCGCGGGCGTTCCTTACGCTTCTCCTATGTGAAGCATGTTCCCTTTCCCCAGCCTAAAGCTGATCTGAGTTTCCGAGGTGCTGCTTACCATGCCGATAACTATGGTCAGGTAAAACCAGTTGCCACAACCCAAGAATCGCCCCAGCGCTCTAAGTTTATGCCTGTGTTTGATTCAATGGCTGCAGCTAGACGACAGTTGCTGCAAGAGTCAGCCTCCATTCATCAAGAAAATATCCGGCGTTCTCTGCAGCACCGCATTGAGGTCGCGCAAGCGCAGGGCGATGCTGTCCTTGTCCAACAGTTAGAAGACGAAATGCATCAGCTTGCTTAAAGTGTGGGCTGGATTTCAGCCACTCAATCCCAAGCAATTGAAAGACTGGAGTTTTTCCTGCGGCACGAATTACCGAGCTAGATGCGGTCACGGCACATACTTTCTCCAGGGGTTGGTCAGGGCTTCATAACGGCGTTTTCTTAGGGTTCATCCCAGGACTTTTTATCGGACTGGGAAGCTTATCGGCGGTGCTGTAGCTGTAGTCAAGGGTGTGTATTTGCACACCCTTTTTTTGTTGTCAGGTCCCCTGGCAGAGTAATTGCCAAGATAATGTTTCTTGGGATGCTGCTCCCTGCCTCCTGATTCCTGCTCCAGTCAGATGGGCTTGGTGTGGATGTGACCTGTATTCAATCGTTAGCAATAAACGTGGTGGATGGATTTCTGAATCTTTATAAGTCTACTGGGTGGACTTCTCATGATTGTGTCGCCAAGGTTCGTCGCCTGCTGAATCAGAAGAAGGTTGGGCATGGTGGCACGTTAGATCCAGCAGCCTCTGGTGTTTTACCGATCGCGCTGGGCCGAGCCACACGCTTACTCCAGTTTTTATCCAGTCACAAGGCTTATCGGGCCGTGATTCGGTTTGGCATGACGACGACCACCGATGATTTGGAGGGCGAGGTTGTCACGTCTCTTGCTACGACTGATCTAACTGAGGCGAAGGCGATCGCTGCACTGCCGCAATTCTTGGGCACCATCAATCAAATACCGCCTCGCTACAGTGCTGTCCATGTGCAAGGCCAGCGACTGTATGACCTGGCCCGTAAGGGGCAAGCAGTCACGATTCCCGTTCGTACGGTGACGGTCCATGACATCACCCCTATCAAGTGGCAGTCTGGCGATTTTCCTGAACTGACGGTAGATATTGCCTGCGGTCCCGGTACCTATATTCGGTCTATTGCCAGAGACTGGGGAGCTGTTCTGGAAGTAGGTGCCACATTAGCGGCTTTGGAGCGGACCCAAAGTAGTGGTTTTACCATGGCTACTAGCCTCACGCTTGAGCAGTTAGATACCCAAATCCAAGCCGGAACTTTTAACGCGATCGCACCTGAGACAGCGCTCCATCATCTGCCTGTTTTATCCCTAGCGGCTGACCAAGCTCGACGCTGGCAGCAGGGACAAAAGATTCGCTATGAAGGCGCATTAGGAGATGAACCGTCCCCGGTTTACCGGGTTCATGACTTAGCCGATACATTTCTAGGTATCACTCATTGGATCACGGATCCAGAAACTTCTGAAGTCAGACTACGACCCAAAGTCGTTTACCAAGTAGCGTCTTGAAACGCAGAGCCCGGTTGTTCGCAACAATTGCAGAAGGCTGTTACGCCCATCTCAGAAAGCAGGTTTGTGGCAACGTTATTTGGGAACTACGCTAACCGAGCAGTATTGCTAAAGATGTTCTCAGCATCTACTCAGATGTATACGCAACGCTAGTACAACAACCTGTACTTAGGAGGTACATCATGTTCAATGCAAGGAATGTCGGCGGGCGTGTGCCTTTTGTATTGTTGCTACTCCGCTTGGGGATTTTCATCGTCATGCTGATGTGGAGCTTAGACAAGTTTTTTGCGCCAGAGCATGCCAGTAAGGTGTTTGAAGTGTTTTACCGTATTCCAGGATTGGGGACAACTGTTATCTATGGCTTGGGAGTGATCCAGCTGTTGATTGTGCTGGGATTTGTTGCCGGTCTCAAGAAAACGTGGACCTATGGTGCGGTGCTATTGATGCATGCCGTCTCAACGCTAGCGTCTTTTCCTCGTTACTTTGATCCTTTCACCAGTCCCAATTTGCTTTTCTTCACTGCATGGCCGATGTTGGCAGCTTGCTTTGGTGTCTTTTACTTGCGTGATTTGGATACTTTGTGGGTGGTCGATCGCACTTCTCCGCGTAAAGAACTGAACATTTAAGGCTGCTGGGCGAGGTTAATCCTATTGTTACCGCAGTCGAATACCGCAGTCGAACCAAAGGCCGTCGCGATCGCAACCGAAGAATCCTTATGAAAAAGCCCCTGCTTGTCTAGAGCAGGGGCATCAGGTTTGCTGTCTGTCGTCTAAGGAAGACTAGAAGGAGAGAGATTTAGCTAACACTGCGAGGGGGGCTTTTGGGGGGCAAAAGTGCTCGCTTATGTTGTGCTGTCTATAGAAACAGCCTTGTCCCCGTGAATCCCGCTTCCGAAAGTGTGTTCTTCATAGCTCGATCGGGTGTCTGATATCACCTGAGGCTTGTGATGTGCTCTGAGGTTTGCCGCGTTTTGAGCAACATCACTACTCTGAAAAAAGGCTCCAACCGGGGACGGTTGGAGCCCTTAGTGCCGTAACGATGATTGAACACATGAGGAGTCGGGCACCAAGCTTCAATAAAGCCCCCTCAATGTTGGGATTAAGGAGGCCAAGGTAGTAGTGAGTGTCTACTCGATTCACAGGTAGAGAGGCCGCATGTCGCGTCTCTGAGTTAAGAGGGGATTTCGACTGACTACAGTTCAATCACTGCATCCTTGTCGAGGTTCTCGCGACGGAGTTCGTCAAAGTTAACGGCGTCTTTGTCGAGGTTTTCACGGCGTAGCTTGTCGAAGTCAACAGCTTTGACCGCAATCTCAACCACGGCATCCTTGTCGAGGTTCTCGCGGCGTAGTTCGTCAAAGTTAACGGCGTCTTTGTCGAGGTTTTCACGACGTAGTTCGTCGAAGTCAACGGCTTTGACCGCAATCTCAACCACGGCATCCTTGTCGAGGTTCTCGCGGCGTAGTTCGTCAAAGTTGACGGCGTCTTTGTCGAGATTTTCACGACGTAGCTCGTCGAAGTCAACGGCTTTGACCGCAATCTCAACCACGGCGTCCTTGTCGAGATTTTCGCGTCGCAGCTCGTCAAAGTTGACGGCGTCCTTATCCAGATTTTCCCGGCGCAATTGGTCAAAATCAGGTGCGGCGTAGGTAGCAGGGGCAATTGCAATAGAAACAGCAGTTAAGGCAGTGAGGGCAAGTGCAATGCGTTTCATAATGTAGAACTCCTTATCTTTGCTTAAGCGACTCAATCATCTTGAGTTCTATAGTGCTGCTCGCCTCTGAGCCCTCCCTGATGGAGAAATAAGCACACCCTAATGACTTTCTGAGAAAGCTGAGTATCAGGGTCTAAATGCCTGAAGGATGCATCGCCACCCTCTCGATACGGTAGGGCTGATTGATTGACTGGGGCAAACTGTAGGCGCGACAACCCCCGGACAAGCGAACGACTACATCACCTTGAAAAGCCACCTGACTGCCTTCATTAGAAGGTCGTATCAACAATCTCGGGTCGAAATTGCAGGGGCATTTGAGAATGGTTGAGGCACGCACTTCAGAGGTACTGCATGAAGCGATCGCGTGGAACTCAGTCTGATCGTCCTAGTACCCTGCGGTAGAAATACCGCCACTATTCCTTCCACCCTTTGACCCAACCACCCAACCACCCAACCACCCAACCACCCTTTAACTCTTCCACCCAACCACCCAACCACTCTCGAATGAGTCCGAAAACTTACGCCGTCGAGTACTAGAGGATGCGTTTGTTAGAAGGTCTAGATATTTCAACTCTTGCTGCTTGACTTGGAAAGCCAGAAGAGTAACATAGCTTACAGAAGTAAATACCGTTCATCCTTTCATCTGGTATTACCGAGTATGTAAAGGACGGAAGTAGGGTCTATTCCCGAAGGAACGCGCCTCTTGATTCGATGCGTATTTCTAGGAGGCGATCCTCATGGCATCTAACTACTTGGCAACAGCAGAGTTGACTGCTGCATTGGTGATTTCTTGCGCTTTCATATATCCCATTTTGTGTCGCGCAATTAGTGGATCTTTTCCCTTGCAACAGAGTTTAGAAGAGCCTGAATCTCAGGCTGATTTATTTGAATTGCGCTAATGCATGACGCCTCGTAAAGCAAGGCATAGCTTCATTCAGATAAATGAAGACTCAACGTCGATTTTGTCTGGGGTTTTGCCTGGGGTTAACGGCACTGTTTGTCATCTATGGCAGACCCTACGGTAGCCCCGAGCACGACTACCATGAAAAACAACGATGCTGCCGTCAGCATCTAATTCATTAGCGCTGTGACTTGGGTGAAAAGTTCTACAGGGTAATGGCTGGCTCCGAAATCGCCTAAGTCCTCTCGGGAATTAGTGACAAAAGCGGTGTGGTACTGAAGAGGGAGTGCATACGCTTGAGGTGGTATGTAAGGAGCTAATGAGTTATGAGATTAATGACTCTGGGTATTGTTGCGATGCTTGCGAGTCTAGGGCTGGTTGCCCCGACATCAGCAGAGCCATCGCGCTATGCGACGGATGCTGAAATTCAAGAACTAGTAGCCGCCATGCGCCAGCGAATACCACAGCTCCAAGCCACAGGTTACTACCTGGATCGACGTACGCTAGAAGAGCAACAGGAACGCGCTGCTTTCACCGCAGCTTGGGGTGAGGTAGATCCTGAGATTGCCCCGTTTTTAGGCGATTGGACCGCGATCGAAGAAGCCTTGATGATTTATCCAGCAGCTCAACCTGGTGAAGTCTGCATTATCGATATTTACCTTGACGACGCGGCGTTTTATCGGGGTGAAGTCATCGACGGCAAAGTCTATGCTAATAACAATCTCGTGTTGTTACTCGATAGTGGCTTTTTGGCGAGTATCTTTGTTGGCAACAATCAGCCAAACCTTTACGAATATGGCAATCCAAGACCGCTAGAAGATCCAGTGACAACTGATTATTTTGCAGAGTATTATCCGGAGATTCCCCCTCAATTTGCGCAAGCGGGATGTTTGGCAGGTCTTCCAGACGTTCCCTAACCAATGCACAGCTCATATGCTACCCATGTTCTCAATGACAGCTCCAAATCCTGACATCCTTGCTGCATTGGTTAAACAAGACATAGGCTAGGATTTTGCGCATCGCTAGCTTTACGTTCCTTATATTTCAGTATTTCAGGAATTTGACACTTTGATGCTGAAGCATCCCCTGACGTGCGAGAGACATTGATATTGCCGAGTCATGAAACGTCGCTGGAAGATACTCATTGTTATCGCTGCAATGGCAGCTGTTTCGGTTGGCTGGGTGTTTGCGCCGTATGCCTACATATTTGCTGCGATCACGTGGGATGCGATCGCAGAGTCAAAGAGCGAAACAGCATTTTCGTCCGAGGTTTGGCAGGATGATGCGAGAATTCATGCAGAGCTATTTCCGCGAATCAATATGATTGATCACCTTCTGCAGCAATATGAATTCGTCGGCTGGCAAGAGTCAGAGGTTCTAAAATTGCTGGGTGAACCGACCGATACCGAGTATTTTCAGTCCTACGACCTTGTGTATTGGCTCGGTCCTGAGAGAGGCTTCATTAGTATTGATTCTGAATGGTTAGTTATAAAACTAGACGACAACAAAATAGTGCAAGAGGTTCTCGTACTGACAGATTAAATGATTGCCTAAGACCTCAAAAGCGTGAGGATTTACCATTTGAATATTGAGTAGAATTGAAAGAATAAAAATGTCAACGCTATTTGCTGAATGTCTTATGAAAAATAATATTCTTACGTTGGAGTCGTTCTCGAAAGTTGGTTCTGACGCCTATCAAGATGAGTATTCCACAGATAATATTCTCAACTTGGGTGACGCATTTTATCTGGTGCAAATTTTTCCTGCCAAGGGGGATGCTATATCAATCGAGATGATCGAGATGATGAACTCTATAATTGCCCAAGTTGCTCAAGATGCGGTCATAATTAACGATATTATTTATCAACACTATAAAGCTTGTGAAGAGCAGGATTATACGAATTCTGTTCCCTTAGGATTGCAAAGTAATGAAATTGGGGAATACATTAAAAGCCGAATTATTATTGTCGGCGATCCTTGTGATGTCGAACCTTCTGTGGAACATCGTATATACTTCGGCCTTGAATGGGATGAAGAGCATCAATTTTATTTGGAATTTATGGATGGCGAATGGCAAATTTCTGACTGCCTGTAGAATTACTGGTATATCAGTTCAATTGAATTCCTGAGTCAGCGAACACTTCCGCCATCGAGTACCCGAACGTTGACGCATGACCTCCCACTCAGTTTTCAGCTTGGGCGTGCTGCTGCTAACTCTTGCTATTTCTAGAGTCTGCGATACGTAAAACACCACAAGCAGTAGAGAGAAATCTGCCTGTGTCAATATAAGTGTGGTTGAAGGGAAAGACTGGCCTCGTCTTACTTCTGGTCGTTTGGTAATTGGGAAAAAGTGCACTCTGATCAGTTGTGGGGTTCTTAGGGCTCCATAATTTGCACATCTACTAATTGCAGAGATGCAGAAAATAATGATGTCAAGTGGCCCGTCCAATGAAAGTGGTGCAGTTGTTTCACTGTGGCGATACCCGGTTAAATCGATGCTGGGAGAGGAATTGAATGCCGCTGTCGTGACCGATGGCGGACTGCTGGGCGATCGCGCTTATGGCTTGATTGATCAGGTTACGGGCAAAGTCGCTAGCGCTAAGTTACCGCGTAAATGGGGCAAGCTGCTTAACTGTCGATCCACCTTTATCGAGCCGCCAGTGCTGGGGCAGCCATTGCCCCCCGTGCGGATTACCCTCCCGGACGGTACTCTCGTCACCAGTGAGCACGATCAAGTCCACGCGCTCCTTTCCCAGATCTTGCAACGCGAGGTGACGTTAACAACCACACGGC
>JBCBTQ010000049.1:0-30679 GCA_039818605.1 Cyanobacteria bacterium J06639_14 | reverse complement strand
GGATGAGAATGCCCCTGAGGGTACAGTTGTGGGGTCGATTACGGCGAACGATGAGGATGCCGGGGATGACCTCACCTTTTCTCTGACAGGTGACAATACCAATGGGGCTTTCGAAATTAACGCTGCTACTGGTGAGATTACCGTCGCGAACAGCGAGGCGCTCGACTTCGAAACCCAAAACGAGTTCCAGTTCAACGTTCGTGTTACCGATAACGGTAATCCCACTGGTGAAACCGTTACGCCAATCACCATCACGGTCAATGACGTCAATGAAGCGCCGATCTTCCTGGATGAGCCCGGTGGCGACCCCTTGCCAGATGGCGAATCAATCACCCTTGACCCCGTCCCTGAGTCGGTGACCGACAATACCGTGCTCACCACCCTGGAGGCAATTGATGATGATGCGGGGGATGAAGTCTCCTACACCATTATTAGTGGCAATGACAGTGGTATTTTTACCGTCACGGCCAATGGCAACTTTGGCATTGTTGATAGCAGCCAAATCGATGCTGACGTCGAGACACAGTTCGTTGTAACCGTCCAAGCCACTGACAACAACGGTGCTTTGTCTTTGACTGACGAAGTGGATGTGATTGTCAACATTGCTGACATCAATCAGGCTCCAGTCATTGAACCGCCGTCGGTCCTGGACGTCGATGAAAATGCGGCTGTGGACACGGTAGTTGGCACCGTTGTAGCCACGGATGAAGATGCTGGTGACACCCTGACTTACTCCATTACAGGCGGCAATGATGGTGGGGCTTTTGCCATCGATGATGCGGGGAACATTACCGTTGCCGATAGTGAAGCACTGGATTTCGAAACTCAGGCACAGTTCCAACTAGATATCCGCGTAGCCGATAACGGCAATCCAGTTGGCGAAGACACGACCACCGTCACAATTGATGTGAACGATGTCAATGAAGCGCCGATCTTCCTGGACGATGTTGGTGGTGAGCCCTTACCCGATGGCGAGTCACTAACAGCCGACCTATTGCCTGAAACGGCAGTGAATAATGACGCGGTTATCACACTCGAAGCAACAGATGACGACGTTGGTGACCAGGTTACTTATACCATTGTGACCGGCAACGAAAGCGGAGCCTTTGCGATCGACTCCGACACAGGGGAAATCACCGTTGCTGATGCGGACCAAATTGACGCCGATATTAACCCCAGTTTTACCCTGACAGTACAGGCCCGCGATAACAATGGAGCTTTATCCCTGACTGACCAGGTAGAGGTGATTGTTAATATCGGCGATGTCAATCAAGCTCCCGTTATTGAGCCCATTGAAGATCTGGATGTGGATGAAAATTCTCCCATCGGTACTCTGGTGGGAACGGTTACGGCAACAGATGAGGATGATGGTGATACGCTCACCTATTCCATCATCAGTGGTAACGAGAATGGCATCTTCGCAATTGACACTGGTACAGGTGACATTACCGTTGCCGATAGTGAAGCACTGGATTTTGAAACTCAGAGCCAGTTCTTCCTCGAAATTGGGGTACTCGATAACGGTAATCCAGTGGGGGCGGATGATGCGCCCGTTACGATTACAGTGAATGACCTGAATGAAGCGCCTGTTTTTGTTGATGAAGTGAGTGGCGATCCCCTGGAAGATGGCGAACCCCTCATAGCTGACTCGATTTTCGAAACAGCCGTTGATGGTGACACGGTTATTACTGTTTTGGCGGAGGACGATGATGCTGGCGACCTCGTTGCCTACAGCATTGTGGCTGGTAATGAAAGTGGTGCGTTTACCATTGACTCTGAAACAGGTATCATCACCATCGCCAATGCTGATCAGATCAATTCTGACATTACATCTGAGTTCACCTTGACGGTACAGGCAGTCGACAATAACGGTGGCCAGTCTTTAGCCGACCAAGTAGACGTCATTGTTGACGTGATTAATGTCAATCAAGCTCCCGAGTTTGATCCCGTTGATGCTTTCAGCATTGATGAGAATTCTGCAGTTGATACCGTAGTTGGAACAATTTCGGCCACGGATGCCGATGTTGGGGACACGCTCACTTTCTCGATCATTAGCGGCAATGATAATGAAGCTTTCGCGATTGACCCAACCTCAGGTCAAATTACGGTGGCGAACAGCGATGCGATTGATGCCGAGACTCAGCCACAGTTTGAGTTAGAAGTCCAAGTGACTGATGACGGTAGTCCTTTTGGCGTGGACACGGCAACTGTGACCATTGACATCGAAGAAGTCAATGAAGCACCCATCTTCCTGGATGCGCCTGGCGGCAGTCCCTTGCCTGATGGGGAGTCGCTGATAGCTACCCCAATCCCTGAAGGAACTGCGAATGACGAACTGGTCATTACGGTTGAAGCCCTCGATGACGATGTCGATGATACGGTTTCCTATGGCATCTTGAGTGGCAACGAAGCGGGAGCCTTCGCGATCGATTCTGATACCGGTGAAATTACCATTGCTGATGCCGATGCCATCAATTTCAATACGGTGCAGAACTTCACTTTGGTGGTACAGGCTCGCGACAACAACGGCGCTCAATCTCTAGCCGATGAGGTAACCGTAGTCATTGATGTTGCCGACGTTAATCAGGTCCCTGTTATTGAACCAGTTGAACCTTTCGACATCGATGAAAATGCAGCGGAAGGGGCAGCTGTCGGCACAATTTCAGCTACGGATGCCGATGTGGGTGACACCCTCACCTTTGCTATTACCAGCGGTAACGATAACGGAGCCTTCGCGATCGATCCTGCTTCTGGGGAAATTACCGTTGCTAACAGTGATGCCCTAGACGCCGAGGTTACCGGCCAGTTTGACTTAGAGGTGCAAGTAACGGATAACGGCAGTCCTTTTGGCCGTGATACAGCAACTGTCACGATTACGATCAATGAGATTAATGAGGCTCCGGTCTTCCTGGATGCTCCGGGTGGTAGCCCTTTACCTGATGGCGAGTCACTGACGGTCGACGCCCTCCCTGAGGCTGTTGCCATTGATGACCCAGTCATCACAGTGGAAGCGATCGATGAAGATGCCGATGACACTGTCTCCTACGGCATTGTCAGTGGTAACGAAAGCGGCGCATTTGCCATTGACTCTGAAACAGGCGAAATTACAGTCGCCAACCCGGACCAAATTAACGCCGACATTGCCGAACAATTCAATTTGATCGTGCAGGCTCGCGACAATAACGGGGCAAGCTCTCTGGCCGATGAAGTGAATGTCGTAATCGACGTTGTTAATGTCAACCAAAATCCAGAAATTGAACCTGCTGGTCCCTTTGAAATTGAAGAGAACACACCAGAGGATACAGTTGTTGGAACTGTTATGGCCACGGATCCTGATGCAGGGGATACGCTCACTTTCTCCATCATCAGCGGCAACGATAATGGAGCCTTCGGGATTGATCCAGCTTCCGGCCAAATCACCGTTGCCAATAGCGATGCCCTCAATGCTGAAGTGCAGCAGCAGTTCCAGCTAGAGGTGCAGGTAACCGACAACGGTAGTCCTTTTGGTATCGATACCGCAACCGTCACAATTGACATTGAAGAAGTCAATGAAGCACCCATCTTCCTGGATGAACCTGGTGGCGATCCCTTGCCTGATGGTGAGTCTATAACGGCTAATCCAGTCTCGGAGGCAGCCACCAATGGTGCTTCAGTCATCACAGTGGAAGCCACTGATGATGATGCCGATGACACCGTTACTTACGGGATTGCCAGTGGTAACGAAAGTGGAGCCTTTGCCATTGATGACGGCACGGGCGAAATTACTATCGCGGATGCTGAGCAAATCAACTTCAATACGGTTCAAAGCTTCAACTTGATCGTGCAGGCTCGTGATAATAATGGAGCCCAGTCATTGGCAGACGAGGTGACGGTTGTTATTGATGTTGAAGACGTCAATCAAGATCCAGTTATTGATCCAGTCGAGCCCTTTGAAATTGACGATAACGTCCCTGTGAATACAGTCGTGGGAACGGTTTCTGCGACCGATCCTGATGAGGGTGATACCCTCACGTTTGCCATTACGGATGGCGATGATGATGACGCCTTCACGATTGACCCTGCTTCAGGAGAAATCACTGTTGTCAACAGCGATGCCCTTGAGGCTGGTCAGGTTCAATTAGAAATCGAGGTCACTGATAACGGAGCTCCAAGTGGCAGCGCTACCACAATCGTCACAATTGATATCAACGACGTCAACGATGCGCCTGTCATCAATGATGAACAAAACAATACTGCGTTCTTCTTTGTGACCACTTCAGGCAGTAATACGTTTGGCGATATTATTGCGACGGATCCTGATGGCGATAATCTCACGTATGAAGTGGTTGGTGGTACTGGTGAAGGCATCTTTGATTTTGCCGATCCCAATAGCCCTACGCTTGAATTAGCTGACGAGGACGCCATTAACCTAGAGTTCCCTGGCCGATTCACCTTAACGGTACGAGCCACCGATGACGGTGAGGGCAATCTGGCCAGCGAAGACGTCGAACTACAGATCTTTGTGACACCTTTGCAACCGAACGTTCGCATTATTGGGGAAGGTAGCAATGATGTTTTCGAAGGTACCACTGGTATTGACCTTATATTTGGCGATGATGGTAATGATGAGCTATCCGGTGCGGAAAATGATGATGTTCTTTCCGGTGAAGATGGCAATGACATGATCATTGGCGATGATGGCAACGACCAACTCTTTGGTGGCAAAGGGGATGACCAAATCACAGGTAAAGCAGGCGATGACATCATATATGGCCAAACAGGTAATGACACACTTGGAGGGGGTCAGGGGGATGACCAACTCTTCGGTAACGGTGGCGATGATCGCTTGGAAGGTAAGTTAGGTAACGATTCCTTAGAAGGTGGCAATGGTAATGATCGACTTCTAGGACAAGATGGTGATGACATCCTCGTTGGTGTCAATCCAGAGTCTACCGGTCGAGGCTTGGGTGAGTTAGATGTCTTGAAAGGTGGAGAGGGGGCCGACACCCTGATTCTCGGTGATGAAAACGGAGCGTTTTATGACGATGGTGACATTACCAACCTGGGGATTGAAGACCATGCCCGTCTAAATAATCTAGATGCTGAGGATACGATTGTGTTGGCTGGCTCCATAGGTGACTATCAATTCAGTGCAGACTTTGCCTTAGACGATAGGGTAGGTACAGGCATCTTCTTTAATGGTGAATTTATTGCTCTAGCAGTTGATATTAGTGTTGATGACACCATATCACTGCTGTCTTTTGTCTAATAGACTGCGATTGTGTAGCCTCGGTTACTCAGTAGGAAAAACCTCGGCCATTTTTGTCGATAGCCATTCACAATAAATCAATAGCCTAGTCCTTAGCGATCGCTGCAGGCTGGGCTATTTTGTTGATGTTGCTCTATGCTCCCCAGGTAAGTCTCAACACAATGTGACGTCAGCCCGCAAAATGATTGCTAATTTGGGACTTCTATGGAGCCCCAAATTGATCGTACATAAGAGAATATGGGCATTCTGGAGGCGAGTCATTTTAAACGAGACCGAGGCCCCAGATAATTCAGATAATAGGGGGGGTATCTACTGGCCCAGATGTCTCAGAGGGGCTTTCTCCCATTGCAGTCCTTAGGAGTTTGCTATGTCCACGCCGGTTTCCATCTGGATTCTCGCTGCTAGAACCGATTTACCCTACTTACACCAATCCATTCCCCATCTAATTCGGACCTGTGATTATCCATTCATCGAGAAAGTATTGGCCCTCGATACGGCCCCTTTAACGGGAGATAAGCTCCAACGATATGGCACCGGCAGTCAGGCAGAAGTCCGTCAAGCATGTCAGGCGCTAGTGGATGCTGGGGTCATGGATCGGATTGTTGAAATTGACTATGACTCTGCGCTAGTCCACAAAATCTATACAAAGTATTTTGGTGCCAAACAAGCCCAGCAAATGCAGGGGCACACCCACAATTGGAAAGGATCGACGGTCTACGCCTCACTTTACTGTATTGAGCAAGCTGCTTCCGATTATTATTTGCACTTTGATGCTGATATGCTGCTGTACCAGGCTCCAGACTTCAACTGGATCACTGAAGCCATTCAACTTCTGAAAGAGGTCCCCACGATCGCAGCCATTCGTCCCCTTTGCGGCCCCCCTCATCCAGAGGGCAAACTTTTTCAAAGACGTTCGTTTGAGAAAGATGAGCGGGGGTTCTATGCTCACAAGTTTTTCAGCATGCGGGCCTATTTGGTTGATCGCCGACAATTTGCCCAACTTTCTCCCATTCCCTTGTCCTGGAAATGTCACCCTTTCTGGTCACGTTGGCTCCCCAAACCCTTCCAACCTATGGGGATGAAACTAGAAGGACGGTTGCGTAACCAGTCTGGTCCCATTCGCGGTGCGATCGCCTCATTTGAACCGATGACAAGTCAGCGCATGGCAGAAACAGAATACATTCGGGCTGATTTGATGTCTTCCCAAGCATGGACAATTCATCCGGCTAAACATCCGCCTGAGTATATTGAAGCCCTACCACAGCTCATTCAGTTAGTTGAGAAAGGCGTTTATCCAGAAGTGCAAGCCGGACACTACGATCTGGATTTAGATGCCTGGTTACAGTGGCCTCAGTTTAAAGAATCTCCATCAGACTAAAGTCAGAAATTGCTCGAAATTAAACATACCGTTGTCGGCCAGGGTCGGGGTACATGACCCCAGTTAGAGTCTATGCGCAACTCCCGAACAACTTGGGTAGACATTGTTTGGGAGCGTACGCTTAGGTTGTCACAATATCGATACGCAATGCCATGTCTACTCAACAGCAATCTGCTGATCGCGATTCTAATCAAACCGACAAACACTTCATGCGGCGCTGCCTGTCCCTTGCCGATCAAGCTGCAGGCAAAACCTCGCCCAATCCCCTTGTCGGTTCCGTCATCGTTAATCAAGGCGAGGTTGTAGGCGAAGGCTTTCATCCAGGAGCAGGGCAGCCCCATGCCGAAGTATTTGCATTGCGGGCAGCAGGCGATCGCGCCCAAAATGCCACCCTCTACGTCAACCTTGAACCCTGTAATCACACTGGACGCACACCTCCTTGTACTGAAGCCATTATGGCTGCCGGTATTGCCCGCGTAGTTGTGGGCATGGTGGATCCGGATCCTCGCGTATCAGGTGGCGGTATTAAGCGCTTGCGTCAGGCAGGGCTAACCGTAACGGTCGGAATTGAAGAAGTGGCCTGTCAACAGCTGAACGAGGCATTTGTTCACAGTATCCGCTACCAACGTCCCTTTGGCATTCTGAAATATGCCATGACGCTGGATGGCAAAATCGCGGCTAGCAGCGGTCACAGTGCCTGGGTTACGGGAACAGAATCGCGAGCTTGGGTACATCGTCTGCGCGGTCGTTGTGATGCTGTGATTGTAGGAGGGCAGACAGTGCGTCAGGATAATCCCCGACTGACAACCCATGGCCAAAGCGATCACAATCCCCTCCGTGTAGTTATGAGTCACGCGCTAGAACTGCCGCGAGAAGCTCATCTCTGGCAAAAAGACATGGCACCTACGCTGCTGTTCTGTAGCTTTCAAAGAGATGTCACGATGCAGCATTATCTGGAACAGCAGGGGATTGAGGTGGTTGTGCTGCCTGAATTAGAACCGCTGAGCGTTTTGGCGCAGCTTCAGCAAAGAGGGCTGCGATCAGTACTGTGGGAATGCGGCGGACAGTTATCAGCAAGTGCGATCGCTCAACACTGCATACAGAAAGTCTGCGCCTTTATTGCGCCTAAAATTATCGGTGGCAACACTGCACAGACACCGATTGGAGAGCTTGGCTTCGTAAAAATGACAGAGGCACTCTGTATGAGTGCCGTCACTGTCAATGCGATTGGCTCAGATAGCCTGATTCAGGGATACTTGCCAATGCCTCATTCGGAAACAAATGTTTCCCGATAGGGAATAATGCGAAGTTGTTCCAGGGGGTAAAGACTCAGGTGAAGGCTCTGCAGGTATTCAACGAGAGAGTTTCTTAAATCATCACGATTGCGAAATCCCTCCCAACGATGACAAATGTCCCCACCCTGAAAAATCATCAGCGTAGGTAATGTTGTCAGTCGGTACTGGTTAGCCAGCTTAAAATTTTCATCGGCATTTACACCGACGACCCGCAGCTGCTCCAGCCATTCACTCTGAAGGCTTTGCAGCAGGGGATCAACTAACCGACATAAGCCACACCAGGGAGCCCAAAAATGAACCAAGACCGGAGTCGCTGAGTCTAATACCTCAATTTCAAAAGTTGATTCGTTAGCAGTCAATGACATGGGTTTATTAACGAGAACACTCAAAGGATTGTTTTGGGATCATTGTATAGGAGTCAGGAACGTCTCTCAGTTTGTTAGAGGACATTTGTCGGCTTCCTGTAACATCAGAAGCCTTAAATTCCATTCAAATAAGTATTTGTACTCACCTCAAGGTTTATGCGCCTTGAGCCTGATCCCCAAGGGAATGCAATTGAGTTTCGACAATCCCTCCCTAATATCTTGTGTCTAATTCTGAGTTCACGCAATGTTCAGTCATGGCTTTCTCACTTTTCCACCCTTTACCTGAGAAATAGCCCTTAATCTTTTCAAACAAAATTTACGCACTATTCAAAGTGCCTCTTGCCCCGTCAAAGTAGATCTTCCAGCCTTCAAAATTCGAAGTTTGGAATATTTTTCGAAGAGAGTATAGGCCGACGGAATTCGGATGCGCTTTCGACAAAATCCAAAATCCACGTGAATTCAACAGCCCCATTTTGGCTTCGCTTACTCCCACCCGCTGATGAATCGCGGGCTAATTGGGAAAGTCTACTAGAAGTAGGCTAAGGCGCTATAGTCCTTGCGTGGCAAAGGATACAACTAATTTCAATGAGTTTTCCTGTTGAACCCGCAGTTGACTCACGGGCGGGCTATCAGCGAAGACAGGATCGGCGTCGAATTCACGTAAAATCCCCAATCTTTCAGCGTGTCTTTTCTCACCAACTCAGTTGCTGTGTCGCTTGAATCAATTTCGGATGCACCCACCAAAAACCGAGAACAAAAATCGCTACCCCCACATAGGCAAGACGCAAAAACTCCTGCCACTTAAGCTGCTGACGTCCTTGCAGAAGTGCCAGAAAGGGGATCACAGAGGTTCTGGCTTTGACAGCTTCGAAGGCATCACCGTAGCGTGCCAACCAACGGCGATCGCCATGCCAGACGGCAAATAAGTGATGCGCAATGAGGCCAACCGAAGTTAACAGCATAAATGTGGTGCCCAGCCAGAGTGTATGGGCAATACACCAGATAACTTGTCCCACCATTTGGGGATGGCGGGTAATACGAATAATGCCAGTTTCGTAGAGATGGATCGCAGGCTTCTCGATCGCGGCGATTTCTAGCAGATTGAAGGTAGCTGGGTAGAGAAACAGAAACGAAATGGCTGAGGCTATCCACACTCCTGGTACCATGCCCGGAACACCCTGTAGATTCCAAAGTCGCAGGCCGTCATAACGGTGATTGATAAAGTAAACAATCAGAATGCTGGCAAAGGGAATGCTAACCAATGCAAACAGCACTCGATAGGCTCTGGCACCAATCAGATTTTCTCCCTGAGGCCGGAGTGCGGCTAGCCCGCTATGGGCAATTGCAAATCCAGCTAGGAGCATCAGCATAATGCCATGACTCGGCGTTAACCAGGGTAGAGCAGTCATCGTATCGAAGTAGAAAAGTAGAAGGGCAAGAGTGATTGGAGAGGTAAAAGGTAGTAGAGCAGAAGACTAAGCGCGTCAAAGGTGAATCAATATCCTTATCCCGTTTCGCGGTTCCGCGACTACAGATGTTGAGACTGAAAGTGTTGTGACATCTAGATTTTGCAATCCAAAATCGAAAATCCAAAATCGCGACTTGATATTACCCCATCATCAAGTTTTATCCTAAAGCGTTACCTGATAATCAACGCTAGGCCGATCGCGACTATTGCGCCTATTGTGGTGTTTGCGATATTGACAAGTTCATTCGTGAGCCAGGTCAACTTTTCCTGCAACGTGGCACCAATCACACTTTCAAGATTGGTGGCAATAAATGCCGCAATCAGACAAATGGGGATGTCAGTCAAAGTTATTAAGCCTGTAGCCCAACCAACTCCAGCAATCACTGTTGAACCGAGAATACCGGCTAAGGTTCCTTCCAAACTAACCGCACCTTCTGTACCTGGTAAAACAGGTTGCAGAGTTGTAATCAGAAAGGTGCGTTTACCATAGGCTTTGCCCACTTCACTGGCAGTCGTGTCTGATAACTTAGTTGCAAAACTAGCAACGTAGCCCAAACTTAATAAGGAGATCCAATATTGGGGTAAATCGGGCAACCATCCACTGGCTGCGATCGCCACACCCAAAGCACAAATTGTTGCCGTCAAAGCAGAACCCCAAACATTTTCGGGTCCCCGCATGCCAGACCGTTTCTCAGCAATCCCAGCAGCTTCTTTGGCGGCCATGCCGATGCGAGTAACGCTGGAGCCAATGAGAAAATATGCCATCACAACGACATAGCCCGGCCATCCCAGACAGCCCCATATGATTACCCCAAGGATCCAGGCATGAGCGTAACCGGCTGGAGTCAAAAGCTTTTTAGGTAGCAACCAAGCGATTACCAATAGCAGCGTGTTCAACCCACCTGCAATCGCCCAAGGAATCAATACTGTCGTCATAGAATCGTCTCCAGATGCACCCAAGGCTGCTGCAACTTTAATTCCAAAAGCCTTAAAAGGAAGCTCCAAAGCACTTACGGATATGGAGGCAATTCCGTTGATCAGCTGTTCTGGAATAATCAACAGTATCAGCAACCCGGTACATAATTGACAAGCCTCGTCCCCCAGGGGAGTCGAAATTGGGTTGTTGCAATTTAGTGTTGAGCACCGATTCAAAATCAAAACCAGGACCACAATCCCAAATTTTGATATCCATGCACTCAGTCGTCACCGTAATCTCGATCTCGATGGGTGTCTCAGTGGGGAGCCCCCTATGAGCATGACGCACAACATTAGTGAAGCCTTCTATCAAGGCTAGTTGACATTGCAGCCAAGTATCCTGAGGCATTGGCAACGCATGAAAATTATCAAACCAAGACAAGATACTCTGCAACACTCTTGGGTCTGTCTCAGTCTTATAACGGCTCTGCATTAAAATTTCCAAGGTTTCAATTGCAGATAAAAGAGGGGTTTTTCGCATAATATCTAGAGTTCACAAGCTTGTGTATCTAGAGCTCATCGGTAGATTCTGGCGGCGATGCAGTTAACCTGATCAAAGATCCTTAACGTTCTACAGGTCTTTTAAGACTTTACCGGGAGTCCCAACAGCCTAGCTCAGTTTTACTCATTCCCGCTGCACAGTATGCACCCAAACATGTCATTACCCGACTGGTCTATTTTATCTATACCCTTTGTTGATTCCGAACCGAAGCTTTGCCAGTCTGAATTTGATCATCTGCACGATTCAGGTTCGTGCGCCTGTCTCCACATGGCAAGATTCAAATGCAATGAGGATAGATAAAGCTTTAGATCTTCAGGGTGGTGTATCAAACCGCCGGAACCCAGCCTATGGAAATCCACCCGCGTTCCACCAAACTAGCCCTGCGGTCACTCCCATCAACAAAAAATCTAATCCACCAGTCAAGGGTTGCCCAGGCCGACCCAACAACCACATATTTTTAGCCACGGGCTGTGATTTCAAGAACTCGCTGATGTAGGCTAAGCTACCGACCCATCCAGCATGAAGTCCCCAAGCAAGAGCTAGATTACCGCCATCGGCCCATCGGGCAATCACTAAGACCCAACCCAAGAGCCACAAACCAGGTTGCTGCCAGAGGCCAGGACGCCCATCCCATACAAGATGAGCAACGGCAAATAAAATACTCCCGATACTAGCTGCCAGCCAGGGAGTAAATGCCAGTTCTAGCTGAGTTTGTAGCCAACCGCGAAAGACTAGCTCTTCAATGCCACCAATCCAGAGACCTAATGCCAAAAATCCTAGGATAGCGAGGGTTTGCCGAACCAGCTTGGACTCAGCAGGTTTTGTCACGCTCGTATTTTCCGGTTGATGGGGAATAAAGAGCTGAAAAATACTTTTAAGTCCCAATAATAAAGCGATTCCTCCGATCGCAATTCCCAGTCCATAAGCCAGCGATCGTACGCTTCTGATGGCTGGAATCACCCCGATTTCACTCCATGACTGCCCCAAATAAACAAGGGCTCCCCAGACAATTAAGGGAGCAAGAAGATATAAAGGCATTAATAAGATAAGCTTTTTCTCGGGCGCAATGATTTGAAATGGTCGCCACTGAAGTTTTTTGACTAGCGGAAAGGCGATCGCCATCCATACTGAAAACCAGACTGCCAGAAATAACGGAACAGTGAACAGCACTTTTTCCTGAGTGAGGACCACAATACTCCAGATCCTAAAAATGAAGAAACTATACTCTTAAAATAAAAATATAGATTAATGCGCTAGACAACAGCAACTCATATCTGCTTTTAGAATACAGCGCAATTTTCCTTCCTAAAATTTAGGCATACACTCGATTCAGATTTAAACATAAAGCAGTAGCCTCCGCATCTACTCAGAGGCTACTGACCCTACCTTGCTAAAGATTTCCCTTAACCAATGAGGGCAAATTCAAGATTAGCGACACAGTTGCCACTAATCTTCTGGTTCATCATCCAGCTGGATCAAATGAATATGCTTATACCCCAGCTTAATCTCAAACTCATCGCCAGACTTGAGTCCCATTTCTTGAGTATAAGTGGAGCCAATGACAATCTGGCCATTTTTATGAACACTCACTCGGTAAGTAGGTTCGCGACCACGCCCATCTTTACCCTTATCAGGATCTAAGGTAATACCTCGAGCTTCCAACAATGCATCATAGAAGCCCGTCACATCAACTCGGATTTGGTTGTCTTTAGTCAGTGTGTAATAGCCACACTCTCTTGCTTTTTCTCGCTTAGTCAAGTGAGATAGCTCTTTCACTCTTTGGAGCAGCGCTTTGCCAGTTAAGGCCTCTGCTTTCGTCATTGCCATTAGGAAGGGAACCTCTTCGTTACAGTTATCGCCAAAGAAAATAGGGTTTCAGGATGATCACTCACTGGTATTGAATGCATTAACTACCACTTGATTTATGAGCTGTAGATTATGAACACATTCATACAACACCACTCTGACCACCACATTATATGCACTCTTTTGAAATTTGAACATCAAAATCATATTAGAAATTATAGTATCGTCAGACAGCTTCTAAATGTCAGAGAAAGGCAAAATCAAACAAAACTGTCACTAGGGATTGCCGATGTGCTTTGCTCAAATAGAGCCATCTTCACTAGGCTATTAAGCTCTGAATGAAGGCTCTGTGGGCTATTGGCAGATAATAGCTTCATCTTCCACGAATCCTTTTATGACATCCTCATTGTTGGCCGCGAAAGGAACTACCTGTCGACACTGAACAAATCTGTAGAGAAAGATACTGTTAGGCAATCCTTTGGTCAGAATGTGACCCTGGAAAGACGCGATATCTTCCACCTCTGGAATTGCTTAAATTACTCTGATATGCTCCCGGATGTCATGCCAGACTTTGAGAAGTCTGCATAGACTTCTGAAGGTTCCCCTCAACAGCTTCTTGTTTAGCCTTGAGAGGAAAAATATATTGATTAATGCCTATAGGTGATAGTGCCTGGATACTGTTTACTGGAGTTCTCGCAGTGTCCACTCTGAAGGTACTGACCTATTCAGAGCTAATATCTCTAGACTATGCTGTGCATACCTGGTGCTATAAAATTCGCCCTTTAACCTTTGCGAAACCTTTGTAATGGCTGTCTGTACACAGCTAATCATTCGCCAGTCAAGTTCAGGTCAAAAGCCCTGTAAAAAATCATGGAGGCTGGCAATGTATGGCCCCAACTCTATTCAGGGTCCTTAATTTCTCTGACAAGGCAACATGTCAGTATTGCAGACATCACTGTGGCGCATATGTCCGTTGTATAGATTCGCCGATAAACGCTATATATCTATATATGAAGTATTCAAGAAATTCTGAATATCCAAGAAACTGCGATCGCCCAGACATTGAGCAACGTCTTTTTCCTTGAAGCAAAATCCATCCACCGAACTCACTAATCACTAATCGTTAAATCGTACTCTCACGGAGCCAGCACTCAGCAAGTTGTTTTTTGGCCAAATGGCCCAGCGTTTGGATCGCTTGGTCGATCTCTGGGGACCAAGAAATAGCTGTATTCAGCCGGAAGCAGTTGCTATAACACTCGCTGGAGGCCGAGAACATCGCACCTGGGGCAATGCCAATACGATGATCTAGAGCTTCTTTATACAGGCGGAGAGCATCAAATTCAGTAGGCATTTCAATCCACAACACATGGCCTCCATTAGGGCGACTGACGTGGGTCTCTGCCGGAAAATAATCATAGATAGCCTGCTGCATACGACTCATTTGAGCTTGATACCCACGGCGTAACTGGCGCAGATGGCGATCGTATCCACCATTCGATAAAAAAGCGGCAACAGTCAGTTGGAGCACCACAGAAGTACCCAAACTAATAATGGATTTTATTTGAAAAATCTTGGCGTGGTAACGTCCTCCGGCACACCACCCCGTACGCATACCAGGGGATAGGGTCTTGCTAACAGACGAGCAGTACAATACGCGATTTTCTGTATCAAAGGCCTTGATGGCTTTTGGACGAGTGCTACCAAAATAGAGATCACCGTACACATCATCCTCAATGAGAGGAATATCATACTGATTCAACAATTCCACCAGGCTTTTTTTCTTAACGTCATCCATACAACTGCCTAGAGGATTGCTGAAGTTGGACACGAATAGACAGGCTTTAACTTCTCCGGTCTGCAATGCTTCTTCTAGATGTGGTAAGCTCACGCCTTCTTGGGGATGGGTGGGTAAACTCAACGCCTTGAGACGTAGAGTTTTCATGGCTTCAAGAACCGAAAAATAAGTGGGCGATTCGACGGCGATCGTGTCCCCCGGTTGAGCGATTGCTTGCAGGGAAAGGTAAATCGCTTCATTGGCTCCATTGGTAATAACAAGCTGATCCGGCGATATTGAACAACCTGTGTCGAGCATACGTTTGGCTAACTCTGATCGCAGTTCCTCACGCCCCATAGGTGGGCTGTAGGAATGAGCCAGAACAGGGTTTTCGCGGAGGATTTTGCTCATCAACCGATTAAGCTGTGCCAGAGGCAAGAGTTCCATCGCTGGAAATGCAACTCCTAGCTGCATCATCTTGGGCTCTTGTATTGTGCTGGCCACTCGAAATGCCAGGGTAAGGTCAATCTCACGAGCCTGACGAGGGGGGGTTGTCGTAGAAGGTTCCTGGGGGAGTTCTAAGGCTGTTTGCTTGACGTAGTATCCGGACTGAGGACGAGCCGTGATTAGTCCCCGATCTTCCAGCAGGCGATAGGCTTCTAGCACTGTAGATGTGCTGACCGAGAGCTGTTCTCGAAGTTTACGCACTGAGGGGAGGCGATCGCCTGGTTTAAGCGTGCCTTCAGTGATTAAACCTTGCAAGCGTTCGGCAACTTGCTCGTAGAGCACTTGGTTGCGAGAGAGTTTGATCGGGGTAACTTTCATGAATCTTAGAGAGTGGATAGGTAGAAAGGCTAGGAAGAAAAGGCTGTTAGGGTGTGGAGAAGTTGAAAGTCGAAGGGGTTAGTTCCGCAGAAGTTGGTTCAGGGAATCTAGCGGCAATCAATTCAGAACCTCGGCAAAGCCTCACCCTATGACCAGGTAAGCCATTTTGACGTGCTAAACAGCCCCTGTACTCAGCAGGCAAATCAATTGCCAAATTTCATCCAACAAACTTGAGCGGTACAGTTGTGCGTGTTTACAACCAGAACAATTATCGAAAAGCGAACTGTGTCCGAAACAATTTAGCGCAACTGCCTCTGTGCATATAAGAGGTAGTTGAGGAAAATTTAAGTATGCCGAATCGATTCGTGCTGCCCTTTTCCAAACGAGGACAGCCTCATGAAAAATAGCGACCTTTATGCCCGGCTTGAGCTCATCACCCCCGAATTTGATCACTCACTATCTTTGCCGCAAAGAAGCCCAAAAGTAACTCAGGTTTGGGGGCGTTCAAAAGCATATTTAGAGAGGATTGGTCAGTTACTGCTGCGGTATTTCTGTGGTTCATCAGAGCTACGGATTGTGACTAAGCGTGATGGCCAAGGGAACGACTACTTCGCAGCCTACGATCCCATTTCTCAAGCGCATCACACCTTTACGTCTGAGCAAGCGTTGCGCGTGTGGCTAGACGAGCGCTATTACCACTAGCTCGATATCTATATAAATGACACATCTAGGAACCAGGTCTCTGTATAAAGACAGCAGGAGACTACTATTTTTATGCCAGAGACCTGGTTCCTCATGCGAGATGCTTTTTGACTTACACAAAAGCCCCTTTATGTTCCCAAAATCTGAGCGATGTTGAATCAGATTTCTCCCAGTTTGGGAGTTTGGGAGCCAAAATCAAATTCAACTGCGTAAGCCCTGTTGGATTACGCTTAGTGAACTGGGTGTTTTGGCCGAGGGACTATCTATGAAGGTTGAACTCACGACATGGGAACTAGAAATGCTGGATCGAGAACAACTCCGTCCAAAGATCATTCAGCATCCTAGTTTGACCATTCAGCAAGCCGAAGTACCCTGTCCTGAATTTAGTCGTTTTCTCTACGCCAGTGTTGGAGGTGACTGGTATTGGAGCGATCGCCTCACGTGGACATATGAGCAATGGGATACTTACCTCAAGCATCGAAATGTAGAAACTTGGGTAGCTTATGTTTCAGGAACTCCTGCAGGCTACTGTGAGTTGGAGGCCCAGTCTGAAGGCAATATTGAAATTGTCTATTTTGGACTCTTACGCCAGTTTATTGGCCAAGGCTTAGGAGGACATTTGCTGACCGTCGGCATCGAACAAGCCTGGAATATGGGTGCTAATCGAGTCTGGGTTCACACCTGCAGCTTGGATGGTCCCCATGCGTTGAAAAATTACGAGTCTCGTGGGTTCACCCTCTACAATACAAAGGTTTCTGTAATTGAAATTGCTGACAAACCGCCGGGCCCCTGGGACGGTGCCTCACAGACTTAATTAAAGTAACTATCTAGAAACAGCAAGTAATATCAAGTTCTCTAAGCTGCAGATCAGCCATCATTACCAAAAGCCAAAAAACCCCAAAGAATGATCGCAGCGGTTTCGGCATAGAACAAACGAATTGTCCTATACCAGCAGTACACAAGCTTGCGAGCTACTATTCATAGCGGTCTACATTTGGTTCAGGCACATCGCAACAGAAATCACTCACCAATGCCCAAGATCTGGATTCGCAGCTGAGAAGCAAGCCTCCCCGCTTCTAGAAGCGATTAAAAGCGTAGGAGGCAACCAGGAAGTGAAAATGGAGTCACACTGTCTAAACAGGGACTTCCTTGTCAGTCGCTACTAGCGAGGGCATAGGTTCCAACTCATACCCAAGGACCTTCACACCTCGGCAAGACAGACCCAACTTGGAATGCAGTTCAAAGGCAGGAGATCGGGTGGTTCCCCATTCTTTTTCGGTAAACACGAGGGAACGATCGCCCTGAGACTGAACTAACACAGGGATTTTCCGGGACCTAGACACTAGCCAATGAGTCGGTTGAAACATATCTACACTTGCAGCCTTGAAAACACGTAACATCACACTAAAAGAAAGAATGTGCTTTATTCCTTCAACTAAGTTGCATATACCGTAGCAACTTCTGTTAAATTATGTAAAGAGCCTCTCAGGCTATATCTTAGCCAGAGAATATCTGCATGGAGATCTTTTCACCTTGACTCCGTCGATCCTTCTGACTCTGGGGCACCCTAAAGGTGGAATTCGGCTCTCCCTACTGCCAGTTTGGGGGAATTCTATGTACATTTTTATTACAGAGGTGAAATGGTTTGTCACGGAATCAGGGTTTTGAATTCTGAAACGGGCGACCAGTCTACAGAGGATTTCGCTTCCTTGCACACGAAACCAACATGGGGCTATGTTTGAGCATTTCACCAATACCGCGATCGCCGTTATCATGAAAGCCCAAGAAGAGGCTCGTCGACTGCAGCATAACTTTGTCGGCACTGAGCAACTCCTTCTCGGTCTTCTTAGAGAAGAATCCAGCCTTGCCGCATCCGTCCTTAAGGATTTTGGTGTTAACCTCACGGATGCACGCCAGGAAGTTGAGGCTATTATTGGTCGTGGCAGCGGTAATCCACCCTCAGAGGTGCCATTTACTCCAAAAGTTAAGCAGGTTTTTGAAAACGCCTTTCAGGAAGCTCGTAAGCTCGATGCGACTTACATTGAACCCGAACACTTGCTACTGAGTTTGACTCAGAGTAGCGAAAGCGTCGCATACCGAGTTCTTGAGAATTTAGGGGTTTCTCCCAGTAAGCTACGGACGCGTTTGATTCAAGAGTTAGGATCTGTTTCTGCTGTGCCTGCGGGCAGAGAATCAGGGCGTCGGGGTAGTGATAATAAAAAACGCAAAAGTGGTGTTCTCCAAGAGTTCAGCACTGACCTGACGGCCAAGGCTGCCGAGGGTCTTTTGGATCCGGTAATTGGCCGCGCTCAGGAAATTGAGCGCATCATCCAAATCTTGGGCCGACGCACCAAGAACAATCCGGTTCTAATTGGTGAACCGGGCGTGGGGAAAACTGCCATTGCTGAAGGCTTAGCTCAGCGCATTGTAAATCAAGATGTCCCCGAAACCTTGCTGGACAAGCGGGTTCACGCAATTGATATGGGTCTATTGGTATCAGGAACGCGCTTCCGGGGTGACTTTGAAGAGCGATTAACCCAACTCCTGGAAGAAGTCCGCAGCAATTCAGATATTGTCCTGGTAATCGATGAGATTCATACCCTGGTTGGGGCCGGTTCTTTAGAAGGGGGGATGGACGCTGCTAACCTGCTAAAGCCAGCCCTAGCTCGGGGTGAACTTCAATGCATCGGTGCAACCACGTTGGATGAGTATCGCAAACACATCGAGCGAGATGCGGCCTTAGAGCGGCGCTTTCAGCCTGTAACTGTAAATCCTGCTTCTGTGGAAGACACGATTGATATTTTGCGCGGGATTCGTAGTCGTTACGAGCAGTTCCACCAAGTTACCTTGACTGATGAAGCCCTAGAAGCAGCTGCGCAGCTGTCCGATCGCTACATCAACGACCGTTACTTGCCGGATAAAGCCATTGACCTGATTGATGAGGCTGGTTCTCGCGTCAAGTTGCGCTATCAGACAAGTTATCCATCTCAGGAACTGAAGCAAGAACTGCGCCAGGTTACTCGTGATATGGAAGCGGCTGTCAAGGCTCAGGATTTTAGAACAGCTCTAGATTTACGTCATCGTAGACAGGAAATTCTTAGAGAGATCCAGGGACCACAACCAGAAGCCGCTGAAGTTCCCCCAATGACGCCACCCACTGTTGGTGAAGCTGATATCGCTGAGATTGTGGCTTCTTGGACTGGAGTACCTGTTATTCAGGTGACAGAATCCGAAGCAATGCAGTTGATGCACTTAGAAGACACGCTCCACGAGCGGGTCATCGGTCAGCACGAGGCGGTTGAAGCGGTGGCTCGTGCAGTCCGTCGTTCACGGGTGCGATTAGCGAGTCCCAATCGTCCGATTGCTAGCTTAATCTTCTCTGGCCCGACTGGGGTTGGTAAAACTGAACTTACCAAGGCTCTAGCTGTTGCACTGTTTGGTGCCGAAGACGCCATGATCCGTGTGGACATGTCAGAATTCATGGAATCTTACACCGTGTCTAAGCTGATTGGCTCTCCTCCTGGTTTTGTCGGCTATGACGAAGGCGGGCAATTGACAGAAGCTGTTCGTCGTAAGCCTTATTCGGTGATTCTGCTGGATGAGATTGAGAAGGCTCACCCAGACATCTTCAACATCTTGCTTCAGATTTTGGATGATGGTCATCTGTCCGATGCTAAGGGCCGCACTGTCAGCTTTAAGAATACGCTGATTGTCATGACTTCAAATATTGGTTCACGCGTCATCGAAAAGGGTGGTGGTGGCCTTGGCTTCGGGATGGCTGACACCGACGCAGCAACCACGCAATACAACAATATTCGTAACTTGGTGCAGGAAGAAATGAAGCAATACTTCCGTCCCGAGCTACTGAATCGTCTGGACGAAATTATTGTGTTCCGTCAGTTGACGAGGGAAGAAGTCCAACAGGTCGCGGAAATCATGATGAAGGGCGTAAACAGCCGTTTGGCTGATCGGCAGATTCAGGTCACGCTGACTGATCGCTTTAAGGACAAGCTCATTATTGAGGGCTATGACCAGCGTTATGGGGCTCGCCCTATGCGACGCGCGATTTCGCGACTTGTGGAAGACAGCCTGGCTGAGGCCATTTTGTCTGGTGAAATTCAGGATGGCGATACTGCTGTGCTGGATACCGATGAGGATGGCAATATTCAGGTTCACTGCCATCAAGAGCCAGTTCTAGCCAGTGTCAATAGGTAATATCCCTTGTAGGGGCGCGATATGCTCCAGTAGAGACGTGATATACCGCGTCTCTACTGGGTTTCGGGAAAATTAAAACAGGTGATCGGAACACTGGCCACATTATTCACAGCTGTGTAGGCCCAGTTGTTAGGTAGCACATCAGCAAAAGCAGACGGGAATTGTCCCGGTGGGCAAGAAACTTCTGTCTCTGTATTCTCTGAGAATGTTTGGTCATGTTCAATACCCGTGGCATTCTCTGACTCTATGATCGCAGCGGGGCTCCGCAGTTTTTCATAGCTGCTTGTGGCTTTCATTGACTGGGCAAAACTTGCTGAAGCAGTTAGAGACAGCAAACTGATAAAGCCAATAAGCCCCAAAGGGCAGAGATATCTGATTCCGTTCATGGTGAAGTCGTGCCGCCAAAGGCTGAAAACCTGGAAAGCTAACTAATGACCAAATTTTAGCGTTCCCTTCCACGACATCTACGGTTTGTTTTGTAACGCTTCAGCTTGTTCCAATAAAGTCACAACTTCCGTATCATCAACCGGTTCAAAATGGTCATACCACTGGCTGATGGAGCCCATGGATTTTGGCAATAGCGGGCAAATAACGCGATCCACTTGTTCTTCAATAGGTTTTAGACTACTGGACGCAGCAATCGGAACAGCAACTGTAATGCTGGAAGGTTGATAGGGCTTAAGTGCAGCAATTGCCGCCTGCATGGTTGCCCCAGTTGCCAACCCATCATCCACCACAATAATGGGCTTACCACACAGCACTGGCAGGGGTTTTTCCTGACGATAACAATGGTGGCGGCGATGTAGTTCTTGCAGTTCTGTCTGCACGACAGCCTCTATATCTCTCTCCGACACTTGTAGTTTTTCGATCAATCCCTTATTGAGCACTTGCGCATGAGGCCAGGCCAAGGCTCCCATTGCCAGTTCAGGCTGATCAGGTACGCCTAACTTACGTACCAGCCAAACATCGAGAGGCCAGTTCAGGGTACAAATAATCTCGTAGCCAATAGGGACTCCACCGCGAGGCAACGCCAACACAATTCCGGACTCGGACTCTTCCACTACATGAGCTAACTGCTGAGCGAGCGCTTGCCCTGCTTGACGTCGGTCAAAAAACTTCATACCCATGGACCAGCATCCTGTGGGCGTAGCACGATTGAGCCCAGGGCGATCGCCTCCCAAGAGAACAAACGCTGAATGCCCCGGGCAATCGCCATCTTAAAAATCGCTCCCAAACCCAATTGAGGTTGTGCCCAAAGTACTGAAAATAGTCAGCCCCATGGGCAGCTTCACATCACCGTCTTCATCCACAATGTCATCAATGAAATCAGCGCCAATCACATCTGTGATGTCTTCTGAATCCTTTTCTTCTGGCTGTGCGGAAGTATTGATATCGTCAGCGACAGATTCAAGGCGATGGGGGTCAGTCTCTACGGTCATCGTTTGAGCTTCTAGTGGCAGCAACTGGGACGAACCCCTATCGGGCTCAGCAGTTGCAGGCAAGCTTAAGAGGGATAGGGAAACGGCCGAAATGGCTGACAGGATTGCAAGGCAACGAGAGTGATACATTTGCAAAGACCCACGAGTAGTGAAAACAGCTCTCCTCACACACCAGCTGATGCAATAATGCTTACGAGACACTCTACAAACATTCAGATAGATTAGACAGGATAGATTAAAAATCTTTCTTAATGTATAGCGGGTATTGGAACGAGGTTGTCTAAAAGTTGGCAATTCTTTTTGGAGCGAACGTCACAATATTGTTATTTTCCGTAGCTAAGTCAAGGTCATAGGTAATTTAACGCCGTTAGTATCCGGGTATCTATACGTAGGTTAGTAAAATGAATGGCTGAACGGGCACTCTATTCTTATAATTGCCCGTGCTTCACGAAGTTCAGGACACTTCGGAAATGAGGAAACAAGTAGTATGCCTGTGTTCCATCTTGGAGATTAGGACTGCGAAGCTTCTAATCCGCTTCTACCCCATTTTTGTTGCTTTTGACTGCTAGAAATCCTTTGAGTTGTTGCGATCGCCACTGTCATCATGAAGAAAGTTTCTCGCTTGAGTATCGTTCTTTGGGTTGGAGTTGTGTCGTGTCTGGGGACCCCTCTACTAGCTTATCCAGGCCCCCAGAAATCACTCTCCACTGATAAAGAGACCACTCAGCCAGCCTTACAGGAACTTGCACAAAACCGTGTGAGCCCTCCCGTCCCCCCGCTTCCAACAACAATTCCTGACCCTATCTCACCAGTGACAGAGGGAATTGTTGGGCTTGAACCGAATACCACCGACAACCTTGGAATTGGGCACTTGCGCCCTAAAGATCTTGATTTTCTAGAGCAGTCTGATTGGCCTAATAGTCCATACATAGAAGCTGACTGGCTACAAGCAGCCGCAGTCCCCATATATGTTGAACCAGATGGTAGCCATTGGGGATGGATTGTCAATGGTTGGCTAGTTCCCAACGGGCAAACCCCGATCGCGATTGGCCGGGATGCAGCTTTCTTAATGCGCCACACCTATGACGCCCTGTTCTCATTTCCTGTGACACAGATGCGGGAAGATGGCTGGTTTCAGTTGCAATATACCCCTGCAGGAACAGCCTGGGCCCATGTTGATCATCTTAATCTTGGAGCCATCGAGCTGACTGTTGAGTTATGGGAAGACCGCTTCCTCGAAACCGGCCAAGTCTACTTTCGGAGCCATGGATTGTCTCAGCCCCTGCGGTCAGATCCGAATAATGGAGAAGAAATCATTGGCTTGATTGGTCCCGAGAGTTTTATCGAACCCATCGCCTTTTATGGTGATTGGATGCAAGTTCGGGTAACGCAACCAACGAATGGCTGCGTTTTCTTACCCGGCTCTAGAACCCGCGAGGGTTGGATGCGCTGGCGCGATACAGAAAGCGAGTCTTTGATTTGGTATCCGGCCAAAGGATGCTAAATATCAGATATCGTCACGACTCTTGCTCAACCATCCACGATTGGGCACCCTAACTTGTAGCCACAATCATCCCCAAATTCAGGTGTGCGTGCGAAGTAATCACACGCTTATTTCTACACAGGACTTAACAATTGGTGGATTCACTTAAATGCACTGCTTGTCTACAAGTGAATCCTTTCCTGTGCAATATAACTGCGATAGCCCTTATGTCGCGGCGATAGATGGGGGCACCCCCCAAACAATTCTGAAAAGTTCTCATACTCCTCAGACTTTTCTGAGAAGGTTAACGTTTCTAACACATTTTCACGATTTAAGCTTAAGGAATCAGCTGTTTTGTCAATCAGGATGCAATTCGAGAACTGTAAAAGGGCTATTCTGCCTATGGTTGTAAGCTTTTCGGCAAACATTCTCTGATGAAATTATTTTTTGGCTTAACCTACCGAAGCCTCTCATAAATGTTACAATGTTTAACAAGTCGTGGAAAAAGTTCCACTTCAGCGAGCTTTAGCAGGGGAGTGGTTCTCGGGGTGATTTTGACTGTATCAACCTCGCGGTGGCGTTATTGGTAGCTCTTTTTCTATGAAGACAACTCAAAGCACTGATCTCGTGAGAACCTACCTCAAGGAGATAGGCCGTGTTCCCTTGTTAACTCACGAAGAAGAGATTCTGTTAGGCAAGCAAGTGCAGCAGCTGACTGTGTTGCAAAAGAAGCGTGAAGCCCAAGAGGACAAACTAGAGCGATCGTTGACACGTTCTGAGTGGGCTGAGATCGGTGGACTCTCAGAAACAGAACTGGCAAGCATTGTTCAGTTGGGAGAAAAAGCCAAGCGCAAGATGGTTGAAGCTAACTTGCGTTTGGTGGTTTCTGTGGCGAAGAAGTACATCAAGCGTAATGTTGATCTCCTGGATCTGATTCAGGAAGGCACTATTGGGATGCAGCGGGGAGTCGAAAAGTTTGACCCCACCAAAGGCTATCGGTTTTCAACTTACGCTTACTGGTGGATTCGGCAAGCCATTACACGGGCGATCGCTGAGAAGAGTCGTACGATTCGCTTACCTATCCACATCACAGAAAAGCTGAACAAGATTAAGAAGGCTCAAAGGCAACTTTCTCAGAAGCATGGCAGATCGGCCACTATTGCCGAATTGGCTGAAGAGCTGGACCTGACACCTAAGCAAGTTCGAGACTATCTTGAAAAGTCGCGCCATCCTCTGTCCCTGGATCTTAGGGTTGGCGACAATCAGGATACTGAACTGAGCGAATTGCTAGAAGATGATGGCATTTCCCCTGAGGAATATGCAACGCAGTCTTCTCTGCGTCGGGATTTGGATCAGCTAATGGTTGAGCTGACCCCCCAACAACGGCAAGTTCTGACCCTACGTTTTGGACTAACGGATGGTAAGACAATGACCTTAGCCAAAATTGGCGAAATTTTGAGTATTTCGCGGGAAAGAGTGCGTCAAATTGAGCGGGAAGCTCTCACAAAACTCCGTAAACGTCGAAGTGATGTCCGCGAATATTTAGCGAGCTAGCTGTGGCAGTTTTCTACACAGCTATAGTGCTTTCTTTCTCAATGAGATATTTTGTCACTGAGGAGCAAGGTTCTACGCCTATTGGGCTACCTTACTGAGTCGAGAAGGGCTATCTATACACTGAGTAAGTTTGGCGAAAGCCCAACACCAGTCGTTCTGAACAGTTGGGTGCAATATCATTGACAGACTTTCAAAGGGCACCTGCTAAAACCAGGAGGTAGTGGTAGTGCGAAGAGTCAGGGGTCAGGAGCCAGAATCCAGGGCTCTCGCGATTCCTGGCTCCTAGATTTTGCCACCACCAAAGTTTTCCACCTGAAGTTGATATCACTTTTAAAGTGAGTAGCTCTTTGATTAAAGAGCGCTTAGGTGATTTCTGGGAAAGAAAATACTACGACAGCGGTGCGTTACGCTTCGCTAAAGCGAAGCTATGCCCATAGGTCTATACGACACCCTACGAAGATAAATTCTTTCCTGGAAATTTCCTTAGGTATTGGGTACCGCCTCAACTTTTTCAGCTCCATCAACGGTCATAGCAACCTGTTTAGCCTTAGCCAAAATGGACTTAGCGTCATCATTGTATTTTAAGACAACAGTGCCGCCTGTTTGGGCAACCCACAGACCCACTTCATCAGAAATATCAGCATCATCTAAAGCTTTAGCAACCCGCTTAGCTAAGCCACTTTCATCAAACTTACCATCCAACCCAACTTTCGCAGGGGGAATCGCATTATCCTTAGCAGCCTTTGCGACAGAGATCTTGGGGGCAGTCTTTGCTTTCTCTTCCTCTTTTTTTCCGAAAAGCTTACCTAAAAAACCCATTGCACTAGCTCCATGTAAATAGATGGTGGGCATTCAAGTCACCCATCAGAGAAAATTGTATGCGTCTTCCTGAGGATGTGCGAGATCTTAAGTCGGAATTAATCTATTCAGAATGAGTCTTCACAGCACTTTTCCTTGTGTAATCATTCCCTGCGACAGATAGGCTGCAGAAGCAAGTCATCATGGGAGTAGCCGCGAACATGCATCCATTAAGCAATATTTTTTGATTTCAATCGCAGCGATAGAGGGCTTTTGCTCAAAGTCACCAAGAGAGCAGTGTTTCCTTACGCTCAAATTCCACCACCCATCTAATCTTGCGATTGAATTTCAGCCTACCTACATATAAGTGGTCATCCCTTAATTTTGCGTAACAACTCTGCAAAAACCTAAGAGCCCGCTGTCAATCTGAGTCATGATTGTAGGATTACAGGCACGATGTTAAGCAAGTCATATGGGGGTTAGGCAAATCATATGGGGCTATTCGATAGCGTATTCAACGCGGAACAAGGAATTACTGAAACTGAACTAACACCTGCTGAGGCCTTTGCTGCGATCGCGCTAGTTGCGATCGCGGCGGATGGCTACCTCTCGGATCAGGAAGGCAATGACATGACAATGACGTTGTCTCGCATGCAGCTCTTTCGCAGTTATTCGAACGATGTCATGCACCGCATGTTTGATAAGTTGCTGGCAATGCTGAAGCTTCAAGGGCCAGGGGATCTCATCTATCTTGCCAAAAGTCATTTGCCTCAAAATCTTCGGGAAACGGCTTTTGCGGTAGCGACCGATTTAGTCCTCTCAGATGGAACGGTTACAACCCAAGAACAAGCCTTTTTGGATGACCTCTATCGTATTCTCGAGATCCCCGGCGACACGGCTTTGCAAATCGTCCAGGTGATGACGATCAAAAATCGTGGCTAGATTACACAATAATTTGTACCGTAGCTAATGTCCCTATTTGTAAGGCTCGTTTTCATGGAGTATTAAAAGAACCTGGTAAAAAAGGTTGAATAATCACAGATGCTCCTTATGAAATTCATGCTAGTTGTCTTCGTATTCTGCCCATACTTTGGATTCAGCCTCTAAGGTGTAGTGGATATTTGAGAACTGTTTTGCCTCGAAATAAGTTGCGATCGCGGACAGTAAGTCCTGAGGCAGTCGGTCCTGAGTCTGACAGGACATCCTCTCCTTAAGACTTACGGGCGTAACAGATTGCACCCTATAGACTTCGAGCCAGAAGCGATGGCCGTTTTCGCCCGCCACTTGCTCGTTACTGCGGATGAGTAATTGCTACACAGCATCTTTTTGCATCTGATAACGCAGCGACATTATAAGTTCACTTCTACTTTGATAAGTCAGCAACTTCGCTCACCGGCCTAAAGTCAATGGTCAATCCAACCGCGTCAAGCACAGAAGCAAGGGTCTCCAGTGTCGGATTACCGTTCCCACTTAAGAGTCGGTGTAGGTGTTGTCTTGATATATCAGCGTCTTGTGCTACCTCTTGAACTGGCCCCTTGGCATCCACAATATTCTTCAGCGCTAAGAGAAAGGCTTCCATGTTGCCATCCTCAAGCGTTTCATCAAGCGCAGCCTTAAGATAGTGGGACGAGTATTCAGGGTTAGCAAGTCTTACCAGAAGGTCGTCTTGATAATTAGTTGTGGGCATCGTTTACGCTCCTCCCTACTGCTGTTCACGCTGAAACGTTTGCCAAAATTTCTGGGCTGCTTTGATGTCTCGATTCTGACCTTTCTTAGAGCCGCCGATCAGCAAGAGCACAACCCAACCACCGACAATTCCGTAATAGACCCGGAATCCAGGCCCAAAAGTGAACCGTAGCTCAAATACCCCCTCTCCTACGCTTTTATGATCACCAAAGTTGCCAAGACTAACCCGGTCAAGGCGGACATCGATTCTCGCTTGGACCTGAGGAGTCAGGGTTTCAAACCACTCATCAAAGGGGCATACACCGCCTTCGGTGACGTATTTCTGGATTGTCCAGTTTTGCGCTTGGCTCATGCTAGCCCTTACATACAGTTTGTCGCATATATGAGACAAGCTCAACTAATAAATCGAATCTGCTAAAGAAACAACTCTTCCGAGTAATTATTTCAGCAGCTTGCTGACTGCGAGGTTTTATTGCTGACTTTCCTCACCGCTGCTCGAACTGCCCGCATCTGCCCAGCTAGTAGCCGACTCAACCCAATCATGCGATCGCGCAACGCCTCATACTCAAGCTTTTCCAGATACCCTACCTCAAACGCGACCCGGAGCAGGCTTCTCACCTCCCCTGCCGATCCCTTGGCGATACTCAAGAAATGTACGTATTCCTTAGTCGTTCGCCGTTCAAACCCTTCAGCGATATTGGCTGAATTTGCTTCCGTTTTGCTCAATGGTGACACCTACGCGGCCACTGTGTAGCCGCCCGTTTGCTTGAGCCAATTTGCTCGAAATATCCATGCCTAAATTATGGCCTACATGATTGGGGGGATTAGGCCACTTCAGTGTACTTTAGGTGCGATTCCAGAAAATCAGACGAGCCTCAAAACCCTTTTTATTAGAGGCTTTGAGGCGTAAAACCGTTGGTATACGGTAAACCATTTTGAACGGAGAGGGAGGGATTCGAACCCTCGGATGGTTTGACCCATCAATAGATTTCGAGTCGGCACCATAGATGATTGAAACCCCCTAATGACAACCAGTTGAGAGGCCGCCATCAAAAGCTGAGCTATTTTTGAGCTATCTCTACAGGATTACCATGCCCGCATCTTACTCCCCTCCCAGAAAGAATGTGACTCTCTCAACTTCTACTTTTTTGCCCTCTGAGGTTGTCCAGGTTGTCCTCTGCTTCTAAAACCCTTGCGGGGCATGTGTTTGAGGACTGGACGACCTTTTGCCCAACCTCTGACAGGGGCCGTCCAGGTTGTCCACTTCGAGAGTGCTCTTATTTCCCAAGGAAGTAGAAACTTTCAATTTTTCAATAAAATCTTTCAATACCTTGATATATAAGGGCTAGAGATTGTTGAAAAGCTTTCAACTTTTTTCAATAACCTTTCAACTTTTTGAAAGGCTCTTCAGAACATTGGACTTGAAACACAGAGACTACAAAAACTACAAGCCTCTCTTATCGAAAATCGAACATGTCCCAATTTAGGGATTGAATATTGAGGTATACAAAGGAACTTCCTGAACCGATTTGAGTCTGCAGGTGTTTTAGGGCACCCGTGTTGTTCTGTAATATCTCAGGCTACACGCACTACAATAGGCATGCCCCCTAAAGCAAGGCCAACCCTCACCGAAGGCACCCGCGTAATCCTCCCCACAAGCCAAACAGGCAAGATTCTCAAATCACCCGGTAACCAGCTAGCACTGGACAGCCTTTAGCTAAGCGTCCAGGTCACCAGTAGATTCTGGGGGGACTTTGCAAGCCAGACACGGCAGCTGTCAAATCCTGAACACGATCGCCCCATGCCCCAAACTTCCTTTGAAATCCTTGATGATTGCTTCAATTGCACCCGTGGCAGTGCGGAAGAAGAGCGGCTCCGGGCGCTGGCAAGCCTGAGGCCCAGATGTCGGGAAGCGGCATTGTTGTTGGCTTTTACCTTTTGGTATCACACAGTTTTCCGGGCAGATGCCTCGGAAATGGTTGCTGATGGCCGGGACGCTGGTCTCAAGCTAGAGCGAAAATTCGGGCTAAGGACCGCATTTTGGGCAATAGGGGAGGTGTATCGCTGGCTGGAAATCCGGTCTTTTAGCGCAAGACTTTTAGATCGAACTGCAAAGAAAAAGGAATCAAGGTAGTCCCTATGACTAGCTATCAAAAGCTTTTGAAGCAACAAATCCTTCAAGATGTTCGCGAAGATCTGAGAGCTCGTGAAAGAGCCTTTGAACATGAGATTCAGCAAGCTCGAAAAGCTCTGGACGAGAATCATAAACGTAACCTTGAGTTTATTCGCAGACAGTCCCCAACCAACCCTGGTTCAGCCCCGGCCAACCCAGCACCGGCACAGGAGCCAAGCTTGCAGGATCGGCTATCGGCTATGGAGCCACAAGAGTTCTACGCAGCGATGAAAAAGGATCCGAAAGGACTCCTGGCAAAGCTAGCCGAGGTGGAGGCTGCTAGCTAATGGTCCTCTTACAAGAACCATCACCCCCAAAGCCCAGCTGTGAAGAGATTCTAGACACCCTGACCGGCCCAGACCTGGCAGCCAGGGACCGGATGCTGGCTTTGCTGGAGGCTAACCCGGACGTACCGGCTGCCGCGCTGCCTGGGGCATCAAGGGCAGTAAACCACATAGTCTTTGGTGCCGAGACTTTAGAAGTCGAATTTCAGACGCACCGTATTGTGCAAGAGCTGGTGGCCCGGTTTGGGGATGACACCACCTGCTGGGCATTGTGGACGGTGTTTGGCTGGCTTGATGGCAAAGCTCCGGGCCTGGGATTTCAGAGTAAATACGAGCGGGTGCTGGATTTAATTGACGAAGGCGAGATTGCTTAGGAGTTTAAGTAATGCCCTGGACACCTGAGGCCAGAGAAGCTGCCCGGAAGCGGTGTATAGAGCGTAGACCATCTCAGTATTCCACCGGACCCAAGACGGCGGCTGGAAAAAGGCGCTGTAGTCTAAATGCTATGAAAACTGGTCTGTATTGTAGGTGGAGTGCCTTGCGATTAATTGCCAAGTGGCGGCAAGAACAAGAAGAGTTGCAACAACTACAGGCAGAGATGAGGGAGTGGCTGTCGGAGGCGATCGCGCTCAAGAGAAAAAATCCCGCACTTTACCAGGATTGGCTGGAGTTTCAAGAAACGGACTTGGAACGGACTTAATTTGCAGTC
>JBCBTQ010000048.1:0-30745 GCA_039818605.1 Cyanobacteria bacterium J06639_14 | reverse complement strand
TCTTCAAAAGAATGCAGAAAGGCTCTTGCTGAATATTATGAACTGGCCAGATTACCAGAGTTATCTGAGGAGCAAGCCATTAGGCTGCACAATATTCTTGGAATGGCAGAGTTAGATGAAACCGTGGAGTTTCTCATCAATGAAATTGATGAGCTGACCTTTCAAGAGTTAGGGTTCTATGAAGAAGAATTTCAAGCTCACTTTGAGAATGAGGTATCCAATATTCAAGAGTTTATTCTTGATGGCGCTGAACGTAGAACATTGTTACTTTCTACAATCGCAAATCAGGTTAGCCCGAGTAAGGCTGATTATTCTAGCTACAGCTATCCCCGGCTAGAAATGCTACTCGATACTGGCCACGCTGTACGCACAGATCTCCAGAAGCTGGTTTTTTCAGACGAAGTTTTGTTTTGTTCTAGAGAGATGGGCTTCTATCTGCGTAAGCACCAAGATAGACGCGATCGCGCCTTACCTTGGTATAGACCTGGGTCAATTCTCAACTTCTTGAAAGAGGAATCCATCTCCCTATTGGCTGCCGCTTCTTTGACGCTCTTAGTGTGCTTGATAATCTTTTGATCTAATTTTGATAGCTTTTATAAACGCGACGGAAGCTGATGGAGTACGATACATCAGCTTCCGTCACATTGTTTTTTCTGCGGACACATATTATTAGAAGTAATTAAAACTATTTGCGTATGTCATACACTATCCATGAAGATCGTCAAAACCTGCAAATCTGTCCCAAGTGTGGAAAAGCGGCCCTAGCTCAACCTAGGGAAAATCTTTATCGCTGCCTATGGTGCGGATTTGAATCTGATATCTCTGGAACGGCTTTAAGGGTTCCATCTTTCATTCTATTAATAGTTTTTGTCGTGATTTTGATCATCTTTTTGCAAGGATAGTTTGGTTGCAATAATTCAAGTTGCTTTCAGTTGAATCAAGTTTGAGGAATGCTGAGATGATGTCCACCACGACGAAAATCTCCGGCCCCAGTAATCGTGCCGTCGTCATTAACGGTCACCGCATGCACACCGCCAAAAAACATGTTGGGTTGACTCCACCACAACCAGTCGTTGACGGGCCAATCTCCAATCTCGCCGATGGCCTCTCGATCAAATCCCGGTTCTAAATTAAAGGTTTCTCGTTCCCAGTGGATGCGGGGGGCGACTACAGCCTCAGCAATGGGCAAGTGAAAGTCCACCACGTTTGAAATCACCTGCAAAATAGCCGTGCGAATCCGGTTGGCACCGCCAGAGCCCAGGGCAATTTGGGCCTGACCGTTTTTGAGCACCAAAGTTGGGGCCATCATTGATGAAATCCGTTGGTTAGTCCGCCACTGATGAAACCCATGGGGGTTGAGATCTTCTTCACCCAACATGTTGTTCACCATAATCTGAGTGCCCGGAATCACATAGGACGAGCCTTCCCCATTGGAAGTGGTTACACTGGCCGCGTTGCCGTCGCTATCGATGACGCTGACATGGGTGGTGCTGCCCCATTTATTCACCTGTTGCTTAAAGTCGTGCCAGTAAGGGGCAGCATGGTCTGGGGAGAGGAAAAAATCAGCCACGTTCTCTTGGTATAAGTTGGCATCAAATCCGTCTCGGCGAGCTACGTTGGTCAATCGCATGGCTTCCACCAGGGTGCGGAGATGGTCAACGCTGCCGGGGGTGAACTGGCTCAAATCGTTTTGACTCAGTAGACTCAAGGCGAAGGCGATTAGCGTTCCACCAGAACTGGGAGGTGGATTAGTCAGTAGGGTGTTGCCTCGGTAATTGAGACGCAGCGGCGATCGCTCGATCACTTGATATTGATCAAAATCAGCCTGGGTGAGGTAGCCCCCTTGCGCAGCGCAGGCTTGCACAATGTGGTGGGCAAAATCACCCCGATAAAATCCATCAATACCGCTTTGGGCTAGATTTGCCAGGGCTTCGGCCATCGCTGGTAGGCAAAATCTATCGCCGACTTTGAGTAAATCCCCCCCTGGTGCATAGATATCGCGAGTGGCGGCATTCGCCATCAAAATGGGCTCCAAAAGAATAAAGGAGTAAGCCCGAAAATCATCGACGATGACCCCAGTTTCGGCTAGCGCGATCGCAGGTTCAACTAAGATTTTGAGCGGTAGTCGCCCGAGGCGTTGGTGGACGTGAAGCAGTCCGGCAAAGTTACCCGGAGTAGCCATTGACCCCAAGCCAATGTGAAACTCTTGCACGGTGTCGCCAAAGTTGGCGTTGACCGGATAAAAGTCGATGGGATTAGCCCCAACTTTGCTGCAGGGAGTTTGCGTGAAGAAATCGAATAAAACGTCTTCTCCCTGGGCCGTGTGGGCTAATAGGAAACCGCCGCCGGCAACGGAAGTGAGCGTTGGCTCTGCTACGAAGGAGGCAAACACGGCTGCGATCGCGCTATCAAAGGCATTGCCCCCTGCTGCTAAGATTGATGCCCCAGCTTCAGCGACTTTTGGATGTCCCGCTGCAATCGTGCCTTGACACGTTTCTGTCATTAAATTATCCCCACCCCCCGGATTTAATCATTGAGACGCAAATGCTAAATTGTAGAACCAGAGTTAGTAAATTGCTTTAAAGATTGCGCTCAAAACTGACGACATAAAGCTTGAATCCTCTGCCAAATCATAGTCATGGCAGGTCACAGTTCGGTTTAAATAGAGCGGAATCTCATTAATTTTTAAGGTTTTTATTCACCTTCCAAGCGCTTAAATGCCAACAACCATCGCGGCTTACAGCGTGTTGTCCCCATTATTAAATGCTTCGAGTCATGCTGAACGGTTCTGCTAGAGCAGCATGGGCTAAGCCCTTTGCAACTCAATGCGGTGGATCTGACAGCAACCACAATCCTATTTCCCACGGAGATTTTCTAACATGCAGTTTCATGCTGGCTTATTTGCTGCGATCGCATTAGGGAGTTTCTCGCTCGTAGCTTGCACCGACGCACCCCCATCGACTACCCCCTCTGCTGACACCCCTGAAGCCGAGGTGACCGACGCAACCCCTGCTGAATCTGGCGATGTGGGTAACCTTGCCATTCGCGCCAACGGGGAAGATTTTGTCCGTCAAGGGTTTGTCTCTAAAGACGGCTGGCAAATCAGCTTTGACCATGTCTATGTCAATTTGACTGAAGTCACTGCCTATCAAAGCGACCCTCCTTTTGACCCCGATGGTGATGTCTCCCCAGAAGCCACTGTAGAAACTCTCCTGATCGACGAAAAGACGGTGGATCTCGCGGCAGGAGACGATGCCGCTGAACCGATTCTGGTGAGCGAAGTCGCTGCTCCACCCGGACGCTACAATGCCCTAGCCTGGAAGATGGTGCCAGCCAGTGATGGGCCTGCTGCTGGGCAAACCCTACAGCTCATCGGTACGGCTGAAAAAGAGGGCCGCACTGTTAACTTCATTCTCAATGTTGATCAGTCTTACACCTACGTTTGTGGTGACTATGTGGGTGCAGCCCGCAAAGGGATACTTGAGGCAGGGGGAGATGCAGATTTGGAAGCCACTTTCCACTTTGACCATCTGTTTGGCGATGGGGAAGCACCCCCCGATGACGCCATCAATGTGGGTGCGTTAGGGTTTGAGCCCCTCGCAACCCTAGCTGCAGATAACTCCCTTGAGGTCGATATGGCTACGTTGGAGACGCAATTTTCTGATGAAGACTATACATTGTTAGAAACTGCACTTATTGGCCTAGGACATGTTGGGGAAGGCCATTGTGCAGAAACCACAGCGTCCTGAGTCTATGCAGCATTGAGCCGCTAAATTTGGAGATCTAACTCTGGAGTATCAAATGGGCTGCTGCAAGTGCTACTGATGTCAAGCAATTAGAAGAACTAATGACAAGGGTAAAGCAACGTGGTTTTCGACCGAACCGCTGGTTATGGGGCATCGTCACTGTTGGGACTGCTGTAGGCTACGCGCCCTCGGTTATAGCCCACGGGGTCAGCATTCAGCACCAAATGACCCGCGAAGTTAAAATTCAGGCCGTTTATGACTCGGGCGAACCGATGGCTGAAGCCCAGGTTTCGGTGTATGCCCCTGATGCTCCCCAAACACCATGGACAACTGGGAAGACGAACGAACAAGGAGAGTTTGAGTTTGCACCAGACATTACTTTAGAAGGTGATTGGGAAGTCCAGGTGCGCCAAGCGGGACACGGGGATATCGTGACGATTCCCATCACCTCAACGGCAGAGACGACGATGCAGGCCAGTGTTGTGCAAGCTAGCGGTGGGCATACCCCAGCTCAACTGATATTGATGGGAGCCGCTGGGATTTGGGGGTTTGTGGGGACGGCCTTGTTTTTCTCCCGGAGGTCAGCTTAGATGCACATTTCCGATGGGATTTTGCCCGCCCAAATTGCGATCGCCGGGTATGCCGGTACTGGATTGGTCACCTGGTACAGCCTCCGCAAAATTAATCAGCTACCCAACCCCCAGGCTCAAATTCCCAAAGCATCGCTGCTGACAGCCGCTTTCTTTGTCGCCTCTTGGATTCATATTCCAGTGCCGCCCACGAGTGTTCATCTGATTTTGAATGGTTTGCTGGGGACTGTACTGGGTTATTTTGCCTTTCCGGCTATCCTGACTGGACTGTTATTTCAGGCCGTTATGTTTCAGCATGGGGGGTTATCCACCCTCGGGATTAACGCGTTGATGATGGGCATACCGGCGATCGCAGCCCACCATATTTTTCAACTCCGGTATCAGTTTAAGTCATTGCCAGCTTGGAGCTTGGGGGTATTTGGCTTTTTGTCGGGGGCTTTAGGATTGGGGCTAGCCGTTGTTATTTTCTTTGGATTACTGGTGACGCATCTGGCAGCAGAGCTAGACGCTCAAACTGAAACCGCAGCGATTATTGGGTTATGTCTAGCCCATATTCCTGTGGTGATGCTTGAGGGGATCTTTACAGCCCTTTTGGTGACGTTTTTTAACCGAGTCAAGCCAGAGCTGCTGCCATCGCCATGAAGCTAGGACTCGAACACTTTGCCCACCTCAACTCGCCCATTCACCGCTGGGCACCAGTGCCTAAACTGCTAGGCTTAGGAACGTTGATTTTCGCCTTTTCCAGTGTGCAGACTTTGATCGTGCTGCCAGGGATGATGGTGATCACAGCTGGCTTATTTAGCCTGTCAAGGTTGCCCTTGACCTTTTGGTGGCAGCGGTTGAAGTTGCCGGGGTTATTTTTAATCGGATTAGTGATTGCATTGCCCTTCATTTCGGGGGAAACGCCCATTTTTCAATGGGGAATTCTACGACTCTATGGGGAAGGTCTCCAGGCTGTTGTGCTAATTTCTGTGCGGTTTGTTTGTATTCTCACCCTGGGGTTAATTTTGTTTGGTACGGCCCCTTTTTTAAACACGATTACTGCCCTACGCAGTCTGGGCTTACCGCCGCTATTAGCCGATATGATTTTACTGTCTTATCGGTATATTTATGAGATTGGTGACTATTTCCAATCCATGAGGAAGGCTGTGAAGCTGAGGGGCTTCCGCAGCGATCGCCCCAATCTCAAAACCCTCAAAACCCTTTCAGCTCTGGCGGGGAGTTTGATTATTCGCAGCTATGAGCAGTCTGAACAAGTGTATAAAGCGATGCTGATGCGGGGGTATGGGCAAGGGGCAAGCGTAGCTGAGCGTGCTCGCTTTTGTAGCCAAGACTGGGCGCTATTGGGGGTAACCGTAGGGAGTGCGATCGCAATACTTTTAGCAGAGGTTTTACTTGGATAATGATTCTAATAAAGGATGTAGTGGACAATAGTGATAGCAGCAGTACACCATCGGTGTAATCCAAACACAGGTCTACAGCTATGGCAATCTGCTCCTAGCGGTAAGAGCTTCTTCAAGTTCTGAACCATTGTCTTTTTCAGTACTCGATTAACCTGTATGAAGATTCCAAGTCTCAATCGTGACCAACAGAAATTTCTATTTGTACTGAGTATTGCAGTTATTTATATAACACTCGTAGCCTGGCTTAATTTCTTACAAGGCCCTACCTGGTGGGATGAAAAACACTTCTGGGAAACGAGCCTAACATTTAGCGATCGCCTGGTGCCTAGCATTAATGATTTGAGAGATTATGGCGAGCTGAATACGCCGCTGCCATTCATTATTTTTGGTGCCCTAGAGTATTTCTTCCATCAAGGGATATTTGCAGGTCGTCTGCTAAACCTGATTTTATCCCTCAGCATGGTCTTTATTATCGGTTGGCCTGCTCGAGGAAAAGGTGGACGAGCTATTTTGTGTCTAATTGGTCTATTCCTGTGCCCCTATTATCTCTGGTTGAGTGGGCGTTTATATACGGAGATGATCACCAGCTTTTGGGTGATGATGGGATTTGTCGCGTACGTTCGAAATCGGCATTTTCTGAGTTGTGTTGCCTTCATATTGGCGATCGCATCGCGGCAGTATATGTTAGCTTTTCCCGTTGCAATTATGGCTTATGAGCTTATGGTTGCCATACTCAAAATCATCCGCCGTCGTGGGATTATTCTAGTTGAACCGTGGAGGTGGTTAGCTCCCCTAATAGCTTCTGCGTCAATTTTTGGATGGTTCTATTTATTTGGAGGATTGGCACCTGCAACGGGCATAACGGTTCGTGATACACCTGAACTACAAGAAACAATTTGGGCTGTAACACCCGGTGGCATCATCAATTTTTTATCCTTCGTTGGTGTCTATATCGTCATTCCAGAATTCATTCTATTTCAGCCTCAGAATAGACTCCAAGCGTTGAAGCCGAAATGGCGTAAAGTCATCTGTATTGCAGTAATTTTGTTGCTATTTATACTTTTATTTCCCCCATTATTTGGCGGTTCAGGCAATATCAATAAACTTGCTAGATTATTGCCTTATGACATTCTGAAACTCATCTTCTACTATTGTCTATCTCTGCTAGCCTGCATTCGATTCTCCCAGCCCGATCTAATTTCAACGGTTGTTTTATTTAATAGCTTAGTGATGATGAAGGCGCATTCTTGGGATCGATATATATTACCCCTGGTGATCGTTTTCTGGTATCTAAAGTCAACGGGCCTTGCAGAAGAATTTAATATCTTTAAACAACAAGATAAAATGCTAATCAAAGAAGATGGCGTAACAAAATTCCTCAGCTAAAATAAGATCTACTTGCTTAAAGCCCTTAATTTTAAAAACTTGGTTTTGTTAAATCAGAGATATTTTTCCTAGATAGTAACCACCAAGTCTAATCTCATTGGATTATCGAGGACGAATCTCTAGCAGCTTCAGCATAGTTTTATACCAAGTCTGCTCATGAACTTGTCAGGCAGCAAGACTACATCGATATTGAGACAGCCCTGACGGGAACAAAATGACGAGTAAATCCGTCTGCCGGGAAATTGCTTATCGATACTGCAATAACCTTGCTATAACGCCTGACAAAACCACTACGGAAGCTGGAGATCTGCCGTCCAGTTATAAATAAATAACCTGCCCCATCAAGATTACGTAAAGTTTCAATGAATATACGGAGAAATATCTTGCAAAATTCCAGATAAAAGTTTTAGCTATATCTTTATACAAGCCATAGACCTTAGTGTTGAATTGCATAAACGCCTATTGGCGTACTTTTAACGGGATTTTTAAGGCTAGGGCACCAAGGCATTCTTTGCTTTTTTTTGAAGTGATGGTTTAGCTTTTACCAACCATAGTAATGTCTTCAATCAGTGTTTCAGTTGTGATTCCCGTTTACAACGGCGGGAAAGATTTTCGACTATGTTTAACCAGCGTCCGAGCAAGCCTGCGTACCTCTGATGAACTTATTGTGGTGTCTGATGGTGATACGGACTGCTCTTGGTGTGTGGCAGAGGAATTTAGCGCCAAGGTACTGCGGCTAAGGGATCAAGGTGGGCCTGCCCGAGCTAGAAATGTTGGTGCTAAGGCAGCTCAAGGGGCTGTTGTGTTCTTCGTGGATGCTGATGTCACGCTCTATCCCGATACGTTGAGTTTGATTGAACAGCGGTTTCAGCAGCAGCCAGACCTGGCCGCACTGATTGGTTCCTATGACGATGCGCCAGGTGCCAGCAACTTTCTTTCGCAGTACAAAAATCTGTTTCATCACTACACCCATCAGGCATCTCTGGAAGTTGCCTCTACTTTTTGGGGCGCATGTGGGGCGATTCGTCGGTCGGCCTTTCAGGCAGTGGGTGGATTTGATGAAAGTTACCGCAAACCCTGCATTGAGGATATTGAGTTGGGCTATCGGCTCAAACAGGCAGGTTACACGATCCACCTATGCAAAGATATTCAGGTAAAGCACTTGAAGCGATGGGAGCCAATATCCTTGCTAAGGGCAGAGATTTTCTACAGAGCATTACCTTGGGCAGAGTTGATTCTGCGCGATCGCCGCTTGGATGCTGACCTGAATCTCAGCCACACCAACCGTGTAAGTGTTTTACTTGTCTTTGCCCTGGTTGGGAGTTTAGGGACTGGTGTCATGATCCCTTGGTTATGGTTGGTTACTGCGGTTTCAGCGCTGGGGCTACTAGTGATCAACCTAGATGTCTATCGGTTTTTTTACGATAAACGGGGACTGCTATTTACTTTGCGAGTGATTCCTTGGCACTGGTTTTACTTCCTCTATGGCGGTGCCGCCTTTGCCTATAGCATTTTGAGGTACTACGTTAGACCGCTTGCATCTACCCGAGCCCATGGTGGACTGGGGAGTTCGTAAATCGAGATGGTGTCTATGCCACTAAAGCTCAGAACATTAATAACTGGAGTCTCATGGTGATTAATAATTCCTCCCCTGTGGTAATTATCGGCGGTGGGCCTGCTGGTCTAACATCGGGATATGAACTGATGAAACATGGTGTCACTTCAGTTGTGCTTGAAAAAGCTGATAAAGTGGGTGGAATCTCTCGCACGGAAACCTACAAGGGCTATCGGTTTGACATTGGGGGGCACCGCTTCTTCACAAAGGTGGGTGAGGTGCAAGCCGTCTGGAAAGAAATTTTAGGCGATGACTTTATTCAAGTCCCTAGACTTTCTCGTATCTACTATAAGGGTAAGTTTTACGACTATCCGATCTCTGTTTTTAAGACCCTGAGAAATATTGGTCCCGTTTACAGTTCTTTAGTGATAGCCAGTTATCTTAAGGCTAAACTCCGGAAGAAACTAAACCCCGAGTTTGAAGCAGAAACTTTTGAAGAGTGGGTCACAGACTGTTTTGGAGAACGGCTTTATCGAATGTTCTTCAAAACCTATACCGAAAAGGTTTGGGGGATTCCCTGCAGCCAAATTCGTGCCGATTGGGCCGCTCAGCGGATTCAAAATATGTCCCTGAAACAAGTTGTGATCAACGCAGTATTTGGTAGTCAAAATGCTAAAAGTTTGATCAAGAAGTTTGACTATCCCCGTTTAGGGCCAGGCATGATGTGGGAGCGATGCCAGGAGTTACTTGAAGTTCACGGGTCGCCAGTTCACCTCAATACCGAAGTGGTGCGTGTTGAGCGAGAAGGCACTCGCATTACTCAGGTTGTTGCTAAACAGGGCGATCGTACCTTGACCTTGACCGGAGAACATTTCATCAACTCTATGCCGGTCAGTGCTTTAGTTCGTCGTCTCAACCCACAGCCTCCCAAATCTGTCTTAGCAGCAGCTCGGGGGCTTAAATATCGTGACTTTCTGATTGTTTCGCTGATTGTCAATCAAGATCACCTGTTTCCTGATAACTGGCTCTATATTCATAGTCCCGAGTTTAAGGTTGGCCGTATTCAAAACTTTAAAAACTGGAGCCCTCACATGGTTCCTGATGCCAGTAAAACCTGCTTAGGAATGGAATATTTTTGTAGTGAAGGTGATGATATATGGGAAATGCCGGACTCGAAGTTAATTGAAGTAGCATCCCAAGAGATTACTCGATTAGGGTTAGGCGTGAAACTTGATGATGTTGAAGATGGCTGCGTGATTCGTCAGCGTAAAGCCTATCCAGTCTATGACGGTGAATATCGCAAACATCTACAGGTACTGCAAGATTATCTGAAAACCTTTGAAAATCTGCAAACAGTAGGTCGTAATGGTATGCACCGTTACAACAACCAAGATCACTCAATGCTGACAGCGCTACTGGCGGCTAAAAATATTCTGGGCGAGAACCATGATTTATGGAATGTGAATGTTGAGCGGTCATATCACGAAAACTTTACTGACGCAGAATGGTCAAAACTTAAGCAACAGCCCAAAGAATCTGTTGCAGATGCTCGCTCTTTGTCGCCTGCTGCTTAGAGATGGATGATTTAGAGACCATAGCTCACCTATTTCCTTGATCAATACTGAGATTGGTTTTTATGGCGTGTATTGCTCAAACTAACCTTCAGCTATTTAATCAGCTTCAGGCACTCAACTACTCAGAAGCTGATCTCGTTTGTATCAACAGAGCTTACAACTTGACAGCCCGTTCTTTTTCCGGTTACTACCGGGGCTCGGGAAAACCCTTTCTAGCCCATTTAATTGGCACGGCTAGTATTCTAGCTTCAGTCAAGGCTCCAATTGAAACAGTGGCGGCGGGGTTGCTCCACGCTATTTATAATTTTGGGCGATATACGGGCGATCGCCCAGTCGCTGCTCATAAACGCTTGTGGTTGAGAAAGCGCGTGGGTGAAAAAATAGAGGCTTATGTGGCGCAGTATTCTACCTTCGTCTGGAACGAGCAAACGATCCCTGAAATTTTCAACAGCTTGCCAAGCCTAGAAAAAGATGAAATTGGCAGTCAAGTCTTACTCGTCAGATTGGCTAATGAACTAGAAGACCACCTCGACTTGGGGGTTTTGTATTGCCGTAATTTAGAAGGGCGACTGGCGTATATCCGGAATAGCGGTTCCCTAATAGTTGATATGGCAAACGCATTGGGATTTCCTAGCTTATCTGATCGACTTTCAAAAACATTTCAAGAAACTTTAGAAGCAGAGGTTCCACAGCGGTTTCATATTTCGAATGACTATTCTTATTTGGTTCCGACAGAGCCATATCTTCTATATTTAACAAAAAAGACATATGCATCAATACTTTATCGATTTGATCACCACCGCTGGAGTCAAAAATTTGCCCACAAATTCAGGAATCAAACTTTTGAATGGTCGAATAAGCTAGGCTTCACTAAAGAGTGAGGAGTTTAAGGGGGGTGAGGAGCTAAACTTTGAAAAGGATAAAGGTTGGATTAGCAGGTTTTGGAAGATTTTCAGAATTGGTTCTGATTAATATCCTGACGCGATCGCCTTGGGACTTGCTAGCAATTGCTGACACCTCAAAGGCACGAAGAAACCTAGCTAGGCAACTTACCAAAGATGTAGAAATCCTTGAAAGTTATCAGGAACTCATTTTACAACCTAATATAGAAGCGGTCATTATTTCATTGCCCAGTAATCTTCATGCGGAGGCAAGTATACTTGCTTTTCAGCACGGCAAGCATGTGTATCTTGAGAAACCTATCGCTACCAATATTGTAGATGCCAAATGCGTTATCGAATCCTGGAAAGGTTCTAAATGTGCCGGAATGATAGGTCTTAACTACAGATTTCATCCCCTAAATCAACTGGCACAGAAATATTTTAGCCAAAATAAACTTGAAGATGTCTTTCATGTCACTTCAAGTTTTTCTTCCCCCATACGGGAACTGCCGAAATGGCAGCATTCACGTGAAAGTGGTGGAGGTGTTCTGCTTCATTTGGCAACTCATCATATCGATCTGATTCGCTTCATTTTGGGCGCTGAAGTGAGAACTGTCTTTTCTAAAATAAGCACCCAAATATATCCAGGAGATACCGCCTGGCTGCAGATGACCTTAGACAATAACATTACGACTCAATCTTTCTTTTCTCATAGTGCTGTTCGAGAAGATGTTTTTCATTTCTATCAAAAGACAGGTAAATTGACTATTGATAGATACCATTCACTGAATTTGGAACTTACCAAGCCGGATATTCAACCCTCACGCTTTCCCGCTATAGCGCGTTACTTCAAGCAACTCATTAACAGTCCGGTTTTGCGTTCAAAACTAAGCAATCCTCGAAGAGAACCCTCATATAAATTGGCTTTTGACCGCTTTGCAGATGCGATCAAAAGCCGAATCTCGCCAAGCCCTGATTTGTGGGATGGATACTACAGCTTTTTGGTTGTTGAGGCAGCCGAAAAATCGGCTCAAATAGGGAAGGTCGTCAATTTGGAGCAGTGGCCCAGTGAAAGTACTGCTTGTCAATGACTATGCCACGCCGACTGGGGGCGCTGAGTTGATTATGCTAGCCCTGCGCCAGCAGTTAAGAGTGCTCGGACACGACGTAAGGCTTTTTGCCAGTTCTGCGAGACCCTTACATAAAAAGAGTGAAGCCGATTATGAATGTCTAGGAACCACCTCAAGATTTCGGACTTTATTGCAATCCAATAATCCCTGGGCCTCCCAAAAGCTTGCAGAGGTATTGGCTGATTTTAAGCCCGACATTGTCCATGTCAGGATTTTTTTAACGCAACTTTCGCCCAGTATTCTGCCGCTCCTAGTCAATATCCCAACCATATACCATGTTGCCTGGTATCGCCCCATTTGTCCGTTAGGAACTAAACGGCTACCTACTGGTGAAAGCTGTCATTATTCAGTGGGAGCTGAATGCTATAAAAAGGGCTGTTTGCCAATTCATGACTGGCTTCCCCTGATGTTTCAGATGCGTCGTTGGGATGCTTGGAAGCATGCGTTTAATTTGGTGGTAGCTAACAGTCACTTTGTGAAAGCGCAACTCGTTGATCAAGGTGTTGATGCGACAGAAGTTATATGGAATGGCATTCCCCATCAACCCATATGCTTAGAACTCTCACCAGCACCAACGGCTGTTTTTGCAGGGCGATTGGTGATTGAAAAAGGTGTCGATGTGTTGATCAAAGCCTTTAACCTTGTGACCGATGCAGTTCCCCATGCAAAGCTACTGATTGCGGGCGCAGGATCAGAAAAGAAAAATCTTGTTGGCCTAGTTTCAGACTTAAAGCTCCAAAATAGCGTGACCTTTTTAGGCCATCTATCGCGTGAAGATATGGAGGAAAAATTTAAAGAAGCCTGGGTTCAGGTTGTTCCTTCTCAATGGCAAGAGCCCTTTGGAATTGTTGCAGCAGAAGCCATGATGAGAGGAAAGGCCGTGATTTCAAGTAACTTGGGTGGATTGACTGAGATTGTGCGTCCAGGTGAAACTGGGTTATTGTTTACGCACAATAATATTCAGGAATTGGCGAGTTCGATCACACGCATTTTAAGTGATCGAGCTGTTGCTAGAAGCATGGGCGAGGCGGGACGTAAAATTGCACTAGCTGATTTTAGTGAAGAGTCTTTTGTCCAGAAATTTTTGAACCTTTACCGAAAGGTGACAGTTTAGTTCAACTTTGATCTTCAATTGATATTTATGAGGTAAATAAAATGAGCACCAGCATTGAAGTTAAAACGGACGCTAATGAAGTGGCTGCTGCTGAAATGTCTAAAGCGCATCCGCTTGTCTCTGTCGTCGTTGAAGGCTACAACGAGTTAAATGATTTAGGAACGGCTAATGATACTTTAGATGCACTTGCCAATCAACAGTATCCACTCAACCTAATAGAAGTTATCTTAGTTGGCACATCTGCACAGGTAGAGGTTTGGGAAAAGCAGTTCTCTGATACTCAATTTTCTGCGGTTAAACCTTTTGCCTATGATGGGATTGGCTATTACGAATTTAAGAACCTATGCCTCAATGTTGCATCAGGTCAGGTATTCGCCTTTACTGATTCGGATGTGACTCCCAGATCAGAGTGGATTAAATCTGGTGTAGAAGAAATCCAAAAAGGAGCGGCGGCGGTTGTGGGGCCAAGCCTTTTTCAAAACGAAGAATGGGGCCCCGATACGATGCTAATGAGGGTGGCAGCATCTGTCTCATGGGGATTTGTAGTTGGTGAAGACAAAGGCAGGGGTTGTTTGATCGCAGCTAACATGCTAAGTCATAACGTCATCTTTAGCGCCGACACATTTCGCGAGTTTCAATTTACGACAGATTATGGCAGAACTTGCTCTCCAGCTTTGCTTTACAAAACCCTCATTCACTCAAACCGGAAAGTTGCTTTTAACCCGAAACAACAAGCGGCTCACTCATTTACCTGGAAGTGGTGGCTGTTTCAGTACCATTATCGTTTGGGTTACGAGATTTATCGTTTAAGAAGGCTGGACGCCTCTTATCCCAACCAGTGGATTAGCAAAACGAAAATTCTAGAGCCAGTTGTAACACTAATGTGGCATGTCCTTTTGGACTTACCAAGATGGCTGAGATTTAGCAAAGCCTTAAATGAAAATCCTTTGCGTCGGTGGGCTTCCTTCCCACTATTAGTTATCTTGTCTTTGATCGCCCATAGTTCTGAAATGGTTGGAATGTATGCAACTTTGGCTAACCCTGAGAAAATGAGGCAATGGGCTGAGAGTGCATAGCGCTTTTGTTGACTATCGATATGAATTAGACAGCTTAAGTCTGTCAGAAAGTATGAGTGCTTAGTCAAATCCTATTGGATGACAAAGAGATTTGGGAGAAATGAGTAAAAGTGGTAATTTGCCTAATTTGTTAATTATTGGTGCTATGAAGTCTGGCACAACCAGCCTTCATTATTATTTAGATTTGCATCCGGAAATATGTATGTCTCGGGCAAAAGAGCTAAACTTCTTCATTGAAGAATTTAATTGGAATCAAGGAGTACAGTGGTATCGATCTCACTTCCTAGGGCAAGCAAAAATCTATGGGGAGTCATCACCTAACTACACTAGATATCCTAAATGGAAAGGAGTGCCGCATAGAATTTTTTCAGTGATACCAGAAACGAAATTGATATACCTAGTGCGTGATCCAATTGAGCGAATCATCTCTCACTATATACACTTCTATTCCAATAATATGGAAAATCGAAGCATCGATGAAGCCTTGGCCAAGTTCGATGGCAATTTATATGTGGATCGCAGTAAGTATTTTTTTCAGCTAGAACAATACTTTAGTTATTTTTCCAATTCTAATATTTTAATTCTTACTTCTGAAGAGCTTCTGGATTATCCTCAGAAAGCGATGAAAAAAGTCTTTCAATTTCTAGAAGTGGATGATAGTTTTCAGTTCAAGTTTAGAGCCAAAAACCTTTCGGATTTTTTACGGTTTGGCCCTGCTATTTTTAATTCAAACTTCCAGTTCAATATGAAACTTCATGAGTCTTCTCGAAAGAGAAGGATAACAATGCCTAAACATAATTCAGTAATGGCAGCTTTAGCTATGACGCTTCAACATCTACCTCCTGAGTTGAGGTGTCACCTCGAAAAGGTCATGTATAGGCCTTTTTCTCAGAAAATTGAGCGCCCGAGAATGAGTGATGCTCTACGGGATAGGTTGTTGGAATATCTTGCTGATGATATTAAGAGACTCCAATCATATGCAGAATGCGACTTTAAAGAATGGAATATAAGTCCGTCCTGATTTCAAGTCTGCTCTTTGCGCTAAAGATTTAATCAAGATATGGTGACTACCTTAAACTCGACCAGTTAATGAGTTTGTTTAGGATTGAGAAATATGAGTCTTAAGCAAAAAGCCATTAAGGGCATTATATGGTCTGGAATTCAAAACTGGGGAAGTCAAGCGGGTTCGCTCATCGTCTTTTTTGTCTTAGCTCGCCTACTTTTACCAGCAGATTTTGGATTGGTTGCTTTAGCTAATACCTTTTTAATTTTTTTCGATATTTTTGTCGATCAAGGATTTTCATTAGCGCTTATCCAGCGACATGAGATAGAAGTAGAACACTTAGATACTGCCTTTTGGACTCAGATTTGCCTAGGGCTGAGTTTTACAATATTCGGCTTAGTCAGTGCTAATCTAATTGCTGAAATATTTCAGCAACCGCTTTTGACTCCCATTCTGCAGTGGTTTTCTACCCTGGCATTTCTGAGATCCCTCAGCATCGTTCAGCAAGCTATATTAAGAAGAAAATTTGAATTTAAGAAAATTGCAATTCGAGCTTTGTTGGGTATTCTTGTCAGTGGTTCAGTTGGCATTACACTAGCACTACTGGACTTTGGAGTTTGGAGTTTGGTAGGCCAACAACTAACGTTTGAAGTGGTAGGGGTTATTGCATTTTGGAGCTTGAGTGACTGGAGACCTAGACTTCGGGTTTCAACTCGGCATTTGAAGGATCTCTCTGGTTTTGGCATCTCAATATTCTTCTCAAATATTCTAAAGTTCTTTAACCAAAATTCAGACAATCTACTAATTGGCTATTTCCTGGGAGAAGTTGCACTAGGTTACTATGCGGTTGCCTATCGTATATTACAAGTCTTGACCCAGTTGCTGGTTCATACGGGCAATCAGGTTGCTATGCCAATGCTCTCTCGATTGCAAGGTGATTCTGAACGATTTATAAAGGGATTTTATAAACTCATGAAACTAGCTAACGTAGTGACTTTGCCAATCTTTCTTGGTGTCATTGCCCTGGCAGCTGAATTAGTGATCACTGTCTTTGGAGAGAAATGGGAGGCATCTATTCCCGTTATTCAAATTCTGTCAATTGGAGGGATTATTCATCTTATTCTTTTCTTTAACCGCTCAGTTTTTGTTGCAATCGGTAAACCTTTTTGGCGACTGCGCTTGGAAATATTGAATGTCTCTCTCAATATTGCTGCTTGTATGCTGGCTGTGCGCTGGGGCATTGTAGCTGTGGCGTTTGCATACATCCTGAGCGATTTGCTTGTCGTGCCTGCTAGCTTACTAGTTTTGAGGCAGCTGACGGCTCTATCTTTAAGGGTTTATTTTAAGCAACTTTCCTCGCCCCTCGTATGTGCTGTCTTGATGATGGTGTTGACTTGGCTGGCAGAATATGGCCTAGCACAAATATTGGAACCCAAAATAGTTCTGCTGATCTGCACTCTTTTAGGAGCCATGCTATACACTATTTGCCTTCGATTACTGGCTCCCGCGCTTTTTCAAGAACTTTGGGAACTGGTCGTTATCGGTTTTTTAAAGCGACGAGAGAAACCTTCTTAATTGATGATAAAAAATTTTGAATCATGAATCCTAAAAATTTAGAATTCTCTATTGTTATTCCAACCTATAACCGTCCCGAGCGATTAGCTCAATGCTTACAAAGTCTGACTCAGTTGGATTATCCGCGCGATCGCTTTGAAGTTATCATAGTGGATGATGGCAGTCACATAGCTCTAGACGCGATCGCAGTTCGGTTTGAAACCCATCTTTCGATAAGTCTAATTCGCCAAAACAATGCAGGCCCGGCTAGTGCCCGCAACACTGGAGCCGCGGCAGCCCAGGGTCACTATTTGGCTTTTACCGATGACGACTGCCAACCTGATTTTGGCTGGCTCAAGGAATTAGCAGCCGCAGTTGCTGAAGTTCCGGATGCTCTAATCGGGGGACATACGGTCAATGCTTTACCTGACAATCTTTGTTCCACTGCCAGCCAATTATTGATTGATTATATCTACGACTATTACAATTATGCTAAAGGAGAAGCGACCTTTTTTGCATCTAATAACTTTGCAATGCCTCGCTTGCTTTATCAACAGCTTGGCGGATTTGATACCACTTTTCCTCTAGCTGCTGGAGAAGATCGAGAATTTTGCGATCGCTGGCGATATAAAGGATTCTCAATGCACTACGCTGCGGCTATGCAGGTTCACCATGCACACAACCTCAGTTTAGCTTCCTTTTGGCGGCAGCATTTTAACTATGGTCGCGGGGCATTTTACTTTCATAAGATTCGTAGCCAACGTCAATCTCAACGAATCAAAGTTGAACCGCTCACGTTCTATTCCAAATTACTAATTTATCCCTTCTCTCAATTGGAAGGATGGCGATCCTGGAACCTATCTGGATTATTCTGTCTTTCCCAAGTTGCCAATGTAGCCGGGTTTTTCTGGGAGAGATATCAACAAAGATCAAGCCTATCTAAGCTGACGACCACTTCTTCCTGAGCGAGTAGCGGTGATCAGGGATGCATATTTGTTCGCTTACTTTTCAATATTTGCTCATGAGCGAACGATATATCCGGCTACGGGTAGTTCTTTGGGTATCTAAAGTCGATTGAATTTGCAGGTGACTATCTTTATTGAGATAACTAATCAAAAAGATCGGTCTCTTGGGGCGCTGCAATCAAGACTAGACCTGTAATGCCGCCTACGATTAGACCGACAAGGCTACCGGCCATCATGTCAGCCAAAGCAGGGGAGAAGTCTAGTAATGCAATTGGAAGTATTTGCCATAAGATGGCCCACCCCAAGAACTCACCTAATGCAATGCTTAGCCAAGCTGCTTTGAACCAACTGTAGGCATTTATATGTGTATTCCGGAGGACAAAGGATTGGCACAGGGCGACCCAAAAGCCATTGACAATACCGTACCAACTGTCTAAAAATAGCTGGACTCCCGAATCGACAGCCTCGATATTGTCGTAGGCCCATGCATTCAAGTAAGAGCCTAGGCCATTGCCTATTGCAAACCCGAGGAATGTTAACGGTATCCAGAGAGCAGATAAGCGGATGCGGTTATGTAAGAAAACCCATGATGAGATGCCCACAATCAGACCGTAGATGAGGCCATAAACGATGCCCCATTCAAAGTTATTGCCAACATTAAAAAACGATGCGATGTAGGCGGTGTCGTCTTCGAAGCCGATAAATGCCCCAAGATATGCGCTGATAAGCCAGCCAAGGGCTGTAATCAGCGTCCAGCTTAACCATAGTTTCATTGCACTCAAGTCACTTATATTATGGCCATCTTTAACGGTTCGCTCGAAAACCTGGCTGAAGAAATCAGATCTATCCTAAAAGTGTAAGTGATCGCACTGAACTTTTAATTTGCTAATTTCCAATCTTATCTTTTCAAAAAAGAATTTTACTTATCATTTCTCAAAATTTGACTGCAAGTTCTTTGGAAAGCCTGAGGGAAACCCGATTTCCTTGCAAAATCCGATAGCTTAATGAAAGCATCTCTGCTTGCCGTCTACGGAATTGAATTTGTCTATGCTGAATCCTGCCTCTACGGTCTCATCACCTCTATTGCGTTTGGGCACCCATGCTCTGGCGGTGGAAGAATTGTGTTTTGCCTATCCTGATGGTCTCCAGGTTTTACAGGCGGTAGAGTTTGAGATTCAATGGGGAGAGCGAGTTGGGTTGATTGGCCCCAACGGAGCGGGCAAAACAACACTATTTATGCTGCTGTGTGGCCTGTTGACTCCCAATCAGGGGGAGATCCGCCTGTTTGAACGGGCTGTCGTCCCTGGGGAGTTTCGCTCTGAAATTGGCTTGGTATTTCAAAATCCTGCGGATCAGTTGTTCTCCCTTTCAGTTCGCGATGACGTTGCCTTTGGCCCAATCAACATGGGGCTCTCTGCTGATGAGATAGAGCGACGGGTACAGGCGGCACTGTATCTGACGGGGATGGTTGAGTTTGCCGATCGGCCACCCCACCATCTATCAGGGGGACAAAAGCGAATGGTGGCGATCGCGAGCGTGTTAGCCATGCATCCCCAGTTGATTATTTATGACGAACCCAGCGCCAATCTGGATATCCGGGCGCGACGACGGTTGATTCAGTTTTTGCAGCATGCGGAGCAAACCACTTTGGTTTGTTCCCACGATTTAGACCTGATTCTGGATGTCTGCGATCGCGTGTTGTTGATCGACCAGGGGCAGATTATTGCCGATGGGCCAACGCGGGAGATTATGGGCAACGGTTCGCTGATGGAGGCCCATGGGTTGGAGTGTCCCTATGCGTTGTCCAATCATTAAACGATGATGGCGTGGCAAGCAGTCAGTCTGCCCAAGGATCCCCTAACTTCGCGCTAATAAGGGAAACTCATCCTGCAAAATCACCCGATTTCAGTCGTTAATCGGGCAATGCTTTGTAGCTTTATATACTATTGAAGCAACAGGTTCGGAGAGCCCGCCGCAAAGCCACCTACAACCGAAACATGGCAGTCATTAGCCTCTGCTGGAATTCCCTTCAATGAGGATGTCAACACAGATCAAAAATCACTGAGGACTGTGTTTCTGTTGTAGTTATAGGGAACCATAGCCTAAGTGTTACCTGATATCAATTGTGCGAGTGTAACTTAAAGGCAATAATTTCATGGTGCATCAAGCAGGCTTTGAGGCAACCCAATTCGCAACAGAGCTACAGGTTGACCCGTCGTCTTACTTCAAGAGAGAATTTCAGCTTTACTATCAGCCGATAATCTCACTTGAAAATCAAAGATTACATAGCTTTGAAGCCCTCATCTGGTGGCAACCAAGTAGGGCGCAGTTTTATTCATCGAACTTGCTTGATTTGCTTAAGGACTCTACATTAGATGTGCCTTTACATCAATGGATACTTTATGAAGCTTGCCAGCAACTTAAATTTTGGCAGATTTACTATTTAGCCAATATTCCTTTGTCCTTGAGCGTTAATTTGTCTGTTAGACAATTAAACCAAAAGCAAATTGTTGAGTTTGTAGAATATTTAATCGCTTCAGTTAAGCTGATGCCTACTCATCTACAGTTAGAGATTCCTGCAGAATGGGCATTGCAAAATTGGTCAGCCGCAAAAGCTATTTTCAATCGGTTTAAGCGGATAGGAATTTCAATTTGCGTTGATGACTTCGATCCATCATATATGTCTTACGAAGATTTGAAAGGCTTGCCCATTAAAGTCCTTAAAATCAAGCAAGATTATATAAGGCAGCTGCCAAATAATTATGATTTCCAGAACGCTTTTCAAGAAATCATTTTGGTAGCGAAAAACGCTCGTATTCAAGTTGCGGCCAGAGGAATTGAGAATGCTTCTGAATTAGATGCCATAAAATCCCTAGGTTGCACAGCTGCTCAAGGCGTCTTCCTCTCAGAGCTACTATCTGCACGTCAAGCAGCTGAGTTGATTTCCTGGCAGGTTAAAAAACAGCCCAAAGATTTGATGGCTTATGTCATAGTGATGAACATTCTGAGTCAATTTGCTCAGTGTTTTCTAGGCAAAACTGTCGTGATCCGACTCTGGAAAGAGACCATGCCGAAAAAGCCATGGCTGGCTTTAATTAAACCCTACGAAGATCGTCGGCTGATCCTGAAGTCGGTACGGCTTAACAAACTAGATATGACGCGACAGCAAGAACTACGGCAGTGGATGTATCAATTTATCCAGCGCTGTAGTCGTATCGTTAAGAACTTTTCCCAACTTTTAATTCAGGCTGAACGCACTCCAGCAGAAACAAGACTCCTTAGCGTTTTATGCCCAACTCTATTTTCAGAGTAGTTTGTCAAGCTGACCTTGGTGCTGAGAATCCTCTTCGGTGCATGTGTTGGCTGGGGGTGAATATCAGCTAAGGCAATTTCAGGCATGCGATCGCGTTATTTCAGCCACGTTTCTGGAATTGTCGGTGACGGCTGAGGCGATATTTGGGGCGGCTGGTTTTTAGAGTGCTTAGTGGCGCAACAGTTGCGCTATTACAGGGGCAAGACAGTCAGTTTTCTTCAGATTGGGGATTATCGCGTCCGATGAGATAGTCAAGCACCCGGTCGATCTTATCTAGTGCAGCCTGGATGCTATCTAAAGTAGTCTGGATAGTGCGGCGAAACGCTTCAAACTCGGCCCGATCACTGACGGCTTGTAGGGCGAGTTGGGCCATTGTGCGATCCAGACTGGCCATCTGTTGGCGATGGGGGGATTGGCCATGGGGTGATCTGATTTGGATGCTTAACGCATTCTACTCGCCTTATTTTGGCCCGACTTATTCTGGGAGGAGATTGCGGACTTTGCTAGCGTGGCCATATAGAAATGGACAGCTGAAGTGGGCGTTGGGCACAGAGAAATTATTTAAGTAACTACCAAGGAAAAAGAGAATGTTGCAATCTTGGATTAATGAGTTTGAGGGAAGTGAGTGGGAAGGTAAGGCTGAGTTGTGGCTTGATCCCGAAGGCAATGAAGTTGATATTAGTCAATGTACTTTAGCTATCAATTCAGGCGTTCTTGCTTACACGTGGGTTTACAAAGGCGAAACAAAAACGGGTTCTTTCACATTTCATGATGGTGGTGCAACGTGGACAGATAGCTGGCATCAGCCAGAACCTAGGCATTGTGAATATCTTAGTGGTGCTTGGGGGCTCTTCACCGTTGAATATTCATATTCAGTTCCATCAAGCCCTGACTGGGGTTGGAGAAGTAAGCTATCACAGAGGCCAGATGACAGTTTAGTTCTCCAAATGACCAATATTGCCCCATGGGGTGAAGAGGGTCGGGCGGTAAGAATGGTGTTTCAAAGCGTGGGCTCGAAATCTTGATGGTTGAGTTAAGGATATTAGAGGCGCGATCGCGTTGTTTCGGCTACGTTTTCGGAGTTAGCGGTGATGGCTGAGGCGACCTTTGGGGCTGCTAATAGGCCAAGATCCCTGGGTTTTCCGAAAACCCAGGGATCTGACACGCTTAAGTCTTTTATCGCTGTGCTCGGAGCATCTATTCAAGCGGCATAGCAGCGAAATGTTTTCTGAGCAGGTCGTGGACAAAGCGATAGCGGCCTCCAACACGCTGGATAAAGCGATGTTTAACAGCATGTTCAAGGAAATGGGCATAGTTCCAGGGGGTGTAACCTTCCTGGGTGAGTACGATGCGCAGGCTGAAGTGTGCGATTACCATGTCTAGCCCGCCAATCAGCCCGATAATCAGCCCGATAATCAGCCCGAAACTCAGCCCGATAATCAGCCCGCCAATCAGCCCGCCAATCAGCCCGCCAATCAATCCGCCACTCAGCCCGAAACTCAGCCCGAAAATTAAAGAGACTATGACGGCATTCTGTAAAGACTTCCAAATTCCCTGATTTGGGATATTTTTTTCGTTGATTGGTGATGTTTTCAGTCCGCCAATCAGCCCGAAACTCAGCCCGAAACTCAGCCCGAAACTCAGCCCGATAATCAGCCCAAAACTCAGCCCGACACTCAGCCCGACACCCAGTCCGACACCCAGCCCGACAATTAGCCCGAAACTCAGCCCGAAACTCAGCCCGAAACTCAGCCCGTCCGAAAGTGAAAACGTTGACTTTTCCCTCGGGTTAATTGATATATCTGGGTTGCCACTCAGCCCAACAATCAACCCGACAATTAGCCCACCGATCAGCCCACCGATCAGCCCACCGATCAGCCCAGTAAACAACCCGCCGATCAGCCCAGTAAACAACCCGCCGATCAGCCCGCCAACCAAAGCGTTCATTCGCCTGTACGATTTGATTTGGCTATCAGAACGAAGCCAAGCAGGTTGCAAACCCTCAATCAAAAACTCTGTTTCACGAACGTGTTCAAGCTGCTGCGCCAACCACATGAGGTAATAACGGGTTTGCTCAGGGGTAGGGCTGCGATCGCGTGGATAGATGCCTTGATAATTGGGGTCGTGGAGTTGCTTTTCAATGTAGGCATCAAGCAGTTCGGTTTCATTGGCAATCGGCTTCCCTTGATAAGCCACCACCAGCATGAACAGAAATAAGGGTGCTCGGGCCAGGTTAAGCAGGGCAGGATTAGCCCAGACACTTTCCCAAAGGCGTTGCCGATTGAGCTGCTCAAAATAGTCCTGGATTTGCTCATCCCGCAGTGGTTTTAAGTAGACTGCACCATTCAGGGCATCTAGCTCAACTCGGCCTGCTTCGTATTCTTCTCGACGGCAACAAACCACTAGACCATATAATTGCTGCCCGTCTACGAATCGATTAACCGCGCTGATGCATTTCCACTGGTTTTCTAGACCCAATTCATCCAGCCCGTCTAGCAACGGCAAGATGTCATTTTGCTGAAGCCACTGCTGTGTAATAGCCTCATGAATGCTGTACTGTTTTTTCACTTGACTCATAATCCAATCCGGCATGGGTTTGCCATCCCAAGCGGATAGCTCCAAAATGAGCGGAATCGGCAAGTGATTATCCTCAGTTGCTCGTTGGATTAAATCTTGTGCCAGATGCAGGAGTTCAGTCGTTTTGCCTGACCCCGGTTCTCCTAAGATCAACAGCTTCCCTTGAATGTCCGCTCGATCAAAGACATCAATAATTTTCTGGGTAGACGCCAAGGGAATCCGTGTAGTCGATGGTTCTCTGAAGGGATGTAAGACCCGGTTGATCAACGACTTCATCCCCGATTGGGGTATCGTTGGCGCATCTTCAGGCACGACATCTAATTTAGGTTTGCCCACCTGTTGACGCTGGTCTTCCATGTAAAGGTCGAGTTTGACAAGTTCGTGCAGTGAAGTGGCTAGGCGATGGTCAATATCCCGTGCCAGGATTTGTAAGAGTTTGCGGCGAATTGCTTGCGGTTCAGTTTCAGTAGGTCTTGCTCGTTGGAAGGGGCTTTCGATGCCAAAAAGACTCAGCGTCCCAGAGAGCGTATCTCCAAATGCCAGAATTGCGGCGATCGCGCCAATCATTAAAGACGCGGCAATCCACAGGGGATTTTCCAGGACTTTCTGCACCCATTCAGGCCAGTGTTCCGCATCTGACTGAGCCAGAATCGTTAATCCCAATATTGTTCCAGCTTGTCCAACAGCATTTAGCATCTGCCCGCTGACTGTATTTCTTGTAGGACTTCCTATTGTTTGAGTTGCTGAATGGAGGTGTTGATCTGAGCCTCAAACTAATTAGGATCTCTAACGAGCTTGGTAGTCAGATCCGCTGGTTTTCTACTCATAGTGATTAAGCCAACTGCTATCAGAGTATACAGCCGACTATCCTTAAATTGCGGCATTGGATACGTGTCGCTGATATAGCTAAGGTGGACAAATGCCAGAGTCAAACTAACTCTCCAAGCGCTAAACTCCAGAGATATCACTGAGCATTTATACCAAAAGTTCGTGCCATGCCTCCATCAAGCACCACAACACTCCTCAGCTTTGAAGACTATGCCGCCTACAACGACGGCACAGACATCCGTTACGAGCTGGTGGATGGGGCCTTAGTTGAGATGACGCCCCCCACTTTCGGCACATGCTGATTGCCAAATACATCGAGCGTCGTTTGGACGAAGAAATTCAGCACTTAAATTTAGATTGGCCCTGCTTCCGCGAAGCAGGTATCCGCACAGGTCTAAGAAAATCGCGTTTGACTAATGTTTACGTGCTGACGGCAGCGCAAGTGAGCGAATTTTTAGACGCGTCGGCCATTTGTCAAACCGCCCCTTTGCTTGCAGTCGAAGTTGTCAGCCCAGAATCGATCACCCGTGACTACCGCTACAAGCGCACCGAATATGCAGCGCTAGAGGTCCCTGAATATTGGATTGTAGATCCCTTAGAGTCAAAGATAACTGTGTTGGAATTCAACGAAGGGTTGTATGAAGAAAGTCTCTTTGCTGATGCTCAACCGATCGTCTCTTCCATATTTCCAGAACTGACCTTAGCCGTGAGTCAAATCCTGGCTGCTGGAAAATTACCTAGCGAACAAGAAAATCCCTAAACCATCCATCTAAAACTACTCGCCACCCTACTGATTCTGGATTGGAACTTATTCTGAATATGATCAGTTGCTGAAAAAGTCATGATACTGCCACATAATATTGCGCAGGAGTGGACGGATTGGAAAAACCCCAGGCATTACTCAAAAATGTTGACCGCGATATACGGAAAAATTTTGCCTATTTATCCAAATCAGCGGAACTTCCAGGGTTGTTCAGTCTAATAATAGTTTAATAGTTGTACTACTTAAGCGATCGCTGTCCTGTTCGTCGTGCATGGTTAGCTTACCAAAATCTGAGGGAACCCTAAGGGACAAACTGATCAAATTGAATCCCAGATTCCAACTAAACCTATGAGCGTTCAAACTCGCATCACCTCACCTCAAACATTGCCTGAAACCCCCTGGCTATGCCATTGTTGAGCCACTGTATTTAGATTAGAGCTTGTTGGTAGCAAACGCTACAAGACAATTTGGTCGGGGGCATCTCAGTCAAAAAACTTTCTCAAGTAGAACTAGTAGGATTTGGTTTTAGTAGCCCCACAGAACTCTATAGCGGTGGCTTAGGTGGAAGAATCACAATAGATCAAAGCAGCGAATTGCTTATGAAGCTACCTGTTTCAGGATAAGTACGGCTAAAACGGTTTTTGGAAATACTAATTGATCTGCTTGCAATGCTTCACTCGTAGTCTTTCTGAATCCTTGAAACTAATTCTTGAAACTATAGTCCATTGATTTATGCAGAACTTATTGCCACGGGCCATCAACCTTTACCAAACCTCCCTTACAGCAAAAACCTTGCTGAATATGTCGCTGAGAGTTGCATTGGTGGTGTTGGTGTCAGCTATTGTGAGCTATTTCCACGTTGTGCATAACCTAGAAGCTCAAACGATTCAGGAATTAGAAAGTTATATAACAGAGCGTGGACAACGAGAAAGTTCAATATTCCAACTAGCAGAAGACAATTTAACTGCCTTGCGGGATCGCTTTTTACAGGAAATAGGCCAACCCTCTAAGCAGAATGTCTTAGCGGAGTTTAATCAGAATTTTTTTGCTTGGGATGATGGTACAACTCGTAATTTTCATGGTGACCGACCCATGTCAGAATTCGATACCATTCGACAAGCTACCTCATTTGTCAATAAATGGACGAAGATTACTCCAGCGCTCAAACAACAACTATTGGTTGCTCAACGTCTGATTACTAGCCATGGCATAGCATGGAGTAATCGGTTCATAAATACCTATTTGAATACAGTCGAAAACACGACAACAATCTACTGGAGCGGTACTCCCCTAGGATTACAGGCGAAATCTGATTTTGAACCATCCCAAGATGAGTACCTTTATGCGGCAGACCCCCAGCATAATCCAAACCGACAGCCTGTTTGGACAGGGGTTTATTCTGATACTGTGACTGGGGTTTGGATGGTGTCATCTGTAGTTCCTCTTTATGAGGGAGATCGCTTTGTCGGTGGCTTTGGCCACGACATTCAGCTTGATAACTTGATAGAGCAAACCATTAATAATAATTTACCAGGAGCTTACAATCTTATCTTTAGTCGAGGCGGTCGATTAATTGCTCATCCTCAATACATTGAGGAAATTCAACGGGCCCAGGGTAATTTAAATATAAATAATTTAAATGACGACCATCTTCAAGAAATTTTCCAACTGAGCCTGGCTACGCCAACAGGTGTGATCGAAAATAAAAGAGATCAGGAGTTCTTGGCAGTCACACAATTGGCTGGCCCAGATTGGTTTTTCGTAACAGTCTATCCGAAAGCACTCCTTTCAGAAGCAGCTTTTGACACCATTAAATTTGTCTTAGCTGCTAGTTTTATAGCCCTCTTGGTTGAAGTTGTCTTGTTATTTTCCGTCCTGCAAAATCAGATTACTTATCCACTCCACTATCTCACGACGGCAAGTCAAAAATTGGCGGACGGTGAATTTGAAGTAGACCTCAAAATCAATCGAAAAGACGAATTAGGTCAGCTTGCGTTGTCGTTTTCACAAATGACGCATCAACTTCAAAATGCTTTTCGTGATTTACAACAAAAGGTCGTAGAAAAAGAGCGGGCAGAAGAACTAATAATTGAGAGAAATAATGCCCTTGAACAGGCTTTGATTGAACTTCAGAGAATGCAGCTGCAAACCGTGCAATACGAGAAGATGGCGACTTTAGGTGACTTGGTCGCTGGGGTAGCTCATGAAATCAACAACCCTATTGGGTTCCTCAATGGGAGCATCCAAAATTTGAAAGATTATATCAAAGACTTGTTTGAGCATTTAGAAACTTATCGAGAACAGCATCCTCCCAATGATCTAGTTCAAGAAAACGCTGAAGACATTGATTTGGAATTTGTGCTGAAGGATTTACCCAAACTGCTGGAGTCCATGCGAGAAGCGACAAATCGCATTAAGGGCATCAGCATTAGCCTGCGTACCTTCTCGCGTGCTGATACTGAATACAAAGTCAGCGCGAATCTCCATGAAAGTCTCGATAGCACGCTGCTGATCCTGAAATATCGACTCAAGGCCAATGATCAGCGCCCGAAGATTGAAGTGGTTCAAAACTATGGTGAGCTACCGGAGATTGACTGTTTCCCCGGTCAGCTCAATCAGGTGTTTATGAATATCCTTGCGAACGCAATCGATATGTTCGATGAAATGGCTCAGGAAACTACTTTTGAAGACCTGAAAGAGGATTCTCAAAAAATCACAATTCAAACTGCTATATCGGCCAATCGAAATGCTGTCGAGATTCGAATTTCCGACAACGGCAAAGGTATGTCAGAAGAGGTTAAATCCAGGATTTTTGATCATTCTTTCACAACTAAAGGTGTTGGTAAAGGGACTGGATTAGGGCTGGCGATCGCTCAACAAATTGTAGTGGAAAAACACGGCGGTAGCCTAGAGGTGCAGTCTGAGCTGGGGCAAGGTACTGAGTTCTCTATCCGCCTACCAATTCATGTCGATTCGTAAATTTCGCATCAGAGTGGTGGCGCAGTAAAACAAATCGCTGGAGCTGCTGTATTGAAGCGGTTGATCGGGGGAAAAGGCGGCGACAGCGGATCAACTCCACTGACCTTAACCTTTAGCCAAATCCTGGCTGCTGGAGAGTTGTCCACAGAACAGGATAACTCCTGATCCATCTATCTAAAACTAATCGCTACCCCAAACCTGTGCTAAGCGCTGATCGCGACCGCAGCCAAACCGATAAACTTTGTAGCGTACGGGGTGGGTTTCGTAATAGTTTTGATGATAGTCCTCCGCTTCGTAAAACGTGGCCGCAGGGCGAATTGTTGTGGCAATTTCTTGGTCAAACTTCAACGTTTCTAAATCTTGCTTGGACTGCTCTGCCAACGCCTGCTGCTGCTCATCGTGGTAAAAAATAGCCGAGCGATACTGGCTCCCCTTGTCGCAAAACTGCCCCCGATCATCCAAGGGGTCAACATTGTGCCAAAACACGTCTAGCAGTTGCTCGTAGCTGATCTTTTCCGGGTCATAAACCACCTGCATTGCTTCCACATGGCCTGTTGTTCCCGAAGAAACTTGGTAATAGCTTGGATTTTCCTTGTCACCCCCTGTATATCCCGATGTCGTTGAAACCACACCGTCGAGTTCGTCAAAGGGATGCTCCACACACCAAAAACAGCCGCCTGCAAAGGTGGCTTTGGCTAGTGTGCTGTCGGCTTGGGCAAAATCGGCTAAGGCGGTGAGGGAAATGAGGCAAAGGATTAAAACGGAGAGGGCAGTGGAGAAGAGTCTGGACATGAATTTAAAGACTAAGGGCGATCGCGATTGTATCTAAATCGTAACAATTTTTCTTGCCCAGGGTTTATCGTGCTGGCCAGCTTGCTTAATTCACCGAGTTTCGCTGAGATGCCCAATACATAAGCAATCTGGCTTGCTATAGCACCCAAAGCTTTGTGGGTACGGTGATATTAAAGTCCTACTTTTGAGGGCGATCGCGGGCGGGTACCCCACAGTATGGCCATCAGCGCGATCGCCATCAGCGGTAACCCCACCTGATTCACTGTCAGCCAGCTAAAGCGGTGGAACAAATGGCCGGAGAGAAAAGTGGTCAACGTGACAAAGCCAAACATCAAAAAGTCGTGGGCGGCTTGGGTTTTAGCCTGCTCTGCCGGGGTATAAGCGGCTGTCAGCAGCGTGGTGGAGCCGACGAACATAAAATTCCAGCCGATGCCGAGTAGCAGTAAGGCGATCGCGAAATGCTCAAAACTCAGGCCCAATAGGTTAGTCCCTAAAGCCAGCAGGTTTAGCAAAATCCCAACCAAGATAATCGGAATGACGCCAAAATATCGAATTAAAGATCCGGTAAAAAAGGAGGGCGCAAACATACCCAACACGTGCCACTGAATCACCGATGCAGTAGCCCCAAAGGAATGAGGCACGGCTTGCATCGCTAAAGGGGTTGCCGTCATCACCAGCGTCATCACGCCATAGCCAATCATGCTGCCGATCACCGCCACCAAAAATACGGGTTGACCCATGATTGTCAGCAGCGATCGCCCCGTGTCTGTTTTTTCTGGCGGGAGTGGGGGCGGGGTTTGGATCAATGCTAAACAGACTACTGTCAGCAACTGGAGCCCCAAAATCGCCACCAGCGACCCGACATATAGTGTTGAGTCAAACCAGGTTTGGGAAACTCGGGCGAGCCAAGGGGCGGCGATCGCGGCAATCGTCCCCCCCGCCACCACCCAAGAAATTGCCTGAGCGCGAAAGTCGTCAGTTGCCACATCGGCAGCGGCAAAGCGGTAGTAGCCGACAAATCCGTTGAATGCTCCCAAGAGCGCGATCGCCAAACAAAACAACCCAAAGCTCTGTTGCTGCACCGAAGCAATCCCCAACCCAGCGCCCACTACCCCCAAGCCCGAGCCAATCAAAAACCCCTGCTGCCGCCCTAAGCGCCGCATCAGCAGCGCTGCCGGAATGGTTAGGGCCATGGTTGCCACCTGGCGCAGGGTCAGTGGCAACGTTGCTAGAGATTTGTCTTCAGCCAAACCGAAGCCAATCAGCGCCGCTGTGGTGATCAAAATCGTGTTGCTTGACATCGCCAGGGCTTGGCATAGGGCCAAAAGGGCTACGTTTCGTCGGGCCAGGGACATAGATATCGATTTTGGATTTTGGGCTTTGTTGTGAGTTCGGTTGTTTGAGTGCCCTGAAAATTACCCGTGGGGGTAATGTCAGTGGCCCCATCTGCCAAACACAATGGGGGCAAGTATAACCCCCGTCGATAACCAGAATCTATCGCTTTTTCCGATTTGCT